>CAZZHQ010000385.1:0-1509 GCA_964654015.1 uncultured Dehalococcoidales bacterium | reverse complement strand
TCTATCATCTGTCTAGCTTCTCTCGCCATCCTATCGTTTTCATCTAGTACTTTCCTTGTGTTTTCATGGTCATAATATGGCTCTAACGCCTCTCTTACTATCTTTGCCAGTTCCCCGGGATGCAGAGCCTCCAGGGCATCAAGCTCGGTAGCCCTATCCCCAAAGCGCTCAATAAAACTTTTCGCCCGGCTGTCACTCTCCTTGGTCGGGATGCCTGGCAGCCGATACCTCATTGCCTGGTCATACGTTAAGGCTATTTGCTTAAGTTTTACCTCGCCGGGAAGTTTATACTTCTCTCGTGCAAACCACTCAGCTTTCCTGGCTACGCTTATTGGCATCTGGTTACCACTGGGGTCAAAGTCTGAGATGTAAAATATGCGCACCGGTTTTTTTACTTCGCTGGCGCGACGCACTATAGCTTCCACTCTCTCCAGGCTTGACTCACCGACTAGAGGCTGGAAGACACTGTTTAACTGCTCTACTACGGGGGCAATATAGTCATTCATCGAGTTCTTTTCACAAAAAACAACCAGAAAATAGTTTTGATACCCCAGATTCTCGTAGTGGGGCACGGCCAACATCATCTCTTCGATAATGCTATCGACCAACCCCTTAAGCTTGTAATCGACCAGCTTGTCGGGGGTATCCAAACCTTCATGCAGTTGCCCGGCTTCAGCAAAGAGTTCCAGATAATCTACTGGCTCGGGGTGTTTTCTATCGATAAGGTTGCTCCAGTCACCAATCTGTAGGTACTTAGCCCACTTGACCCACTGCTGGAGCAGGTTCCAGTCCTTCTCGGTATTTGAATAGGGGCTACCATCAGGCTTGACCACATCGCCTATGGATACCAGCCAGTAATGAAAGCCCCTTTCGTGAATCTGCCGTCCCATCTTACTAAAATAATCAGCTACCCACCGCGCTTTCTGTAAATGTGTCTCACCCCAAGGTGTCCACGGGTCACTATATCTTGATAATACTAAGTCAGGCATACATTTTTCTCCTCCTTCCTATTAGCCAATCCTGATTACTTTCACATTTTCACATTGCCGATTTTTGCTGTCAAGGACGATTTTGAGATCCTCGCTAAGGCTTTCTTTGCTAGATATAGAGTCGTTAGGATTCTCAGTGACTTCATAGTCTTTACCAGACAAGATGAGCGAAAGAAGGTGGTAATGAGCCTTCACCAACCGGGAAATAGTACCAGTTGATGTCATATTCACTCCTGCGCTTGTTTCTTGAGGATTACTTAACTAATGCCGATTCCTGCTTCTTGCGAGCCGGCCGACCACCATCGACCGGTGTTTAACCCCTTTCAAGAACTCTTTGTAGCTCTTCCTTTGTTGTGCCTTCTCTTGTTTTCTTCCCTTTTTTATACCTCCGCTAGTGCTATGAATTTCAAGAACACTCCTCTACTAGGTGACTGTCTGATGCTCCTATGCTATGACAGGGTTCGGACAGGTCTATCTCACTAATAGCTGGCGCTGATACGGAGTAATCTTGGCTAATTCC
>CAZZHQ010000384.1:0-1511 GCA_964654015.1 uncultured Dehalococcoidales bacterium | reverse complement strand
ACACAAGATAGCACAGATGGGCATAACTCGTTCCTTTCAAGAGACATTTCTCTTCATGTGGTCAACAGTACTGGAAAATGTCCTGATTGGCTTTCATATGAATTTAAAGGCGGGGGCAGTGAAAGAATTCTTGCACACTCCTGCCTCCCATAAAGCAGACCAAGAGGCAAAAGAACAGGCCCTGGAGATAATTGAGTTCATGGGACTAGGCCCACAGAAATACGAGTTAGCTGGAAGCTTGCCTCACGGACATCAGCGGGCTCTTGGGGTGAGTATAGCTTTGGCATGTAATCCTACCCTATTGCTAATGGATGAGCCGGTAACCGGCATGAACCCAGTGGAAACAGCAGAGATGATGGAGCGGATTAGGAAGATACGGGATAGAGATATTACCATTATCGTGGTGGAGCATGCCATGCAAGCAGTCATGAACCTTTCTGATAGAATAACCGTGTTAAACTATGGCCAAAAGATTGCCGAGGGACTGCCTGATGAGATAAAGAGGAGCCCAGAGGTAATTGAGGCATACCTAGGAAGGGAAGAGGAATAAGATGCTGCTTGAGATTAAGGACCTATGGGTTCATTACGGGAAAGCAGAAATCCTAAAGGGTATTACGATGGAGGTTGAGGAAGGAAGTGTTGTCACTCTCCTTGGAGCTAATGGCGCTGGTAAGACGACCACACTAAGAACGATATCCGGACTGAAACGGCCGACTTCAGGCGAGATATGGTATCAGGGGGAAAGAATCGATACACTGCCACCCCACGAGATTGTCAGGCGTGGGATTGCTCACGTTCCCGAGGGCAGGCAACTTTTTTATGGATTATCTGTAATGAAAAATCTAGAGATGGGCGCTTTCTTGATAAAAGGGAGAGATGAGCTTAAAAGGAACTTGGAGTCAATACTTGAACACTTTCCTGCCTTGAGAGCGAGAATGAAGCACCAAGCCACTGACTTGAGTGGTGGCGAGCAGCAGATGGTAGCAGTGGCTCGTGCCCTGATGTCCAATCCCAAAGTGCTGCTGATGGATGAGCCAAGTTTAGGACTATCACCGATAATGGTGAGTGAAGTTGCTAAAATCGTCACCCAGATTAACCAGACTGGCGTAACCATTGTATTGGTTGAACAGAATGCTCGCATGGCACTCAGGCTAGCTGACATTGCCTATGTCCTGGAGGTTGGCAGTATAGCTTTGAAAGGCGATGCTAAAACTGTAGCCAGCGAAGAAAAGGTGATAAAGGCTTATTTAGGCAGCTAATATAAAAGCCAAATAATACTCAAAAATGGGGCAGGTGTATGGACTTTATACAATTTTGCATTTATGCCCCGTTTCCATCTGAGGAAGGATAACGCGGGAAGGGTAGCTGAACCGTCACCATGAATGAGGCTAAGCAAAGATTGCTCTGCCCCTTATCATCTTAAAACCAGGGGAACTAGTGGGGTTCTGATACTTAGTTAATATTCAAACCCCTAAGTGGAGATGGGGTGACAATAGGCAGAACTTTTGAAC
>CAZZHQ010000383.1:0-1512 GCA_964654015.1 uncultured Dehalococcoidales bacterium | reverse complement strand
ATTGATCTTTGTTCTTATGAACGGACAGACGCAAGACAAATATAATATCGTGGGCGAAAAAGAGATGGACAACTTAGAACTAGCACAGTTTATCGCCAAGGTGATTGGAAAACCTTTGAAATATGAAATGGTTGACTTTCACTCATCCCGTCCCGGACACGACCTGAGGTATAGTTTAGACGGAACAAGACTAAAAGAAATGGGACATAGTTTTCCTAAGACTTTTGAGGAATCGTTGACCAAAACAATCGAGTGGACGCTAAAACATAAGGAGTGGTATGATACCGCACACTAAACCAACATTAGGGGCAGAGGAATACGAAGCAGTCAAACGAGTAATGGAATCTGGCTGGTTTGCTAGGGGAAAAGAATGCGAAGCCTTTGAAAGAGAGTTTTCTGAATATGTTGGAGCAGAATATGCGCTGTTTACTAATTGTTGTACTAGTGCGTTGAAACTCGCCTACACATACCTTCGCAAAGAGAAACAGTGTGGGTTTATTACCTATCCAGAAAATACATATTGTGCGACCTACTCCGCGGCTGAAGATGTTGGGTTATCGACACAATCCTATAAACTGACAGAAGAATATCCGAGAAACCATCGGGTTAATGTCCACTTCGGAGGGGTCAAAGACGAAACACCTTGCCTTGTTGAGGACTCAGCCCACCGCATAGAACCGAATGATCCGCTTGTCGGAAAGATACGCTGTTATTCGTTTCACCCGAACAAAAATATGACCTCCGGTGGTGGTGGGATGTTCGTAACCAATGATAAGAAGATATACGAATGGGCATTACTCCAGATCAATGATGGACTCGTGAGAACCAAGCTCGGTAGATTCGATTACACAGTCGAGGCATACGCGGGAGGATATGAGGGCGGGGATATAAATGCCACTATCGGTAGGGAACAACTTAAAAAACTTCCGACATTTACGCACAATCGCAATATTCTGGTAGAGAGATACAACAAGTCATTTAATACAAATTGGACAGGCAATCACATCTTTCCGCTTTACCTAAAAGATTACGGAGAAGTAAAAGAAAAGATTGTGGAGCTTGAAAAGCAAGGCATAAGCTGTAAAGCTCACTACCCCGGTTCAAATGTTATGACGCTACCGCTATTTCCATCATTAACTTATGAGCAACAAGATGAAGTCATCGAAAAAGTTAAAAATATACTGTGAGCGTAATCCGTATTACTCAAACTATTTGAGATGTCAGCTTTTGTGCAAACACCTTCCTTTCGAGATTACATATTTCAACGAATTTAATCCTAAACTTGCTTGTGATTATGACATTGTATATTTTCAATCTTATTGGTTGTATAGATACTTTGTCCCTGGGCCTAAATATGTTTGGGATTTGGACGATGTGATAGAAAGTAAGGAATGCAATACGGAAGAGTCAAGGGCAGAGAGGATGATAGAGGTCGGGAGATGCTTTAAGTCGGTGGATTTTGTGATCTTCGGTTCGGAGCTTTTGAAAGAACACTATAAAGATTGGTACTCT
>CAZZHQ010000382.1:0-1526 GCA_964654015.1 uncultured Dehalococcoidales bacterium | reverse complement strand
GATACCGAGCACTTAAGGCTGATTGATGAAGGTAGAATCCGGCTTGGCGACTGAATTCCGTTATGCTAGCTCCTATATCTTTATACCATGAGGTTGAAAAAGCAATTAGATGATTTCCGTTGAAGGGGCTTTAGAGAAGATTCTGAGCTATGTGGAAGTTCTGGAGCCAGAAGAGAAGCCTATTTTAGACTGTTTAGGCCAGGTTCTGGCTACCGCTATTTATTCCACCATTGATATCCCCCCACTGGATAATTCTGCCAGGGATGGCTATGCCGTTCGGGCTGAAGATACATATGGTGCCAGCCCAACATCCCCCAAATACCTGGAGGTCATTGGCCAGGTTGCTGCTGGTTATCTGCCCGACACGGAAGTCAGGCCGGGGACAGCTGTTCGTATTATGACAGGAGCTCCAATACCCAAGGGGGCTGATGCTGTAGTGCAATTTGAGGATACTGACGAGGTAACTAGAAAATCATCCCAGGGTGAGCTATCACAAATCGGCATACTACGCCAGGCGGAAAAGGGATCACTCGTTCGACATGCGGGAGAGGATATTGCCAAGGGGTCACTAGTTTTAGAAAAGGGGAGTGTGCTTCGCCCTTCTGAAATAGGAGTACTGGCCTCCCTTGGATGTTCTACAGCGCTGGTTATTCGCCGCCCCGTTGTTTCTATTCTAGCTACCGGGGATGAGCTTGTAGATATTAACCAGACATTATCCCCGGGCAAGATTTATAACAGCAATACGTATACTATCTCTGCTCAAACCCTGAAGTATGGCGGAATCCCTAAAATCCTCGGCATAGGGCGTGATTCAGTTCAATCGCTTAATAAAAAAATTGATGAGGGGCTGAATTCAGATTTGCTCATTACCTCCGGCGGTGTATCCGTCGGAGATTATGATATTGTGAAGGATGTTCTGGCGAAGCGCGGAGAAATTGTCCTGTGGGCAGTGAGAATGAAGCCGGGAAAACCACTCGCCTTCGGTGTAATTGGAAAGGGAGATAATAAGTTGCTCCACCTGGGTCTACCAGGCAACCCGGTAAGCTCAATGATTGCCTTTGAGCAATTCGCCCGCCCAGCCATATTAAAGATGATGGGAAAGAAAAACCTTGACAAGCCATCAGTTCAAGCAGTTATGGAAAATGATGTGAAAAATATTAATGGACAACGTATCTTTGCCAGAGTAATCGTTACCAAGCATGAAGGTCAATATCACGCCCATCTTACCGGCCCTCAGAAGCCAGGAATTCTTACATCGATGGCAAAGGCCAACGGTCTGGCTATTATCCCCGAGGATACAAGGGAAGTTAAAGCGGGAGACATCGTGCAAGTGCAAATGCTAGATTGGTAAGGAGTAGAAAAATGGTGCCATTTGTTTCTATTGTAGGTAAATCGGGGAGCGGAAAAACAGCGCTTATTGAAAGGTTAATCACAGAGTTCAGGAAGCGCGGGTATCGTATTGCCACTGTAAAGCATAGTCCAGAACATATGCTAGAAGGAATTGAGATAGACAAGCCCGGAAAAGA
>CAZZHQ010000381.1:0-1552 GCA_964654015.1 uncultured Dehalococcoidales bacterium | reverse complement strand
TTCTAAAAGCCGCCGGCCATCTCAGGGCTCTCATTGCATACGAGACAACCAGGCTCATGGTTCCGACGTCACTATCAGCCATGAAATAAATTAGAGCCATAAAATAAGGTGATATTTGCCTTGAGGCTAATAAGCCGGCAGGTAAATGTAGCTACATGCGTCACCAGATGTTTGTAGCTAAAGGAGATTAACATGAAAGTAGCCAGGGTAAGCCAGGTAGCAAAAGAACCACGGGTAAGCCCACTGTTCACTGGACCTGTCACCATGCAGTCCATCGTGGATACTGAGTTGAGCAAGAAATTCCGCATAGCACAGGTTAACTTCGATAGTGGGATAAGGAACAAGTTTCACAGTCATACCATTGAACAAATACTCATTGTCACCGAAGGCAAAGGCATTGTGGCCACAGAGAATGAAGAGGTGACCGTCGTCCCCGGAGATATTATCTTCATTCCGGCAGGAGAGAAACACTGGCACGGGGCTACCAGGGGTGCTACTTTCTCGCATCTCTACGTTATGTCGCCGGATAGTAAGACGATACAGCTTGAGGATTAGAATTTAGCCTAAACCCAGGCATGAAGCTATTTATTGCCATTCATCCTGGGTTTCCATTAGTCCCTGTTATAGGCGATGGTTTATTAACTAACAGAGGAATGCCGCCGCTTCAGGCAATTAATGTAAGTTGAATCTACATCGGACAACTGTCTAATTTTATTGAACAAAGCCAAGAATTGTTAAGAACCTAAGCTGACTGGACTTCCTCCCTTGAGTTACACTAAAATCAGGGCATGGCAGAGATTATCGCAGGTCGCAATCCAGTGCTGGAAGCACTTCGTGCGGGACGCCCCATCCAGAAAATCATGCTCGCCCAAAATATTAGCAGGCATAGTTTCACCGCGGAAATTGTTGGCCTGGCACATAGCAAAAGAATCCCTGTGGAATATGTGCCTGCCGAAACGATTAGGGAACACAGCGATATGGTGAGGAATCAGGGTATTATCGCCTACACAGCCGTCAAAGAATATTATAGCCTTGAAGATTTATTCAGAATATCCAGGGAAAAGGACGAGCCGCCCCTTTACTGCATTCTTGATGGAATGGAGGACCCGCAGAACCTGGGGGCTATAATTCGCAGCGCGGAAGCAAGTGGTACTCACGGCGTCATCATCCGCACGCGGCGCGCAGTGGGACTGACCGCTGCCGTCGCCAGAGCTTCGGCTGGGGCAATAGAGTATCTACCCGTTGCCCGGGTCGTCAACATTGCCCAAACAATAGTGAAGCTCAAGGAGAACGGTATCTGGGTAATCGGGGTTGACTCGGCAGGCAAAGAAGATTACCGCCAGGCTGATTTCACCATGCCGGTGACTATCGTTATCGGTGGAGAGGGTAAGGGTATCTCTGAACTGGTCAGAAAGAGATGTGATTACCTGATTTCAATACCGATGTGCGGTAAAATCAGTTCATTGAACGCCTCAGTTTCCGCCGCACTGGTGATGTATGAAGCTTTACGCCAGAGGCATGCTGATACCCGCTGAGCCAAATAAACATTTGC
>CAZZHQ010000380.1:0-1557 GCA_964654015.1 uncultured Dehalococcoidales bacterium | reverse complement strand
GGGAGGTAGCAGGTTTTCGAGTTAGAGCTTGGCATTTTGAATTTGTTTAGTATTTCGTAATTAGTATTTAGAGTTTAGTGTTCCTGTCCTCCGTTTTTCATATTGCCAACACCAGCCAGGTGATGTATTCTAACGCAATATAGCTGTGCTCCCTTATGTGAGCCGGCTGATTAAATAAACGTCCTGGAGGCGAGTTGTTATGTCAAGCAATACGGAAATTAAAATAGTCCCTCCGGAAACGGTTGGTTTCTCATCCAAACGACTCGAACGCGTCAATGAGCTGGTTAGCGGACTGATAGACGATGGCGACCTGCCCGGCGCGGTTACGCTTGTGCTGCGGCTATGTAATTTTCAGAAGGTAACAATCTGGCTTTCTATTTAATCAATAATAGTTCTAATATTATGTTGTATAACTATCTGGAACAGGTCACTCTGCTTTGTATTTGCGAAGCCAAGTCATATTGTTTTCAGTAATACTAAATGGTTCCCATCCATGTGTGAACAATGTCTTTATCTCTTCGCTTTCGGAATTGGCAGATTTGATCTCCCATTTCCCCATTGTACTTTGTTTCACCATTGGTTCATAGATATCACCTGACAAGTAACTGGCTCCCTTGCGGATAAAGTTCCACAATGCATTTTTAGCCCAAGGTATTTCAGGACCAGCAGGAACAAAGGCTATATGAGTATTTTTGGGCAAATCAGAGACAATTATTGCTCTGTCCTGTTTTGATTTATTTCTGTCCATTATTACTCTATTTACATCATGAGCGCCTGGTAATGTGTCAGTTATGGCATTTATACGCCCCAACATTTCCCTTGTTTCACTCTGAATAAAAAGAGCAAAAATTAATGTGAGTATGGCTACAACAAGCGATGCAACTTCCATTTTGATATCCTCCTTCACCATAATTATCCATGTAAAAATGCTAACACTCCTTCAGACAGTGCACAAGAGGTATTATATTGGTTGGCTGAATCTAGACTGGTATAAATGTTCCATTACATTTATGAACTCTAAAGGAAGAACGCAAAAAAAGTTAAAGAAGAAGAGAAACCCCGTTTAGAGATACATTGGGTTAGCAAGAATTAGACAATAAAGATCCAAGTTCAGATTGTTAACTATAATAAAAATGATTTGTTACGTAACAATTTGACGAAAAGTGTGCCAGCTTGCCGCATACCTGATTGGAACTCAGGTGAGCAAGCGAGACACATTTCAAGCAAAAGTGACATCATGCAATCTGGACTTTTGCGAGTATGAGACATTTGAGGACGTATTGACCAGACTACCCTATTTCGTCGAGGAGGTCTATAATCAGAAGAGGCTGCATTCGGCGCTTGGTTAGCTGCCACAGAACGAGTTTGAGGACCTACTGAATATTAACCCGGATAAGGAATTACCCCGCCGGACTCTCCGCAGCATATCTGTCCACTCATAGGGGTGCAGCCCACTTTCCTGGGTCAGTTACCGTCACAGCGTGACCCTCAGGGAACTAACCCCGGCTCAGATTGGGCTTCAAAAAAAGCAGCGATAGGATTGCCCGCGATGCCTGA
>CAZZHQ010000379.1:0-1559 GCA_964654015.1 uncultured Dehalococcoidales bacterium | reverse complement strand
TTCTCGGTTACTGTCAAAGAGCTAGGAGCCTCCAGGATGGGTTCCAGCGTTTCCCGGTATTGTCTATGTTCGGGTGGCTATCATTTCCTGCCATAAATTATGCCAATTTAACCTACCATGAATGGCGGCTTCATCGTTCTTGGTATGAACGTCTGGTCACTGGTATTCATGAATCTAATATCTTTAATGCCCTACCCCAAAATAAGTGGTTAAAAAACCTTTAAAAGAGGAGCTGTTTTCGTGAATTTTGCTATTAAGGTCTTACTTGGCAGAATATTTAAAGCCTCTTCACCTGAAGGCCAATCGTACGTGCAAGAAATCAGACATCCCGATGTTTGTGCAGTGGTAATAAATTTTAACTGAACAGTGAAGGGGAGCCTCTCGGCTCCCCTTTTTTATTTAACAATCTGTTGTAATAATGCGCAAAATCAGGATTGCTCGGAAATAACGTTTACGAGATCTCGTTTTCGGGGGGCAGGTCAACTTATACGGCCGTATCTTTCCAATTAACATAGTCAATGGCCACTGCAACCAGTGGAATGACCCTTGTCTGGCTTACCGCTGATAATCAGCTTATGTCAGCGCCTCGAGCCCAGTGTTTTAAGCAAGTCCGCAACCTTAATATGCCTAATGGTCTCGTGTCTAAGAGATGAATGTTTGTTGATGTAGTAGATATTCTTCCTCCCCACCTTCTGTCGCTCAATATATCCCTCCCTTTCCAATTCGGTAATAATCTTAAGGACAGTCCACTCAGTAATCTTAATAGCGGAAGCGATCTCCCGAGCGGTGCTTTGGGAATGCTCGGCAATATAAGTGAGTACCAATCCATGATTGCTGATAAGAGTCCAATTGGGCATTATATAAACCTCCTATGTCAGAGTAAAATTCCCTTGACAATTTGCCAGAATGGTGCTACTATATTTATTAGATAAAACACAGTAATTAATAAACATTAGATAAAACTAATCTAATATTAACACCCGGAGGCAAGAAAGTCAATACCGGGAACATAGAGAGTGCCTTAAAGGAGGTACAAGAAATGCCCTGGAAAAAGAAAGCAGTACTAGAGAAGCCACCACAACCAAAGGTCGAGAAGTTACCCGGACCGAGATTGATACCGGGACTGCTGGAAAAGCATCTGATAGCTGAGTACAAATGGGATCCTGGTTTGGTACAGATTCTTAAGGCTGTGGTGCGTAGGAGTCCAAAGGCGGAAAAGGCGTTTGATTGCCGCATTTTCGATGAGTCAGAAGCAGTGGCAAGTGAGGTACAAATTAAGGACTATACCTCTCTTGATGGGCACCCAGAATTGATTCTTTACCAAGGATGGTTTGATGAGGGGGCAAAGCATGTGGAATTAGAAGAGAAGAAAAGGGTTAGCTACGATGTGCCCCTCTTTACTGAGACTGAGATACAGCAGAAAATCGAAGCCTTAGCCGAGCCCGGCAGCACGGTCTTTTTCTACCAAGCTCGGGGGCCGGCAGTTGGAGGCCCCCTTGGCCGGGGTGCCGCCATAGTTGAGCTTAACCCGAATTATCCAGCTAAAAAGGGGAAAAAAT
>CAZZHQ010000378.1:0-1586 GCA_964654015.1 uncultured Dehalococcoidales bacterium | reverse complement strand
GGAGGTTGATTGCATGCCCTTCACGAATGACCTTCATGGCTTCTGTTGCTACCTCATGTGTAAACACGGCAACCCCGGCGCCCTCACCGAGGAGCAGAAAGCTGATGAGTTTCGAGAGATGTACGTGATGGAATCACCGGTAACAATGAAAGACATCAGGGCGGTGGCTGCTTGCTGCAATATTAATGTGAACACGTTGGACAGTATGCCATCTAACCTCCGCGGATATCACGATGTTTATGACGAAAACAAGACTATCTACTATAAGCAAGGCGATGCTGTTAGCGGGATTGAGAATACAATACTCCACGAAATACGGGAGATGATGGAGCCGCATTTCGCAGAAGTCTGCCCATCCTACGAGTCTCTGGATAACGGCGCCCTCCATATCGCCGCCAACCGGTTCGCCTCAGCCGTCTTGCTGCCCCAGGAAAACTTCATCGACAAGGTATACGAGACAGGTCTGGACGCTTTCGAGCTGGCCAGCTACTATGCCAAGAGCTGCTCACAGGTGCTTCTCCGCATAGGCGAGGTGCTGAACGGTAAGCACTTCTTCTACGGTGCGCTCTACGAGCGTGATCCTGGACTAGACGTGTGGTCGTTGAATTACTGCACTTTGAGTCCCAGTCTATTCCCTGAACCCAATTTTGGCGAGCTCGGGGCGTTCTTCCCGACAAAGGGAACGACCGTGACGCCCGGCTCTTTAGTGGATATGGCTATCAGGGGAGAAAAGCCGTATCTGGTGCGGATTTTCACGCTACTTGATGGCATGCCCAAGGATGGCAAGACCAGAGAGGGTCTGATCGCGTTAGCCAGGCCTATGCTTGTATCGGACGTTCCCACCAAGGTAGCTCTTGTGGTGGTGCTCGGGCGAAATAGAAATCTTTTGGACCCGCAGGTCAAACGGATAATGCCCGAGATTGTAAAAGGCTTCCACTCAGATCTATATTGAGAAAGGAGGACACTATGGAGAGTCAGAAAATGGTGGCTATTTATGCCAGGGTATCGTCCGACCGGCAGGACGTTGACCTTTCTATATCGGCACAGCTCAAAGCTCTGAGGGAATACGCCGCAAGGAACGGGTATACGGTCATCAAGGAGTTCGTTGACGAAGCCGAGAGCGGCAGAAGCACTGCCAGGCCGGCCTTTCGCGAGATGATCAGCATGGCCCGGATGAAGCAGCCTCCCTTCCAGTTGATCCTGGTTTGGAAGCTATCCAGGTTTGCCAGAAACCGTGAGGACTCTATTATCTATAAGTCGCTCCTGAGAAAACAGGGTATTCAGATAATCTCAATCAACGAGCCTATCGAGGATACGCCAACCGGCCATCTCATGGAGGGAATAATCGAGGTCATTGACGAGTTCTACTCCTCCAATCTTGCCCAGGACGTGATTCGCGGACTGCGGGAAAATGCCTCACGCGGTTTCTTTAATGGCAGCCGGCCTCCCTTTGGCTATCTCAGGAAAAAGGTGAAGGATGGTGATAAGTTACGGAATACTCTTGATATCGATCCTGACAAGGCGCCTATCGCGCAGCGAATATTCAGGGAATGCAACGAGGGCAAAGGGTTGAAAGAGATCACCAA
>CAZZHQ010000377.1:0-1597 GCA_964654015.1 uncultured Dehalococcoidales bacterium | reverse complement strand
GCCCCGGCTTGAACGGTTTGGGAATGTAGTCGAAGGCGCCCTGCGCCAGTCCATGGCGCAGTTCCTCATCCGCGTCCATGCTTGAAACGAGGATGACGGGCAGGGTGTAAAGCGAGCGGTCGGCGCGGATGCGGCGGCACACTTCGAAGCCGTCCATCTTAGGCATGATTATATCGAGGATCAAGAGGTCAGGTAGCTCTTTATCAATGGCCTCGAGGGCTTCACTACCGTCCGTAGCCGCCAAAGTCTCAAAACCATTAGCTTCCAGGCCGGTCTTCAGAGCTCTGAGTATTCCAGGCTCATCATCGACAACAAGAATACGAGGGCGGTGTATCCTACTCATCATTGGCACTTTCTTGAAAAATCTCAGGTTCTTGGCTCATCATCTACCTCAAGCATCTTTGCCCTGTCGCCTCCGCAGTTTCACCAGGCAGTTCGGCTAAATCCAGCCGTTTTTCCTCAGCGACTACAGGCAACTCCACAATAAAAGTGGCCCCCCTAACCGACCGGCTCCTAGCATATATCTGGCCATTGTGTGCGGCAACGATTCCATGACAGATACTCAAGCCCAGGCCAGTTCCTTGACCCACCTCCTTGGTAGTGAAGAAGGGTTCAAACACCCTAGTTAGATTTTCCTTGGCTATCCCCGGGCCGTCATCCGTAAACCATATCCGTATCGTGTTACTAATCCTCTTTGTCTTGATAAGAAGGTTGCCGCCACCATTGACCGACTTCATCGCACTCTCGGCGTTCAGGATGATGTTGAGGAATACCTGTTGGAGTTGGGCAGCATCAGCCATGGTTCTTGGTAAATTGGGGACAAGCTGGGAAGTAAGCTTAATGTGACCTGTCTCTAGGGCATGAGTTCGCAGGGCAAGAGTAGCTTGTATGACCGTATTAATATCGACATAGGTTTGCTCTGGCCTTTGTTGCCGGGCAAAGGTAAGTAGCCTGTTTACAATACTAGCTATCCGCTGGGCTGCATCATGGATTATCTCTACATCTTCGCTAATAACTTCAGGAAGGCCCTTTTGCGCCAGCACCTCGGTGAGAGCGATAACGCTGGCCAGCGGATTATTTATTTCATGAGCAACTCCTGACGCCATCTGACCAATAGAGGCTAAACGGCTATTCAGTTCAGCCTTATGCTGCAGTTCCTCCCTCTCTTCCTCTGCTCGCTTGCGTTCCGTAATGTCTGAGAACAAGCCGTCAGCATACAATGCTCCGTCTTTCTCATAGGTTCCAACCGATCTGTCATGTATCCAAATCCACTGCCCGTCCTTTCTCTTGAAGCGGTACTCCATATCGAAATGCTTTTTCCCTTTCATCAATGCCTGAAAAGCAGCTTCCGCATCTTCAGTATCATCGGGATGGACTCTCTCGAACCACCTCAGCCAGTCACTAAACCGATATTCTTCTTCCGGAGTATATCCAGTAAGGTGCTCTATATTGGGGCTTACAAAAACAATGCGATACTTTTCATCTGACGTCCATGCTATGTCTGGAATATTCAATATTAAAGAACGATATTTCTCTTCGCTCCTCCTCAATTCATCATCAGCGTACTTATGCTCGGTAATGTCTTGTGCCACTGCCT
>CAZZHQ010000376.1:0-1608 GCA_964654015.1 uncultured Dehalococcoidales bacterium | reverse complement strand
CGGCACCCATTCCTCCCCTACCGGCAGCATCCTTAAGGTCATTCATGATGCAAGCAAAGCGTACCAAATTTTCTCCTCCGGGACCTATCACGGCGACTCGAATTTGTTTATCTTCGTGCTCATCTCTAATAGCATCCTGCGTCTCTTTCGCATTCTTCCCCCAAAGGTGACTGGCGTCCTTTATGCTTGCCTCTCCATCGTGAATCCAGAGGTAGACCGGTTTTGCAGCCCTGCCCTCAACAATAATCGCATCGTAGCCAGCGTGTTTAAGCTCGGCACCCCAGAATCCTCCTGACTCTGACTTGGCATAGCCGTTAGTTAGAGGGGATTTAGCACCAACACAGTGACGACCGCTTCCAGGTAATGGAACTCCGGTTACCGGTCCCAGGGCAAAGATTAGTTTATTCTCCGGACCTAAGGGGTCAATTCCTTGCCGTAATTCTTTCAACAGAAAGTATGAAATAAAACCGGCGCCACCTAAATATTTCCTGCAGAATAGCTCGTCAAGCGCTTCTACCGATGTGGCACCACGAGACAAATCAACCCGTAGTATCTGCCCATTATACCCATAAGACATCTTATGAACCCCCTATAAAGTCTAACCTCGTGTAAATAAAAACTAAGGGATAAACTCTAATGCATCACCTCCCTCACAATTTTGTCCAGGACCGGGCTAATATCGCGAGAGGTGTCCACAGCATAGTGGTTACGACGGATTTTCTGAACCGAGGGCTTCATCCTCTGATATATTACCCAGTCAGCATCTGATTTACTCCCTAAATTTCCTCGCCTGGCTTTAAGCCGCTCATGCACTACCCAAGGTGGAGCCTCAACCCGCACCAAGACTAACTTGACACCCAAACGGTCAGCAATACTATAGAAATATTCACGATGTCGCTCTGATAGATTGGTTGCATCTAAAATAAGGGAATTTCCTTTTTTCAGTAAGCTCTTAATGAGAAGGCGAACAGCCCCAAAAAGGCGTGAACTCTCCTGCGGACTATAGCTCGGTGATAGGAAAAGAGCCTTGCGCAAGGCATCACTTTCCAAAATAATGACTGGTAGCCTCTCAGCTAGCTTACTACAAAAGTAAGATTTCCCTGTTCCCGGTAGACCACTGACTGCAATAAAGACAGGCTCCGCTACCAGTTCAGGCAACTCTCCCAAGCTATCAATCAATCGCTGCACATCAGAGACAAGCTGAGCACTTTTCACACCCCTTATTATAAGATGTTTCACTCTATTTTGCTAGGTAGTGTGAAAAATCTTACTAGCTATTAAAAGTGAGGTCGTCGTTTTCCAAGGGTAGATTGAAGAGGCACACCTTAGTAATAGATAGCTCAGCGCAATCAAACTAGAAAGCAGCTTGCTCTTGTGGAATGCAAGCAGTGTTATCAGTAATAATAGCCGCTTTAGTAACCATAAGAGGTCTAATTTCGCCCCTAGTCTTCCGAATAAAAAGCAAGACCCAGGGTTCCAGTGCCACAGGCATAGCCCATTACCGGGCTAAACTCGGTAAGCCACAGCTCAGCACAATTGAATTCAGAAGATACCCGCTCCTTTAGTCTCTCACCTTCATCCAAGGCATAGGCATGCATCACGGCAACA
>CAZZHQ010000375.1:0-1613 GCA_964654015.1 uncultured Dehalococcoidales bacterium | reverse complement strand
GGGTTCTGCTTGGGATGGAGGATGAATTGTTAGAAGAGGGAACCCCCTGGATATGTGTTACCTGTTCCCAATGTGAGGAAATGTGTCCCATGAATGTACATCCGTTTGATGTATGCCTGGCAATAAGAAGGTGGCAGAGCCAGAAAGATGAAACCTATATTCCCACAGCGGTTACCGAGCTATTTGAAAGGGGTCACACCCAACCGCTGGAGAAAGTGCAGGAACTGAGAAAATCAGTTGGTCTGGAAGAAGTACCGCCTACCGTTGTGAAATTCCCTGAGTTGTTAGAAAAGTTTCGAGCCATGCTTAGACAAACAGAGCTGGTGAGAAATAATGATTATATGTTCAGAGGTTAGACTATGAAATACGGTTTATTTCTTGGTTGCAATATGCCGGCAATACGCCCTGATGTAGAACGGGCAATAAGACTAACCATGCCTAAATTAGGAGCGGAATTGGTGGATTTGGAAGGCTGCGCTTGTTGTTCCGCCTTCGGAACCTTCCCTTCGGCAGATGAAATCGCTGGTCTAGCGGTTAACGCCTGGAACCTGTCTATCGCCGAGGAAAAAGGAGTTGACCCTATAGTTGAGTGCGGCTCCTGCTATAGCTCGCTGAGAATGGGAAGAGCCAAACTTTTACAGGATGAAGAGAAAAAGAAGCAGGTTAATGAATTACTGGAACCAGCCGGTAAGAAATTTGAGGGGACAGCTCAACCCCGCCATATGATTGATGTACTCTACAATGATGTTGGGCCAGAGAAAATTAGCAGCGCTATTACCAAGAGCCTTAAGGGCGTTAATGCCATCGTCCAGTATCCCTGCCATACCTTATTCCCCAGCGAAATTGTCGGCTTTGATGACCCACGGCAACCACACATGCTTAAAGAACTGATTGAGGCTCTGGGGGCAAAGGTACAATATTTCAGCCGGGAACCTCAATGCTGTGGTGGCGCCGGGGGGTTTAGTAAGGGAGCTCATATTGATAATGTAAAATACACTAGGAAGAAGTTTGACGCTATCAAAGAAGAGACCGATGCCGAGCTCATAGTTGTTTCCTGTATAACCTGCTTGATGCACCTGGATGGAATACAAAAAGACCTGAACAAGAATAGCGGTGATACTCAATATTCGTTGCCGGTCTTTGATTATAACCAGGTATTAGCCCTGTGTATGGGCTTTGAGCCTAAAGAAGTAGCCAGTATCTCCTTCATACCGAGGGATAGGATTATTGAAAAGATTCTAGCTAACTCTTGTTGACGATGCCACCTCTACTGGATTCACCATCAGGGGTCATTTACCAACCTCACCCCCTTTCCTTTTAAGGAGAGGAGGAAGTCCTCTTCCGTCATTGCGAGGAGCATTGGCGACGAAGCAATCCCTGAAAGCACCCCCTCCACCAAGATTGCCACGCCTTCGGCTCGCAATGACCCATTCCTTGTCATTGCGAGGAGCGCCAGATTGACAACCCATCATCAGCCTACTATAATTACCCCGTAAATTGTTAGCCATCGACCCCCAAGGGGCGGTGAGCTTATGAAAAGCAAAAATCGCTAACAACTCTTAGTCGCTTGGATCGGATACGACCGAGACGGCAGCAATAATAGCTGTAGTAAA
>CAZZHQ010000374.1:0-1639 GCA_964654015.1 uncultured Dehalococcoidales bacterium | reverse complement strand
CTTCCCTGCCGGAGTAATGCTATAGGTATAAACAGGTTTAACAAAGTATTTGCAGTGGCGCGGCGGACGCCGGGTGATCCAGCCTAGCCCTACCCATTTAGGCAGATAGCTAAGTATTGATCGATAGTTACCGCCCGTCATAGTATGGAGAGCCCTAACTGTCAACGGTGGCAAGCCACTTCGCTTTGATACATCTAGCACGGCCAGCACAGCCCACACAAGCTCGTTGTACTTCCACTCGCCCCGGGTATGCCTGCCGTATTCACCTCTCTTCATCTGATCCCCTCTCAACCCGCTCAAATATCTTTACTGTCCGCGATAGAAACGGTAGTTTGTAATTCTCAATTGTAGCAAAATCCCTCGGGCTCTTGTACCACAATTCCTGGTGCAGCCTTTCATTACGATATCAGGCACGATAGTACTAATGCCCCCTACATGCTTTGCAAACGTTTGCAAAGCGGCTGGCGGTCACAATGCGTAGGATTACCATTGCCAGTCAGTTTAATGCCCTTAAAAAACATCTGTAACACTTCTTGGTTATAGCACCCTTCCGTTACTTACTCTAGCTTCAAGTTATCCACCGGGCTCAACTTCTTATGACCTATTATGGCTTTCTGGCTTCTTAGCGTATTTGTATACCTACGTGTCATCTCCAATGTTTCATGCCCCAACAACGATTGAACTTCCCATTCGGCAGCTCCGTTCTCTAGCGCATCGGTAGCAAAGGTATGCCTGAACATATGAGGGGAGCATCGGACATTGATTGGCTCGGCACGTTTACCCAATTTGCGAATCATAATTTCAATTCCCCATTTTGTTAGGAGATGGCGCTCTTCAGTCACCCACAGGCAAGGCAAGGTATCATCTCTCCTTAAAAGATACCGTAATATCGCCCGCTGTGTGTTCTCACCGATTCGCACCACGCGCTCTTTAGCGCCCTTGCCCATTACCTTTATAGTCTCTCGGTCAAAATCAATAACACTTTTTTGAATTTCAGCAATCTCTTTTAAGCGCAATCCGGTATCGGTAAGAACCAAAATAATAGCTTTATTGCGGGCCCCTAAAAACGTACTGTCGTCACAAAGGAAAAGCAGTCGGCGAAGGCTGGACTCCTGAAATGGAACGATAAGTGGTTTGGATGCTTTTGGAGGTTTTATCACTGCCATAGGGCTTACAGTAAGGGCACGCTCTTCAACAAGCCAGTTAAAGAAGCGTTTTATGTGCCTGTAGTACGTCCGAATTGATATAGAGTTACACGTCTCTTGTTGTTTTAGTAGAAATAGCCTGATGTGATCAGGAGCAACTTGGGCAGGGTGTGTCACGCCCCCTTGTTCAATAAATCGGATGAAGTAGCCGACAAGTCCACGGTAGGCTCTAATGGTATCCGGGGATAATCCCTGCACCTTGCACGATAATAGGAACATAACAAGGTAGCCCGTTAGGTCTTTGCGCCGAATCAGTTGGTCTAGCACAGGCGTACCCCGTGCCTGGGATAAGGTAGGAATCAGTTGGTCTAACATGACTGTTTTTAGCCCGCCACGGCATCTTTACTGTCATTTCAGCCTTGATTTTATCTTTAAGTGAGCCGCACAGGTATCGAACCTGTAACCTGCTGATTAAGAGTCAGCTGCTTTTCCAG
>CAZZHQ010000373.1:0-1645 GCA_964654015.1 uncultured Dehalococcoidales bacterium | reverse complement strand
GAAAAACTCGGTTTTGGCACTGAGCAAAGCTTCATGAATGATAAAAATGATGATTTTTCTGTAGTCTATAGGGAAGAATCCTAAGAATGGACACAAATAAGATTATCGCCAAAATTACCGGTATCAGATATACGCCGTTTCTTTGCAGAGAGCTTACCACTTTTGATTTAGAATCCCTTCATTCAGCTTTGTCCACACAGGCTACGTTCATACTGAATATTACTAAGACCAATAGCGCTGCTATTAGTTGGTGGGTGTCCTCTAAGAGGACAAGGTCATATCCTTATACACGAGTCTATGATTCCCTAAGTTTCTCTGGTAGGAAAATCACTATCATTCCGATAATGAAAGATGAAGGCTTAGAGGGGGATAGAGATTTTTTGCAATGGGATACCATCTCACTAATGAGCCTTCTTGGAATATA
Organism: uncultured Dehalococcoidales bacterium; assembly: GCA_964654015.1. Classification (GTDB taxonomy): domain Bacteria; phylum Chloroflexota; class Dehalococcoidia; order GIF9; family AB-539-J10; genus JAUUZT01. Next base: position 1,221 of record CAZZHQ010000373.1, on the reverse strand, counting down.
CGTCATCATCGGATATTATATACAGGCAGAACCAAGTACCCGGTATCGCAACAAAATCACAAACCAGAGATTTGATATTGACTATCTGAAGGCTCAAATCAATTCTATTATGTCTTATCAATCGGACGCACTACACTGGAATTTGGAGCATGTTAGTAATGCGGGTACAATAGCCCAAAAAGCGGTCACGTCCTACGAGATAATTTCTCGGCAATCAAATGTTGAAATGCACTCACTAGATTCGGCCAATAAGAGAATTGCCGAGTTATTGAAAGGGAAAGACAATTTTCTAGAATTTTCTAGAATGCGAGCTAAACAGGCTCAGTTTAGGGAAACCAATACTATACAACCCAAGGAATATTTATCAGGCTCCAAGGCATCAATTACAATTAGTAACTATTTAGGCGGCTACTACTATCTGACCGCTGATGAATGTGAGATTAAAGGTACTTACCTCTATTTAACCGAGGGGAAACACTCTGACAAACCGTCTTTACCGTCCTTGGCAGATATCAAGGACGGTTTATTGAAGATGATTCTATTTTGCAACCTGAAGGATGTAACCTTGAATGGTGTCAGCTATACTCCAAAACCAGTTTTAAAGCTAACTTTTAATGGAATATTTGACCCAAATCAATTAAGTAAGCATTATAGCCAAATTCTGAATGTCTTGAATACAGAAGCTATAACAAATTCTTTTGAAATAAAAATCAATCAATAACTGCTGTTTAATGGTAAATGGTTTGGTATTTCCGCCCCCCCTGTTAGCCTTGTAGTAAGGCATTTCCTAACAGGACTTCTGACTTCACAGGACCGTGGTTTCCTGTCCACCTTTCCAGCAAAGTAACTTTTCGTCAGAATGTGCAGTTTAAAAGCATTCCTCTTTTAACTTGTACTCTCAAGCTTGGTCTTCAGACACGAAATCTAACCAACCCTTCCTAATCTGCTTTGTATTATTAGAACGCCCACTCTTTCCTAAATGTAACAATTGAATAATCCTTTGGATAAGCTCTAATGTGGGAGTATAATTAATGTAAATAACATAATAACGAACTACCCTTCAAGTAAGGTGTATTCATGGGGCCAATTACATTATTCGACAAATCATTTCTTCAGTCACTCAGCCTTGATGAGTCCGTCTGGTTCGATCACTTTTTTCTTACCAACGTAGCTCCTATTTTCTACGCTGAGATCTTGGCTGACCTGATTAAACCAGCACAG
>CAZZHQ010000372.1:0-1648 GCA_964654015.1 uncultured Dehalococcoidales bacterium | reverse complement strand
AGATGAGGATTTCAGACATAGGATCAAAATGGCAATTTCTAGATGCGGACTTCAGCCATAAGTTGACAACTATTAGGGTGAAGAATAAGCGGGCATAACATCTCCTGTGATGGCTCCCTGCATGCTATTCCTCTAAATATTATTTTCGATTTATCATGTCTCTCCAGCCATCATACAACATGACCATCGCAAATGTATCCAGTTCACAGTATTTCAAAAGGGCTTTGCTGATTTCTTGCCGTTCGTAGTCAGTCATATCTTCAAACTGCATTCGAGCATAGGCAGTCAAAGCTGCTCCTCCATCTCGTAATTCATCATCTTCACTCAATAGTCTTAAATCCTTATCGGAAACATCTTGGAATAATTTTGGCAGAAGTTTATACGGATCCTTCACCTTACCACCTTCGTACACTATCCACAGCCAGTCCTGGTAATTCAGACTTTTGATACCTCCGGCGGCACCATAAATCGGTTTCCCATATTTCTCTTGTAGAAATTCCGAGTTGTTTAGAATCGCCGGCAACACGTGCTTGATAGAGTTTGAGCCGCGAGTGTCTGGATGGTAATAGTACCGTTTAGCCAGTTCAAGCATATCTATCATGTTGCGTTGCCCCTCCCATTTTTCAGCGCTGCTACTCACCGATTTGGTGATAGTACGTATAAATTGGGAAAGGTTTTCCCGATCAGGAATTTCATCTCTGTCTTCCTGTAGCTGTCGATAAATAATATTTAAGTAGGTGTTCTCATGGGCAGCATACCGAAATATACTACCTTCATCTTGGTCCAGCTCTTCTTTCAGCTTCCGGATAAAGTCGTAGTTGGGGAATAATCCCTGAGTTACATTAAGGTATTGCCCGTGGTGTTCGATTCTACCGTCAGCATGAACCATGTGATGAGAAAACTGGAAAGCGATTCCCTCATATGGGTTTTTACCTTTATTAAAAGGTATCGCTACCATGGAGGTTTCAAAATCGATGAAATGGAGGGGATATACCCATTTACCCATTTCACTTTTCAGGTTCACCGTATCTATCCAGCAAGTCAAATCGCTACATTGTGCTTTTTGCACTTGGATCCATTGTCTTTGACTCGACGAAAGACCAGGGTTCTTATCTTCTTTTGGTGAAATATCATCTTCAGTTAATTCGGAGATCTTGATACGTCCCTCACTAATTCTTTTGTCTTTCCTCCGGTAGTTCCAGATATCGAAGATAGTTTGCTCTTTAAAATCTTCATTTGTCCAGCCTAGCGTTTCTTCCCAGCATTCGCAAAATCCGCTTTTCAACCCGACCATTTCGTCCTCTTCGGTAGTCCGGAATTCACAATTGCCACAGGCAGTGGATAGAGGAGAGATTATCTTTCGGTCCTCGGCATAATATTCAGCCAGATAATCCAAGAATTCGGTATATTTGCGTACTTTAAATTCATTTCCGTATTGTTCCTGATAGAGAATCTCACAGCAGGTATCGATGTTTATTTTCTTCAGGAGTTTTACAGACAGATCTTCCTGCGATAAATCGGGTGATACTGAGACTGATTTTCGGCCGCTTGCATCTTTCACAATTCTAAACTTCTGGTTCAGTCTGCCTGTTGGACACAGAGCGGTTTTATCGGCCAACATCAGATTCGCTGAAACGGCATATTCCGG
>CAZZHQ010000371.1:0-1665 GCA_964654015.1 uncultured Dehalococcoidales bacterium | reverse complement strand
TGACGGCATGGGCGCTTTGGTTTATATGGCATTATTGTTCTGTCAAAGATCTATCGCATTTGAATAACAAATTAGCTCAAAACGTATATAATAGCAGTTTGGAGGCAGGATTATCACGAGATCAGCCCACACAGCTCATGGAAAGGAAGCAGTCACAGAGAGTGTGTTGTAATGGCTGCGGGACTCAAAGAGATGGTTATTCTAATGTCGAGGGTAAGGTCAGCATGTGAAACTGACTGCAAAATGGTATATTTAAAATCAACATTAATGTATTCCATCCCACAGGGCTGTGTGAGAGATTCATAACTGACAGGAGGATACTATGAGTAAAAAAAATAAGAAGAAGGACAACGATAGTCTATCAAAAACGCCAGATGGATCAACAACAATCACTGTTGAAAAAATAGTTAGTGATTATCTTTCATCTATTGGATTTAAAGTGTGGCATCCTCATGATAATTTTTGGGGTTATCTAAACAAAACTTACGGAAATACCGCTGCTAAAATTGAGAAACTTACCGATAAAAGAGAGGCAGGTTACGAGACAAGTGAGTTTTATCTTGCGAAAAACACGAATTTGAAGTTGAGCATTGACATTGCCTCCGGGTATTACCACGATCTATATCAAAAATATTTGGAGTGGTTCATAAAAGAACAATTCGATCAGCCCAATAGATTACTAGATATCGGCTGTGAAAATGGCATATTGACTTGTTTCTACTCACAGATATATCCAGATGCTGAAGTTATTGGTATTGATAATTGTTCTCAGGCAATTCAATGCGCACAAGAACTATCCAAGAAGCTTAATTTAAGCAATGTTAAGTTCATAACAGCGGATGTGAACGGATTGCCTTCAAACATATCTGATCTCAAATTTGACTGCATTACGGCGGTAGCCGTGTTTCACGAAATTTTTCCATTTTTATTAGAAAAGGAAAGATATTGGTCAATTGATGATCTCAACTTCTCGAATAAATACCCAGTTGCGAATAAATTGGCGAGTAATTTGCGCTCTCTGTTGGCGACTCCCAGCAGTAACTTGATATCGTTAAACAGGGCTTCTTCAGATTCCGCTCTTACCAAGTTGTGCAATATATTCAATGGAGCCGGCTTATCGAGTAATTGGGAGCGAAGCTATGCCCTTCGTTTTCGTGATGATCTTAATGAAGATGAATCTCTTGCTGTCTTAGCATTTTGTCCTGCTTTGAACCCTAAACCTACCAATAATGACGATTTACTCGCTTTTTGCGCATATTTGGAAGGGAATAAGGATCAGATGCATATCAAATTAGAAGGTAGCATGGCAGAAGCTGTTTTTAGATCACTGGCTGCCACAGAAAAGGTATGGGGACGCCAAATTACATATAACGATGGAAGTGGTGTGATGCGAGTGGAAATAGGCAGGACGGGCGCATTAGCTTTAAGATATACATACACCAACATTGGTTACCGTGAGTTAATATTAGTTCCCAAAATAACGGTAAAGGAATTGATAAATCAAGCCGAGATATATACTAAGAATATGGCTCAACATGCCACTATTGATAAATACTAGGGGTTGTATCTGCTTGTTATCTCCTGCTACTTTAAAGCTGTAGTGAGTTAATTACGGACGTCTCTGATGCAATCGGCTAAATAAAAAAGCCCGCATCTCTGCGAACT
>CAZZHQ010000370.1:0-1673 GCA_964654015.1 uncultured Dehalococcoidales bacterium | reverse complement strand
GTACGGTGGTGTGAGAGGACGCTGAGCGAATTAATCGCTCAGCTCCTACTCGATTGCACTTTGATGTCCTAGCAATCTGTCGGTCTCATATAACAGGCATCAAACCTTTATACCCAGACTCTATAAAACATCATGCCTTACAAACCAAAGCGCCCATGCCGCCAACCCGGCTGCCCAAATCTCACTGATAACCAGGTCGGCTACTGCAATACCCACATTCAGATGTCTGATGCCTACAGGGATAATGCCCATCAACGTGGGTATGATCAGACCTGGCGCAAAGTTCGACACTCAATATTGAAAGGCAATCCTTTATGCGTACGGTGCCTGCAATCCAAGAGAGTCCAGGCAGCAGAGCTCGTACATCATAAGGACAGGAACCCGAGGAACAATGACCATGACAACCTGGTTGCTCTGTGTATTGACTGCCATGCTAAAGAGCATAGCAGCTCATAGTAAACTATGCGTTTGAGTTAGGCGTGTTGTTTCCGCCATCCGAAACATTTCTGAGGAACCGCAAAAATTCGTCGTCGCTTTTGCCTGGGTTTGCGGCTTTCCAACTGATCTGGATTTTGCTAAAGGCTTTCATTATTTTTGCATTTTCTTTAAGAGTCTCTTTGCGTATCTCTTTTGACTCTGTTTTGGATTTTATATGCTTTTCTTCCGGCCATCGTACTTTTTGGTCAGCGATACAATAGTTCTTTAGCCAACATGAATTACATAAAAGTGGCTTGTAAAGACAGAATTTGCTACCTACAAACCACAGACCATCCAAAGTGATTGCCGGATGGGTTACTTGTGAAAATACGTTTTTTATGTCGGTTTGAAGATCGATGTATTCTGGAGATAGATAATTGGGGCTTGAGTATTCATATTTGTCCTCATTTTTGTCTTCACGTTTGACCTTATGGTAGAAAGCCTTCTCGTATTCTTCATTACATATATTTAAATACTTGTTGCCCAATAATCTCAAAACCCACAAGTCTATAGGTACATCGAGATAGTGTTCCCAGCTTTTCCAGTTATAAAGTGCAAGCTTAAATTCAGCCTGGAACGTTACGAGATACTTTAGGAATAAATTGGCGGTTTTCTGATCCATCCCTTTTATATCACACATGGTTTTAAGAAATTCTCTATGCGCCTCCCTGGCCTCCATATGATGTAAGTCCTTAAAGCTATTGCCGTATAGATATCTCTTGAAACTAGCGGTTGCATTGATGACATTTATATTGCCCTTTCCTTTTCCCTGGCGGTCGGCATCAGCAATTATAAACAGGCGCGTTATTTTGTCGGATCCCTCACTCAATGTATTTACACGTGGGTTTAATGATGCGAAAAAGTATTCTTTAATGACAGCCTGATGTTGCGCGAGTGTATTGATAACATCCAGGAGCTTTTGTGGATTATTCACGTACTTCATTTTGTCCTCCAACAAACCGCAATGGCGATTGTTCGACAATCTTATCATACGCTGTATAAATAAAGAATAATGTTCATAACTAATCACTGCCAGGGGGCATTAAATAGCTGACGCCTTCATCTCTTGAAACCGCCGGCCAGGCACGCGCGAAATATCGCTAAATTGGGCAAGGGGGGTAAATGAATTTAGAAACTATACCAATAGATCAAATTAACCCAGCAAAATACAATCCGCGGCGCCCTTTACAGCCAGG
>CAZZHQ010000369.1:0-1676 GCA_964654015.1 uncultured Dehalococcoidales bacterium | reverse complement strand
CAACCTAAGAATAGCAGCAAGGGCTAGACATGTCGGAAAAATGGCAATCGATAACAGGTGTGAGGAAATACTTGAAGAGGTCAGAATGTTGCCAGACATAAACCGCATGACTGGTGAACTAGCACATAGCAAGAAAAGGATATTGGAATGGTGCATGAGTGTCATTCAGGAGCCCAGTGTGCTTCTTATGGACGAGCTTGGCGCCGGTCTCGCAGATAGTGAGCTAGCTTTTCTTTATCAGCTCATTAGGGCGAAGGCAAAGACAATGACGCCTTTGTTTGTGGAACACAGGTTGGAATTCGTGTTCAGTATATCTGATAGAGTCATCGTCCTGCATGAAGGGGAAAGAATAGCTGACGGGTCTCCTGGTGAGATAAAAAGCAACGAAGAAGTAAGACAAGCATACTACGGAGGAGATTAAGGTATGCTATCTATTAATAATCTGGATGTCTACTACGACGATATCCAAGTAATTCATAACTTGTCACTTAGGGTTGAGGAGGGAGAGATTTATGCCTTGTTTGGACGCAATGGAGCAGGTAAGACAACTCTCGTGGAGAGCTGCGTTGGTTTAGTACCAGTAAGGACAGGAAATATTACCTTCAACAATAGAGACATAACTAACATGGAGCCCTACAAGATCTGCTCCCTCGGGATTGGCTTCACTTTTCAGAATAGATGTGTATTTCCAACTCTCTCGGTTAAGGAGCACCTTGCCTTAGCCGAAACAAGTGCTTTTAGTAGAAGGAATTTGAAGGAAATATGCGATGAAGCTCTGGATCTTTTCCCTGAAATTCAACCGCATCTTAATGATAAGGCAGCCACCTTAAGCGGGGGCGAGGCACAAATGGTGAAATTGGCTATGGCAATAGTAAGGAGACCCAAGCCCAAGCTACTACTTCTTGATGAGCCTTCGACTGGTCTATCTCCGGAGAACGTTCACAGGTTTACAAATAAGCTGCGTGAGCTAAAGGGAGAAACAACAATAATTATTGTGGAACAGGTTATCAGGGCTGCCATACAGATAGCTGATAGCTATGTTGTAATTAGAGATGGCGCGATTATTCACCAAGACAGAGTGAGCAGTATTGACAAAGATGAAGAGGTGGTGCAGAAATACATTCTGGGTTAGAATCGATAGAAGCTAAACCCACATAACGTGGTGACATCTACAATCAAGCGCTATCGTTGTGGAGGCGGTGATTGTCAAGGAATATAGACCTGGCATGACAGAAGTAGACCTAATGAGAGTAATTAACCATACCAAAGTGGAACAAGAAGGCATGGGTTTAGGTGACGGCGCAGTATCCCTTGCACATTTCACCGCCTGTCGGGATAGGGCTTCAATTATTGACTTGATGACTCTTGAGGGAGTCCCAATTACCAAGGACTACGCAATCCAATTTGAGATAGCAGGGTTTAGAAGGGACATAATTCAGGCAGCACTTCCAATCTGTTAGGAGAACTAGATGCAGAAAGTGAAGATCTTAGGTATTGTTGGTAGCCCTAGGAAAAATGGCAACACAGCAAAACTCGTAAAGAGCGCACTCCAAGCTGCTGCCGGCATTCCTGGCATTGAGACCGAACTTTATGATATGGCAGGCAAGAAATTCCACCATTGTACGGGCTGCCTCCGTTGTCTGAAAACCGGGGACTGCCGGTTCAAATATGATTTG
>CAZZHQ010000368.1:0-1676 GCA_964654015.1 uncultured Dehalococcoidales bacterium | reverse complement strand
GTGGAGTCCCTGTCACGTTTCCTATCGGACTTGGGGCAGTATTGTATGGCATTCGTGTACTTGACTACCTTTATGTGGAAGAAAGGGAGGACTACAGGCGGTCTGAATATACCAGAATGAAACCCCCTGCCAAGAACTTTAATTTTGAAGCATTTGATGCTTTAAGGATTCGCTTTATATCCAGAATAACATCCTACATCACTATAGTGTGTACCATTGATGGAATTCTCCGGCAAAGCTATACACATTTTACACAGTGTCTTAGGCAAATTGGCTATGGCAGTGTAATACCAAGTGATGATGGTGCAGTTCTACTGAGTCAACGGAAAGAGGAAATCAAGGACTATTTGTTTTACCGGAATAAGGTGTTTGCTCATACTGCTTTTGATTCTCCAAGGAAAGATGATTCTCGTTCCTTGCAATACTCATCGCTTTACTACTTCTCAGGAAATCTATTCTTCGTAAAAGATGAATATCTCGCATTAGGGGGCGGCTCAGTAATAGTTGACAAAGAAGAAAGGCCACCAGAACTAAGCATTGTCAAGGGACATTCCAATCTTATAGAACACTATTTGTTGTGGGAGCATATGTTCACTGATATTCTGAAAGATATTCCACAAGAAGAGTTAAGAAGCAAAATAGATGAGACTAAACTCATGTGAAGAAATATGCTCGTCTTGGTATTCCAGCTCCCCCAATACCAAAATAGGCAACTAAATTCCCTAAGCCTAAAAGAAGGCTAAATATTTACGGACGAGGAGATTGAGCAGAGTCGGTCTCTACCAGCACCACATATTTTGAATAGGCTCCGTGAGAGAAGCACGCCTTAGTAATAAGGTGTTGTAAAAGTCAACCTTTTCTAAGATCTCTTAGAGCAACATAGATAAATTCATACTGTGGTAATTGAAAATTATGTTCGTGAAGATATTGCAAAGCTTCACTCAATTTCAAAAGGTCTTCCTTTGGAAATTCTACAGCAAATCGCTTTGAAAAACCTCGGCTTCTTGCAGCACACAGAGAATCGATGTTACTTTCCACCTTTTGTACCAAATATTCAGGTGAATTATTGTAGATATCAATGAATCGTCGAATAGCGATTCTCGCTTCTTCGGAAAATCCACGCGATTTTATGGAATCATCAAATAATACGGCTAGTTCTCTATCTAAGATAACATTTGCTTTTTTAATGTCATTACGTCTGGGCATTGCTAGCTCCTTTTCTCCGATTGGATTGCGGCTAGAATTTTTGATATACATCCTGTCAAATCTTTCGTCACTTCGTGCTCCCATAATCTAATTACTGACCAACCATCGCCATTCAAGAGTTCATTATACTTTATATCTCTAGCCATATTTCTTGAAATCTTATTTTCCCAATAAACATTCCCTGATTTAGGGCTACGATTGCATACTGGACATCCGTGCCAGAAGCAACCATCTATAAATACGGCAACCTTTTTCTTCCTGAATATTATGTCTGGCTTGCCCGGCACATCCTTTGGGTGTACACGCCATCCTCTCAAACCATTTCGCCACAACTCTCTACGGATTTTGATCTCGATGCTGGTGTTGGTGCTTTTCACCCGTTTCATAATTTCCGAGCGTTTTTCTGGCGAAAAAGTGTCCATGATATTATTATTCCTCTTTGATATCTAATATCACAGTAGTTTTACACA
>CAZZHQ010000367.1:0-1681 GCA_964654015.1 uncultured Dehalococcoidales bacterium | reverse complement strand
TGAAAGCGGCATCGGCGATGCCGCACTCCAAGGCGCTGCGCGCAGATTTCCCCAACCATTTTCTGGATGGAACGCCAAAATAGGATATAACTTTCACCTATTGGAAAGCGCGTGGTTTTTGGGGGCTGCAGGAGGCAATGACGAGAAAACGTTTGCCCCCTTGGTCGGCAAGATCGGTCCGTGATTTCATGTTGAAATGCACGATTTAGCGCCTGATCCAGCCGCCCTTGGAGCGAAGCGGAAAGATAATTTGCGATGCCGCGAAGCATAATTTCTCTTAGAGAAATAGGCTGCAGGCTGGTTCAATAATGACCGAAGGGAATGGTTCATAGGTCTGTTCCGTCCGGATCGAATACTGTCGCCGACGCATCACATCACGAACTTCATCAAGGATCTTACTTGCCATAACACCCTTCATTCAACACCGTGTTCTTTAGAAGATACAGCGTAGTGATATTGAATATTGGAAACAGGCAAATTTGCCCGATTATATAGTCAATGTCCGCTTATCAGGCAGATTTGCCTGATAAGTAATAGTCGATCAGGAAAAATTAAAAATGAAGTGCAAGAAATGTGGCACAGAGTTGACGGCAAACACACTGGACTGTTGTCCTAAGTGTGGTGGGAATTAAAAGGGACAAGAACAAAAGAACAATTCAATCCTGTGCATCCTAGCGGACATAAGTGGATACGCATTCCTAGCAGTACTGGTGATCGTTGTTGTATTTCTGAATAAAACATGCAGTGGGAAATAGATTCAAAATAATCGAACAAGCATGGAGCTGACACGGTACAACGCACAATTTTCATGGCTGAAGTTTAACCCCGTGTCAGCTCACGTTTAACGGTGGTTGCGACATGTTGCTGTATAACTCTATATGAATAAAGGAGATATAATTACCTGAATCATCTGGCGTTTTCCCGCCAGTTACCCTAGAGCGGCATGCTGCCATTGCGCTGATGATGGGGTGTGAAGCCCGCTTGACAATGTGCCGAATCGGGTTTTCAACTGCGAGGTTGAGACCCTTCCGGAAGTCTTCTCCGGTTAAGGGCTAGGGTCGATTGATATGGCGAAAATATTTGAAGCACCATAAGCGTCGTCACACGACGACTCACCTACGAAGACTACTAGGTGAACGGTCTGTTTCTTTGTGTAAACGGATGTGGTCGAGTTGCAGGTGTCTAACGTATCTGCACGGAAATCTATGAACCGCCGGCGTACAGGTGCCGCCTAAGTCAATCATTTGATCCGCTGATGCGGACCATCTAAAAGAAGAGTTATACGGAACTTGGAAAAGTCGTCAGTCCGCCATTGTCGCAAGTGGCAAGCCAACCGCGAGGCAGGCCCATGGACGGGCGAAGTTGTGAAGCTGGAAAAAGCAAATGCCCCGATGTAATTTGGGGGATATGGTCTGAAAGCGGCTATGCCGTTCTATATTGGCCACCTTAAAAAGTCGGGACAGCACCCGACCGAAACGAGGGCCCACGTCCAGCAGGTGTTTGTTTGCGAGAGAATCTGGAGAACCGACATGAAATGGGAAAGCAATAGATGACATTTAATGTCAGTGCGCTCATTGATTAATGAGCGTCGGCGACAGGTGAGTATCGCAAAGGCTGAAGTAGTTAAAACCATGCCTATCCGGTTGGCACCCAAAGATACCATGGGCAGTGTGCTGACGCA
>CAZZHQ010000366.1:0-1718 GCA_964654015.1 uncultured Dehalococcoidales bacterium | reverse complement strand
AATATTTTAAAATGGTCATCCATGAACACCTATTATGTTCTAATGTACCAATTAGGTCAAGTAAACTCCTGGTTGATTTATCATTATGTCTATTATATCCTTAAATGACTTTGGAGTGGAGGTAAGTGATATGAATCCAGAAGTACAAGCAAGTATTGTAATTGTCGCCGGACAGTGGGTAGAAACGATGATGAAGATGAGGAAAAGAGCAGGCGCTGATAAACCGGCCATAGAACTATTGAAACAAGACTTTGATGCAATGTACGATTACCTTTATAAGAAATTGGATACTAAAGTTTAGAACCATCCTTTGAATTAAGTAATAAGGTAGCCATTTTTAAGATTTCCTGCTTTTCTGTATCGGTTTCGCATTGCTCTTGTAATATTAAACACACCCTGAGCGCACCAGTGAAAATAATCCCTGGAGTGAACCCCTACGACTGGACAGAACAGGTTAGGACAGTCTGACGGGTTTCCTCCTTTTTCTGTTGTTCCTGCGCCAGTTCTTCATACCACATAGGTGACCGGTAGCCAAGTGATGAATGTAGCCGCTTGAGATTATAAACCTGCTCGATGAAATAGGGAAGCCTTGTTGCCACGTCAGATAGCGTTTCGTATTCGTATAGATACACCTCCTCATGTTTTAGCGTTTTAAAGAAGCTCTCCATGGTGGCATTATCGTAGGGGTTGCCTTTGCCGGACATGCTGATCTGAAAGCCATGTCCCTTAAGTTCGCTGGTATATTCATGGGAAGCGTACTGCACTCCCCGGTCTGAATGATGGATGACTCCAGCGCCGGGATTTCGTTTGGCTATAGCCATCCTTAACGCATCCAGTACAAGGTTGGTGTCCATGCTCCTGGATACAGAATACCCGATCACTTTCCTTGAAAAAGCGTCCAGGATGGCAGCCAGGTAAACAAACCCGTGGCGGATGCGGATATAGGTGATATCCGCCAACCACACCTGGTTGATGCCAGTGATATGGATGTCCTTGACCAGATTCCTGTATACCGGTAGCCCGTGGTTGCTATCGGTGGTTCTGACCCATTTGCGCCTGGCATGGCATAGCAAGTCGCTCTCCCGCATCAGTCGCAGCACTTTCTTGTGATTTATGCTGTAGCCATCGTAGTGCAACTGCCGCGTAACCCGGCGGTAGCCGTAACCGTGGAAATCTATACAGATGGCCTCTATATGGTCCAGGATATCCATATCCCCCTTTAATCTCACAGTATCAATCTCTTTGGACCCGTAATAGAAGCTGCTCCTGGCAAGCTCCATCAACTCACATCCCTTGCTGACATTCTTGAGTTCTGGTCCATGCTGTTTGACGATTTGCCGTTTTTGGCCTGTTGGCTGATTTTGTGTTGATACGCTTTTTTTAAAAACTCATTCTCCAGGGTAAGCTTGCCCACCAGCCTCTCTAACTTCTCAATCCTATCCTGCATAGAAGCTTCCTTTACCGGTTCATTATCGAACCTGCCCAGGTTGTATTGCTTCTTCCAGTGGTCCAAAAGGCTCGGTACAATATTATACCTGCGGCAAATTTGAGACGGCCGACTGCTGCCACTGATTAATTCTTCGACAACTTGCTTTTTGAATTCAATGCTGAAATTTCTTTGTTGTCTCATGGCAAGATCCTTTTTCCTCCATTATAAATTATTGCGGATCCCGCCAACCTTTCTAACCCTAAGTGTCCAGTTTCAGGGGTTCACTCCA
>CAZZHQ010000365.1:0-1720 GCA_964654015.1 uncultured Dehalococcoidales bacterium | reverse complement strand
GTTAGCCATTTTCGATTCCCCTTTTATTTATAACGAATCCTGGGGTCCAAAAAGCTGTAGGTCAGGTCAACTACCAGATTGACTAACACTGTGGCGACTGTAAAAATGAGTGTTAGCCCGGTAACTATCGGATAGTCTCTTTTTACGATAGAGTCGAATAGTAGACGACCTATCCCGGGCAGGCTAAATATTTGCTCTATAATAAGCGTGCCCCCAATCAGGATAGGTATATAAAGCCCGATCAGGGTGATTACCGGGATTAGCGCATTCTTCAGGGCATGCCTTATGATGACAACCCTCTCCTTGAGCCCCTTTGCCCAGGCTGTCCTGATATAATCCTGCCTCAGCACCTCCAGCATCATGGTTCGGGTCAGCCTCATGATTACCCCTGAGGTAGCCATGCCTAGAATGGCAGCCGGGATGATAAACATCTTCAGATTACCTATCAGGTTCTTACTAATTTGAACAACTGATATAGGTGGTGCCCAGCCCCACCATATTGAGGGAAGGACTATTACCAGGGTGGCTAACCAGAAGCCAGGGACGGCGATACAAAATATGGCAAAACTACGGGCTATGGGCTATATAGTCACCCCAGGTATCCTGCCGCAAGGCTGAAAGTATACCTATGGGTAAGGAAATTATCAGGGGAATTATTAAACCGAGGAGGCCGAGTTCAAGGGTTACCGGCCACCTAGGGGCTATCTGCTCAAGCACAGGGGTTTTCCCCCACAGGGAGTTCCCCAGGTTGCCTTCAAGAATACCACTGAAACTGCCGTCCGCCTGGGGCCAAACTCCCATCCAGCGCCCATACTGGGTAAGCATCGGCACATCAAACCCTAGGGCATGCTCAAGAGCAGTTCTGTCCATTGCCGAGAAAAACTGCATATCTGACACCATTCTGTCTATTATATCGCCTGGAATGAGGCGTGCGATAAAGAAGATTATAAAACTCACCAGAAACAAGGTGGGTATCATTAGCAGTAACCGTCTGATTATGTAAACACGCATACAGGCTACAACCTCACTGGATGTAGTTTATTTTGCTTTTACTGGAACGATAGCTTCTCAAGTCCGGCTACCTCCCGTATCAGGTTGATGTAATAGCAATAGTTCTCAAAGGTTACACCCGGTGGCACCAAATGGTCTACAGACGGGAAATATCCCCCCTGTTCCAGCAGGAAGGGCACCTTGGACATAATCTCCTCCCGTATCGCCTCTTTACCCTTGAGAAGAGCTCTTTTGTCAATGGTGCCGCCTATTATCAGGTCCTTACCATACTTCTTCCTCATGGCGATGGCATCATTCCCGGCAGCTACCTCAAAGGGCCAGATAAAATTGATGCCTACCTCAAGCCAGAGGGGAATGAGTTGTTCAAGATTGCCGTCGCTATCTACAAAGATTACATCGACACCGTAACTGTGCAGGAGGTCGGTAATCTTCTTATAGCGGGGCATCATGAACTTCCGCACCATAGCCGGTGAAATCAGCGGCCCCGTCTTATACGCCATATCCTCCCAGAAATTAGCCTGTTGAACCTTGATGTCCTTTAGCGTGCGTTTGATGACCTCGGTTTCCAGGTGGAGTATCTGCTCCATCATGTCCTCAATGAGTTTCGGGTCATCGTAGAACATATAGAGTATTCTTTCGCTCCCTACCCAATTTCGTAGCCAGCCGTAAAAGCTGCCCACCGGCAGTGATAGCGGCTCACTTTTACTGT
>CAZZHQ010000364.1:0-1727 GCA_964654015.1 uncultured Dehalococcoidales bacterium | reverse complement strand
GTGATAATAGAAAGATTTGGTTTAATCGACAGGCGAACTAAAACACAAGAAGAAGTTGGACATGTACTAAATGTCTCAAGATCAAGAATTAGACAGATTGAAATCTCAGCAATGAGAAGAATACGGCATCCGTCACGTTCTTCAAAGCTAAGAATATATATCAAATAAAAGGGTTACGGGGAGTGTATCATTTTGAGATCCCAAGTCCTTGATAATTAGAATGAATAGGAGGCTATTTACTCGGCTTGACCAATGGATTCTCAAAGAAGATCGAGAATCATATGTATACAATAGCCCTTTACTTCAGGCACTTTAACTTTGTTAAGACACGTAAAACGCTCGCTACGCCTTATCCGAGAACACCGGCTATGGCTTCCGTGTTGAGCGATCATATTTGGAGTGTTGAGGAAATAGTAAAGTGAAACCTGTTATAGCGTCCGAATATATTGGGCAAATCCGTCATGTATAGATATGGTAAAACTCTTAACCGCAGGATCATTAAAGCTGCGAATACTCATAAGTATATATTGGCCAGTAGTTTTATCTTTTTCTAACAGCCATTCAGGAAAGGATTTTAAAGTTAAAATATTATCATCATTCTGTAGCTTCAATAAGATACTTTTTAATTCTTCTGGAAACATGGCGGTACCTAACTGGTTAGCAACTGTCATGTAAACGATCACATCATTGTCCTTTGGTGTGTTATGTTGTGCTTCCTCAATAGCCTTTAATACAATTTCCACTTTAGATAATAGGCGAATTATTTTGCTCACGGCTACTGGGGTACTTATTTGTTTCTGTAACTCACTTACCTGAGCAAGTGCTTCGTTCCGTTGTCGGAAAGGAACAATCCATAGATATACTATGTAAGTAATGCTAAAAATAATAACTAATGCAATTACCGCACCAATAGCGCCATAAATCGATTGTGTTAATAGCGTGGCGTTTTGAGGAACAAACAACGCTACCACTATACCGCTCACAATGGGACCGACCGTATTAAGTATCCAGCCAGGGATCGAAGCGAACAACCAGGTTACTGTGTTTTTAAGCGCCTGACGCGGGATGTTTTCCAAAACCACGTCCCTATTCTATCATTCCATTCAAACATATAGGTAGGCTGTAAAATCAAAATGATACACTACAGGGTTACGGAAAGGGTAACCTACATATTTCCAGGGTGGGCCAATGCGGGTGAAAAGGGTGGGTCAAAGCTCGTGAAAAAACCGCTGTTTGGGGGGTCAATGCTGGTGGTTATTTACAACCTGGGCAGGAGTGTGGTCTGCAGGGCCGAAAGCACGGTTCAGTGGGACTGAAGGGTTGTTGTGGGCATTGACAGCCGTATGGCCAGGGTATACTCTTTTGACTGCAGTCGAAAACGAATACTAATCGTTAATATCAAAAGTGAAATCACCCGGAGGTAGATCATATGGCACAGCAAATTAAAGCGGACAAGGATTACACGCTATTAACACAACTACTGCAGGTCGCAGACATTTTCGTCAAGATCAGGGAAAGGGAGCTACTTCCCCAGAACCTGTCGGCCACCGCCGCGGAGATACTCTTCCTGGTGGATGCTATGGGCGAGGATGTCACACCGGCCAAAATCACCAGGATGATCCTGCGTGAGCCACATTCAACATCCGGCATCCTCATGAGAATGGAAAAGCATGGCCTGCTCAAGAGGACCAAGAACATGGAGCGCAAGAACATGATCCGCATCACGC
>CAZZHQ010000363.1:0-1733 GCA_964654015.1 uncultured Dehalococcoidales bacterium | reverse complement strand
TCGGCCCTGATTGGCGATTAAGCATTGCCCATAATGCGGCTCTTCAGGCTGCTACGGCGGCGTTAGCAGCGACTGGTTACCGCGCCCGGAAAGAGGGTCAACATTACCGTGTTATACAATCATTAGCTTTCACCATCAAAACAGACCCCGCTATCATTAAGCAATTGGATAAATTCCGCCAGAAGCGCAACATCAGCGATTATGAGAGAGCTGGACTGGTTACCGAACAAGAAGCCGAAGAAATGATAGCATTAGCGAACCAGCTCCGTGATGATGTGGAGCAATGGCTCCGCATTCATCACCCTAAACTTGCCAGGGAGACTTGAATGCTGGCACATGAGCCCGTGGTGGCATATTGCTCCAGTCCACTCCTAACCTTCCCTGCCTGTCTTTTTGCACAGTTTAACCGTTTGAGGTTACCGGTCACCCATATTGTATTGACTGTCATGACAACTAGGGATATTATACTCATAAAAGGCTTTCTACAGTGTACTTGATGAGCAAATGAAAGAGGAAACGCGGCTCAATCAACTCATCAGGGAAAATCTTTCACGATTGGATATAAAACAGTAGCTGGAAACGGTTGACAAAGTAAAATAAGAAACTCTATATTTTACCCTAGCATTGTAAAGTAAAATATACAAACCCGTATTTTAGGGAAAAGGCACTTATGAATATCTCTGATTTTAAGGCAGGAACATGGCGGAAAGGCTATCGGTATCAGTACTTTCTGCCAGAAAAAATTAACCACTTGTTTGTCTGGACGGACGAGGACATCAATGAACTCCTGGAAAGAGCTTCTTTCAAGCTTGGAGAACTGGAATCCTTTTCAAAGTTTGTTCCTGACTTGGATATGTTTATCAAAATGCACGTCTTTAAGGAAGCGGTTACCTCGAGCCGAATTGAAGGAACGCATACCAATATTGAAGAAGCCATCGCTGAGGAAAAAGAAATTAACCCCGAAAAGCGAGATGACTGGCACGAAGTGAATAACTACGTTACTGCCATGAATAGCGCCATCGAAGAATTAAAAACTCTGCCACTCTCAAACCGATTGATTAGAAATACTCACAAGATTCTTCTTTCGAGCGGACGTGGAGAACATAAGAATCCGGGACAATTCAGGGAATCGCAGAACTGGATTGGTGGTGCTAGCCTGGCGGATGCAGTATTCATTCCGCCGGCGCATACAGAGCTACCCGAACTGTTAGCAGATCTTGAACTATTCCTGCATAATACGGAAATTAAGATTCCGCATTTGATTCGGATCGCCATTGCCCATTACCAGTTTGAAACCATTCATCCTTTTCTTGATGGTAACGGTAGAATCGGGCGCTTGTTGATTACCTTGTATCTGGTAAGCACGGGGGTGTTAGAGAAGCCCTTGCTCTATCTATCCGAGTTTTTTGAGAAGAACAAAAACCTGTATTACGATAATCTGGAACTGGCCAGGACAAAGAACGATATTGGGCAGTGGCTCAAATTCTTTTTGACCGGGGTTATCCAGACATCGGAAAACGGGGTGTCCACCCTGTATAAGATTACTGACTTAAAGGCAACCATTGTGAGAGAGAGAATTCTAGCTATGGGTAAACGCGCCAAACAGGGTTCGTTTTTTCTGCATTCGCTTTTCTCCCAGCCGGTTGTGACGATTAAGGATACACAGAATATCACAGGGCTTTCTCCCAAAGCCGCTAATGACCTGGTGCAGGCTTTCTTGACAGCAGGCATTC
>CAZZHQ010000362.1:0-1742 GCA_964654015.1 uncultured Dehalococcoidales bacterium | reverse complement strand
AGGATTTTCATGGGGTCTTCTTTAGACTCAAGTCTCTGCTTGGTCAGTTTGAGAACCTCATCCTCCTTAAGATCGGCCAACAAGTTTACAAAATCTCCGGACATACCTTCATCCTCCTTATTTTTTTGGCATATCTGAAATTATAACAATCCGCCCTTTGTATAAAAGGGGAATCATTCATGGCGAGTATATCAATGCTATCATAAAAAGTCAAATGTTACACCTTGTATATAATTTATAAAATGTACTTCCATAGGTGCGATTATAACGTTTTTCTTGTTTTTATTCCGTGTTGCGTCAAATTAAACTGTTACCGAAGACCTCCTGGTTGCCTCATAATTCCGGTTACCCAAACTGGCGGGGCGCTCAGCCATCCGCCATAGCTGTTCCAGGTTGTTATTTATTTGCTTCAGGAGCAGTACCGGATTTAACCCGCTATAAGTGGTCGCCAGCTCTGCCTGTTTAGCCTCACTGAGCACACCCAGCTTCAAGATACGCTGATAAGGAGTTTGAGCTTTTTCATACACTTTGTGCACCCTGGCTCCATGTCTGGTCTTAGAGAGTAGCTTCATGGTCGGCTGGAAGAAGTTCAGGTAGAGTCGCACCAGGTGATACAGCCTGTCCAGGCATTGATAAGCAGCTTTAGAAGTGTATCTATCGTAGCCCACCAGACGGCGCACCACATTCCCATTCTTCTGTTCTACGTGGCAGCTATCATTTTTCTTGTAGGCACGAGACCGCGTAAAGGTAATCTTTTCCTGATGACAGTAGGTGTAGAAGCACTGGTTGATAAACTCGCTGCCGTTATCCGAGTCCACTCCGAGCATAGGGAAAGGAAGGCGTAGCCTTACCTTGTGTACCGCGGAACGCACCCGCACCTGGCCTTTGCCCCATACCGGCAGACATTCCGTCCAGCCGCTCCAAACGTCTACAGCACAAAGCGTATTGAGATAAAAACCATCGGCACTCTCCCCGCAGTGTGCTACCAGGTCTGTCTCCAGAAAGCCCGGCTTATTCTCCTGCCAGTCAGTAAAGGTCCTGATGGGTATCATATTCTTAAGCAGGCTCCCCTGCCGGGTAGTGGTAAGTCCCCTGCGGCCACCTGACTTACGGTATGGCTTTAACAGCCGGTCAATGGTGGCTGGACTCATCCGGCAGAGCTGGCCTTCAGTGTGGGCGTTAATGCACAACTCACCGTGATGCCTGAGCACGTCCAATATCTCCGGCATGAAGGGCTTCAGACGCTTGGAGCACAGCCGGTCTCCAGCTTCCCAGACGGTTTTCAGGCTATCTGCGACCGTTGCGTCATACTTCTTTGACCGACCGCCCCTTTTCTTGCTTAAAGACCCTACCTCACGATTTAATAACCTTATGGCCGCCTTCCGGTGTAATCCCGTTACCTGGGTGAATTCGTCCAATATCTTCCCCTTTTCCTCTTTCGATGCTTTCCGGTACCGCTCACGAATCGCCGCTACATATTCCTGTATACTTTGCCGTGTCACCTGACCTCCTTTTATCTACGGTCTTCGGTAACACTTATTATGAGTCAACGACCCTTCCCTCGGTAACTTTTATTATGAGTCAATGCGATATCTTGACAATTAATAATGTTAGGTATATGCTCATGTTAAAAAAATGGGGAAAGATGATTTGAATACTGGCTCTAACGGTATATCTCGCTCAGTTTGGGATATATACGATGAATTTAGAACTGCGAGATTGAATGTTTATTATTATGAGAA
>CAZZHQ010000361.1:0-1757 GCA_964654015.1 uncultured Dehalococcoidales bacterium | reverse complement strand
CCCTAGCAACCGCTTCCAGATTCTATAGGAACCAGCATGGTTCACTGTCTACCCATCGCATTTCCTTGTTTTTTCTTCCTAACTACTTTGAGCAATGAATTCAGCTCTGCTCTCTCCCCCATGAATTTTACGGGGGATACTATACCTATAACAGTCATCTCAAGATGTCGCGCTTTTACTAATATTGCACCTACGAACATGCAGACTCCCGTTGCAATAAACATCAGTCCAAGTAACCCTAGGAAATCCCAATAGAACAGCGGGAAGAGACCCACCGCAAGAGACACAATGCCTAGGATTATCAACACATAAAACCCTTGTTGCTTGAAGCTAATACTTGAGATGTGGTCATAGTCATAGTCTGTGACAGTACTACCCTTCTTCACAATAAATCTCTTGTTTGAAGCATACGCAGTACAACCGCTCAGTTTGAATGACTTTTGAATGACTTCACCTTCTACCATGAATTGCTTAATATCTCCATTCACCTTCAACGTCTTCCTTCCATCAATATTCTGTTCATTTTTCCGTATACAATGCATTTCTCCATTTTTTTACGGATCGTAGTCATATTTAACGCTCCGGGATGTCATTTTGAGATAACCACTGTCTTCCTTGGTCATTGCCAGTCCAGCCTCAAGCTTTCCCCAGCCAGAGTAAGCTTGTCATCTATCCTTTCCAAATCCACTGGCTGAGCTACGCGATCTCTCAGGGATTATTATAGCATGGTAACGCAGAGTGCTGTTAGTTGGCGATGGTAATATTTCGTCAAATTGTGCGATGAGGTAACAAAATAAGCTTCTGTTACCTTATGATGTACATTCCATGATATTGTGTACTAGCACACTATGTGGACAAACGCCCTACTCTACTAGCCCCTAGTCGAGGATTTTAGGGGAAAACACATATTGCGTGGTTGTTTTTAATATTTTCCTTAGCAGGGCTAACTGTGGTTTGTATATCATAATCCTATTTTGCTTGACAATGGTGAGCATATCAAGAATCTTTGAAATGACCTTCTTTTCCACCTCCCCTTGGCATATTATTGTCATTTCATCCTGGCCAGGACTCACCTCTATAAGCATAGGCAGGAATAACGCCCCTTGCTCATTAGTATCTATCATGCTGGCTAGGTACTCCAACTCTTTTCTTTTGAAGAGGTGGGCGTTGCCATCATTGCAAACTAAATTCGGATATTCCTCACCCAGCAGCTCTGACAGTGGTTTTTGCTCGCAGGGTAAATGAGCATTTAACACCCTGAGCTCGTCTCTTAAGCATTCCTGAAGTATTTTTTGGTAAGATGATTCGTTAGTCATCTGTCTACTTCTGCTCAAGTAGTACCTTTACCCGTTTCAATCGTGATTTCTCTTCTCGGTCTCTCTCCTCAAATTTCATATACAAAAACCTTATGGTCGCTTGCAAACTGGGGATTATCAGGTATTCCAGGGCATTGACTATTCTCTTTGTCCTGTTTATCTCCCTTCCAAGTAGTTCAAGGCTGCTCTGGAGTTCAGCCAATGCGATGATGGCTTTAAGGCATTTTTCAGATAGCTGTGCTGTATGATCCAACCATGACGAGGTGTCAGCCAAGTTATATCCCCTTATTACCCCTTCAGTTTCCTTCAACTCGAAGGAGGGGATTCTTGCTCCGGCTACATTTCTCGAACCACTGACGATTTCTAAAGTCTTCTCGGTGGCGGTGAATTCCTTTTCCAGGGCTATGTAGCCATGATACCCAGCAGCGATTGATAATGCCT
>CAZZHQ010000360.1:0-1770 GCA_964654015.1 uncultured Dehalococcoidales bacterium | reverse complement strand
TAAGAGGGTATAGGGTATGGCCAGATCGAATTTCCACCAGTTATGGGACGCAGCCATAAGCTCAGGGTAGAGTGCACTCTCCAGTGAGGCCCCTAAACCTGGAGAACTTGTAAGAGCGCCGGTAAAAATGCCTTCGATCAGAGACACGTCCACGTCACCGGCAAATAATTTTGCACATGCTATCGTCAATAAAGCCGCAGTAGTAGGTACTATAACTGCCATTGCTATAAATTTTAACCCGTACTTGCGAATAACCTTTCCAATATCTTTAGAGGCCATCAAGCCAACCGCAACAACAAAGATAAGAAGTGTTAACGAGAAATATGAATGCTCGGATGCCCAACCAAAGTGACCGAATAATATACCTACGAAGAGGCAGCCTGAAACCCCAAGGCTGAAGTTTTTGATCTTTACTTTGCCCAGTAAAGCTCCGAGAAGTGCTACTGAAAAAAGAACGATGAGAGCATTATCTGTAAGTTCAGTTAGCCAAGACACCATATCACCAACTAATTTGCCGACGTAGTAGTACCACTTTTAAAGTCAGAGTTGTGATGCTAACGACACAAGTAGTATTGGATAGCCAAGAAAACATCTTTAAATGCTACAGGCATCACTCATGTGACCCGTGTGTCATCTCACGAAGCAAGTTTAACAGAACTTAGCCGCACAACTAGAATGGTTCTGTAGTGATAGCGCAGACTTACCTCGTGCGGTGTTAGAAATGTGTTTGTCATTGCCACCTGTGGAAATTTCGAAGGAGACACATTATACATGTAATAGAAGATATAAGACTCGCGCCAGAAACCTCCACCACGCCAAACCCCTGTTCCATCAACCAAGCTTTACACTCGTATTATACACTTTGGCTGAGTATAGGTCAATCTTGAGTGCGTAGAGGTACTACAATATATTTTGTGTAAATACTTTTTTATAGATATGATAAAGAGTGGTATCTGGATAAAGCTTACGAAGTATTGGACATAGATAGGGGTGATGGAGCTTTGTAGAATTTCAAACAATTTAAAATTTCTATGGATAACTAATAATATCCACTAACCCATTTCCCTGCCCAGGTCACTTTATGATATATTATCATTTAAGATTATTTGGGAGGAACTTATGAATTCCCCAATAAATAATAATAAAGTATCTGCTGGTGACATAATTCTAGTTCAAGGTGATTCGTTTATTTCAAAAATGATAAGGTGGTTTACGAATTGTCGCTATAGCCATACTGGAATTATTTGCTGTAAGTTAAGCGATGGTGAATTCATGGTAATGGAGATGTTAGCGGCTGGGTTGATGATAAGACCCCTGTTTGTATACAGAGGAATATTGGTGGATTTGATGAAAACGATGGAAAAGGGAGAAGAGAAACGTGCCGAAGAGACCGTCCTGAAATTTTTAGATAATAAGTCCCATATTGGATATAACTTTAAGGGATTCCTCTATTTAGGTATGATACTTTTGCCACAGCGTATTTTAAAACGTTCAACACAACCAACAACTCTTCCACCTGAAAATGTAATGAACAGAAAAAGACCTCAAGGTTTATATCAATGGTTATGCTATGTTTTTATTCAAGTATTAGCACAATTATTTTATTCATGAGTCAGTGGAGTGTTATAGTGAGATTATTCTCAAAAGATATATGGTTAGAGTTCAATAAGAAAATAGAATATGCATGTTCAACACAAGCACAAGTGAAATATTTATAGCCTAATGTCTGAAATGTACGAAAACCCTTCCAAAATTCTTGTCGTCCTTCTC
>CAZZHQ010000359.1:0-1771 GCA_964654015.1 uncultured Dehalococcoidales bacterium | reverse complement strand
GTCACAATATCTTTGAATACAATGAAATTACTCATTCCGTGCAATTGCTGACTGATGGAAATGTGATCTATATATCAGGAACGGGAACGGGCAACATCATTCGTTACAATTTCGTGCACGATAATCTGTCTCATTCCTTACCGTCTTGCATCCGCTGCGATGATGACCAGAATGAGACGCTCATCTATGGAAATGTTCTCTACAACAACTACGGATTCATCTCCGGAATTGCCTCCAAAGGCACCAATGACATTATCAACAATTTCATTGTAGCACCAGTGACGTCACCTGGATCCGGATATATCAGCTTTGAATGGGTTCCGGTCACCGGTTCCAAAGTTCACCGCAATATTATCATGTCTCATCCCGAAGGCGGTAAGGCCCATGCTGAAAGACCCAGAGCCGGTATGGAAAATGTAAAACCTGATATTTTGGAAACGGATATGGATTCGAATCTCTATTTTCATCCAACAGATTCGCACTGGATGGATGAACATCTGCTCAAGATGCGGGCGGTAGGCAAAGAGAAGGCCAGTCTTTTTGGCGATCCTCTGTTTACGAACCCCGCCGCTGGCGATTTCAGTTTCAAAGCCGGCAGTCCCGCTCTTAAGTTGGGCATCGAGCCACTTGATGTAAACAAAATGGGGCGGCTGGATAATGGTTCTTTGCTCATCAGCGACGGGAGTCACTTCGTGCCTAAGGACTTCTATCCCAAGTTCAGTTGGGAGGTAACGCCGCAGTATTTCATGTTTGGCGATACGGAGCGGGTATTGCTGCCTGAGGAAGTAAGTTCCATCTCGGCACGAACGGATTTTCTCTGTATTGAAAAATCACACGGTTCGAAGGAGCTCGGTGCCGCCGAACTGGGGGCCAAGCATGAGGCGGCGGCCTTTAAGAAACTGAAGCCCGGCATCAAGGTGCTCTTCTACTTTAACTCAGCCTATGCCTGGCCCTTTACGTCTTACAACAAAGGGTTTACGCCGGACAAAATCGACCAGTATCCTGAACTGAAGAAATTTCTGTTGGTCGATCCTGAAACGGGCAAGCTTGCTCATCGGCGCAATGTCTTCTTTTTTGACGTGTTAAACCCGGAGTTACGCGAATGGTGGACAGATACCGTTGCCAAGGGCGTCGCCGACTCTGGCTGCGATGGGGCCTTCATCGATCAAATGCATGGTTTTGCCTGGCTACGAAAAGACAAGAGCGATGACGTGCAAAAGGCGATGGGTGACATGATGGCCTTGCTGAAAAAGAAAATGGGGCCGGATAAAATACTACTCGGCAACAATGCCAACCAAGATATCGCCAAGCATGTTTTTCCAGTGATCGATGCGAGCATGTTCGAGCATTACAACGAAAAACTTTTGAGCAAAGAAGGTCTACTTCAAGACTGGGCCGATATGCTGCGTCTCGCTCAGGCGGGGAAGATGTCGATTTTTCGCATAGGCGTCGAAGCTGATCGTACACCGATTGAGAATGATGTCCCACAGGGCAGAACCCGTAATCAATCCGAAAGGATGGCGGCATTGGCCAGGGAACGACTGGAATATCATCTCGCCTGTTACCTGATCGGTGCGCAGCCGTATTCGTATTTCCAGTACGGATGGGGCTGGACACTTTCATCCGGATCCCTGTACGACTACCCTGAGTTGCATAAGCCGCTTGGTGCTCCCCAGGGGGCTTTTCAGCGAATAACTCCGGAAGGCTGGGCATTTACCCGTGAGTTTGAGCATGCCAGTGTATGGGTTGATACAGAAAAGGGGCAGGGCCG
>CAZZHQ010000358.1:0-1773 GCA_964654015.1 uncultured Dehalococcoidales bacterium | reverse complement strand
AAGCACATTTTTTTAACTGAACAAGGGAATATCATTGCTGTAGGTTTATATTATCCTAAAATTGAAGTTTTCTCAAAAAACGGGAAGATTATCTGGTTCTTTATAAAACGAAGTGGGTAACATAATAAGTATTTACTTTAGCGAAATCGAGTTTACCGGTGAGAATGTATATGATTGTTTTGATTGTATCTGTTTTTTTATACCCTCTCGCTTTTGCTTTAGCAGCCTGAAATATAGAATTAAAACCCTCCAGGATTCCATTGCTGATCTGATAGTCGATCCAACTAACAACACCATCCCAATGTCTCTTAATGGTTTTGGCAGCCTCAATAATGGGAGGTATTCGACTATGCGTCGCCCAGAAGTACCACTTCTTAAGCCATTTCTCAAAAAGCTCAGGTGTGGGTGCCTGGTAGATTTGCTGGAAAGCTTCCCTGATGGCAAGAGCCTTCATGGTCCGAAGATTTAACCCACTCACCCGGATAGCTTCAAGCTTGATCCGTTGAAGTTGGGTAAGGTTTTGATTGTTCTTTAGAAACAAGTATCTGCTGCCTTTAAGAATAGGATTGGTTCTTACTTCATCTCTGCGAACCTTATCTACCGCTTCATTGATGATTTTTGTTACATGGAAACGATCGAATACAATATCAGCCCCGGGCAGATTCTCTTCTACTCCCTTGATAAAGGCTGCAGACATGTCACAGGAAATCTGTTGAATATTCTCAGCTGCTCCATGATGTGCTTTCAAATCTGTAACAAAATCAGCAACTACTTCATGACCTTTGCCTTCAGTGACAAACAGAGTCTTCTTTTCTTCCAGATCAACTAACAGACTAACGTAGTCGTGACCTTTGCGTACAGAGGTCTCATCCACTCCAACAACCTTAACCTCTGAGAAATCTTCTTCCTCACGGCATCGTGTAACATAGGTATCCATCATACTCCATAGTTTAGCATCATAAACACCCAATAATTGGCAGACCTGATGAACCGGCATTACTTTTACCAACTCAAGTATCAGTGCTTCAAAAAGAAGTGTAAAACCGAAGGCTTGCCCTTCCCACGGCGCTTTAACCTGTCGTTTCTTTCCATTGCCAAGATCTACTCTGGGAATCCAGGCATGCAGGTAACATTTATACTGAAAAAAGTTCAGATGACGCCAGGTCTTCTCTACTGTATCATAAGCCTTGTATTCACCCTTGATGCCGAGTTCTTCATCCTCATAATAAAAGGTCGACCCACGTTTAAAGTCAATCCATATCTCCAGCTTCCCCTTCTCAGAATCGAAATTAACCTCATGAACAAACCATGGCTCCTCTACAAGTAAGGCTTTGGCGAATAATTCGTGCTGTGTCATCTTTCTCTGGTTTATATTATTCCACTAATTTACCCATACGATTTTATAAAGAGCCTTATTTTCTGAGTCTATTTGATCACTAATTTTGTAACTAAATATATCTGTGCCCGCAATCTATTTTGTTGTGAGAAACAATTAACTCTGACTTTCATAAATGCCGATATAGATAACTATTATTAAATTCTTTAATTGCAATTAAAAATCCGTAACATACTGATTATATGGTTATTAAATTTAATTATTATTATTAGGGTTAATTGCGGATCTTTTTCTGGTAAAGGGGTAATGCTTATAGTCCATCAGATCATAAATGCTATTAACTTGTTTGCTTGGTTCGGTACACTGACGGATAGAAACTATTTCGTCTTTTATATTTTTAACGCTGGTTGTAACGCACTTTTGAGTATTCATAATCC
>CAZZHQ010000357.1:0-1783 GCA_964654015.1 uncultured Dehalococcoidales bacterium | reverse complement strand
CATATATACTGGCTCCCAACCAAGCATCTGCAGCGGTGCAGTACATGGCCTTCCAATCACCCACATAACCAATTCCATAGACCTTGCCCAAACCGACGGTCGCCCAGTTTGTGCCGTCAAGTTTGTTGGTCAGAGCGTAGGTGTTTGGATCGGTAACCGCCGTCTCTGAAGTAGGCACATAGCCGTTAAAGTCGTCTGTGTACATGTTTATCGCCAGGCCGCACTGCTTCATATTATTGGCACAGGTGCTTTTGTACGCCATATGCTTAGCTTTGGACAAGGCCGGCAGGAGCATTGACGCCAGTATTGCGATGATCGCTATTACAATGAGGAGCTCGATGAGTGTGAATCTGCTGCCTGCAAAAAAGCTGCAATTTGCATTGCCACCTGTTTCCCATTGCCACTTGAAAATTTTCCGTTTCATTTCAAAGCCTCCATATATTGTTTAAAATTTGATTTCTTTAAATATTTCCCTTTTATGATGTGAGGAAGATCCGCGAACCATGAGTGTAGGAGGCATGACTATGTCGGCTCCTACATTCCCAGGATTTTCAATCAGCCGTATCAGGTTTTTTGCGGCCTGTCGTCCCATGTCGATGATGTCGTATTGGACGCTGGTCAGAATGTTTTTACCGGTGGCGTCAGGGAATGGATCGCTATCATCCCAGCCGACCACGCTGAAATTTTCGGGTATGTTCATTCCCATGCCTTGCAGAAGATAGCAGGCGGCAATTGCAGCGGGGTCATTATGCGTCAATAACGCTGTAGCATCAGGATGATTTTTGACAGCATTGCGCAAAGGTTCTTCCAGCAGGAAATCATGGATTATATCAAATGGAATCAGGCAATCTGACAAATTCAGTCCGACGGCCGCGCATGCATCGCCGTAACCGGCCAGTCGCTCGTTCTCAGGATACTCATGTCGATTTTTGCTGATGTAGAGAATGCGCCGATGTCCAAAAGAAAGCAAGTGTTCCATGGCCAGCTTGGCGCCAAGGCGTTCATCTCGCAAAATTGTGTGGCAGTTATCCATTCTGTAATTAATTGTGAGAATAGGGCGGTTGCCAAAGCCCGTCTCATTGCGCAAATAATCCAGCATTTCGCAGCTCATACCGGAATGGACGATAAAGCCGTCAACTTCACCTCGCATGACCGAAGGGGGAAATTGAACGGAAACACTGCGGTGCTCGATTGGGTCATAGGTCGACAACATCAGCAAGCCATAACCTGCGGATGAAATCTCTTCTGAAATGCCACGGAAGATGCTGAAGAAGAAATTGACCTTCTCCAAGTGGTTTGGCATCATCAGCCCAATGACATGGCTGATTGGAGTTTCACCGGTTTTGCGCAGTGACAGGCGCCGGGCAAGATCATTCTGGGCATATTTGTAACCTAATTCCGTCGCCACCTTCTGCACCTTCATCACAGTCTCCGCTGTCACACCAGGACATCCGTTAAGTGCCCGCGAAACAGGGTAAACACTTAGACCACAGGCTCGAGCAACGTCACGGAGGGTCACAGTCATCCGTGCATGCTTGGACGCTCTCCCCAAAGATTTAGTTCTACTTCCGCTCATGCTATTCCAACTCCCAGCCTGTTTCAAAGTTTACAGCTATGGCGTTCACTCACTTTAAAATTATTGATACAAAAACTGCCACATTCATGATAACCGGTTATCATTATACTAAAAATAACCGGTTATGTCAAGAGTTTATCTAAAATACTCTAAATTTTAATCTTTGTTGGGTCAAATTCCCCGATCCTTGGGTCGGCTTTGGTTTTC
>CAZZHQ010000356.1:0-1797 GCA_964654015.1 uncultured Dehalococcoidales bacterium | reverse complement strand
CCACGAGACAGCAGCCATAATCAGGGCGCATGACAGCATGGAGATCGACCAGTATCCCTTTGGCAAGGCAAAAAAGAGCGTGAAATACAATGTGATGCCGATAGGAATTATATAACTACGGACCCGCTTCCACATAAAGGCCGGGTGCTTTTCCCAGGTAATGATATAGCGGCAGCAGTCCCCGCCCTTGTGAATACATGTAGGATGATCTATTTTAGCGAGTCTGTTTGTGAACGGCGTGGTTATACCTTCCAATGCCCCCCACCGATTCTTACACTGATAGGGTTTCTCTTTAACATGCGGTTTAGGTGTGACAATAGCCTCGATTTCATTGTGTTTAAGCTTTTTTACATGGACAGTACAGGCGCGGCTCAGGTGGGGGTAGAGTCTTTCCAGCATCATATAGGCAGTTACTGGGGTGATAAACCCAAGCACATATTGCTTCATAATACCCCACGCTTTAGAGGTGCTTGCATAACGTCCAACTTCACGGGCAATATCCGGATCACCGGTCCTTTGAACTATGGCCTCCTGGAAGAGATCTACCTGCCTCTGATTAAACCAGTGACCCTGATCATCGAGTTGATACCTTGTGATTCCCGAATAATCGAGAATGAAATCAGCATCAACCTCGGGGTAATGCAGCTTCAGATATTCTATGTAACTTTTTGGTATTCTACTGCTGTATAATGGAATGCTTCCCATTTCTATCAAGTCTGGTTGTGTCGGACTGCTACTCATAATTTAACCCGAATTTTCGTTGCATATGTTCCATCAATTTATCTGAGTAAAGCATATTCAATATCCATAACTGATATTGCTTTTCATAAGAAATGTTCCTGACTTCAATATAATCGGGAGGATAGATTAGAAGGGGTATCTTGTCATGACGATAGACATCGGCCAACTGACCAACGGCAAGGGAGAGCACTTCCCAAGACAGCCCTTCCTGGTCGATCACAATAGCGGTAATGCCGTTTAAAATTTCTGACAGATTCAATCCGAGATCCGATTGATTTACAATCAGAACAGCGCTCAGGTTGTTTCTGTGAATGAGGGAGAAGACCTTCCATTTCCTTGTAAAACCGAGCTTTTCGTAATCTTTCTCAAGAGTTTCATCTTGCTGGTCTCTCTGCCCAAGGTCAAGGACATTCAAAAATAGACCTCCGGAATTATGTTTATAAAAGTGTTTTAACTCCTGCAGTGCAAAAGGAGACATTTTCTTCAATGACCACCCTTCCGGGAGAGAGGGCTGTGTGGGCCCGACCGGATATGTCAGATAAGAAAAAAGATCCAGTGAACAGCCCTTTGGATTATTCAGTTCCCTTGCGAAGTCGCCAAAGGCAAGATCGGGGAATTCGTTTTCCGGCTGGAAACAAGCAATTACATAGTCCATCTTTGCTGAAGGCAGGTTATAGATGCCATGGAGGAAAAGCATGACAAGATGTAATACCTCGAGACCAGCAGGCCTTTTGCCCATACGTCTGGCGGCATGGTGATGTATCAACCAGGCCCGCTCATATGCCCTCACCATGGAGAGGTGGCCATAAATCTTCCCGTCCCTTTCGTACGTGAAGTGCCGGGCAATCTCCGGATTATCCTGATAAAGCTTACGATATGTTTCCTTGAGATTGTCTCGATGAGATTGTATTTGAATGTATTTCTTGGGATAGATGAAGCCCGTCTCGAAGAAGAACTCCCACAGGGCATCCATATCCACCTCCGTCGAGACACACGCATAAGAATCCCTGCTCACGCTCAGCAGGTGATTAAGACGGCTGTAAGTGTGGATGTCCA
>CAZZHQ010000355.1:0-1799 GCA_964654015.1 uncultured Dehalococcoidales bacterium | reverse complement strand
ACACCGGCAATCTTAGTTGTCGCCGACCGGCAATTCTAATTGTCGCACACCACAAGTAGCCATAAGAATCCTAGTTGCTTGGATAATTGCCGTCCCTCTAGGCTTTCTCGCTTGGCTTGGAGGGAAGTAAGGAAAAGTCCTTTATCCCCACTGCCACAGGAGAACAAAGGAGAATAATAACAAAACTTGATTACAGAATTAGAATCACAATACTTACTGCTTAGGAGTTCCATCGCTTTTATCCTTATCTAGTTTGCCTAGAATTGCCTTCGCTATTTTCAAAATAGCTTCCTGTGTTTTTATTATCTTTGCGTCTCTTTTTACTTGGACTTTTCTCTCTGTCTCTTTTTCGTATTGTTTGGCTTCTTCCTTTTTCTGGTTTTTCCTATATAGGTGTATACGTAACCACGCCCAAAAACCAAGAATCGAGAAGGCAACTGCATATAATTCCCAAGCAGCTTTTATATCCATAGGTATGACCTCCCAAAAAGTTTCGGGAAGTGAACCTTTTTGCATAATGAGTCCCCACAGTTGGGCAAACAGGAGAAATAGAGCAAGTGGCAGACCGACCGATTCCACGATGATTGTTGTAATGCTGAAGTTGAAATGATACTTCTTAATCTTGCCCATAATGACTTACCTCTTAAGAATTTTGAGGTAAGTTTATCATACTGATGCCAACAAGATGGTATAATTGGCTGATAGTATGGGTTTGTACCTCTCCGTGAGTTGAGGGGATAGTCACCTACTTTATTTTCCAAATCATATGGAAAGCTGCGTCAATGCCGTTCGAAGATCATATTCACTACTTGATAGAATTAAATCAGAAAAGGAATCACCGGTTTTACCAAGGGAACTACGAAGATCAATAGAAGGTGTAAGAACGCCAATCAAACATATAAGAAATGCCGCTGAACATATGGACGGACTCATTCAAAAAGGAGAAACAGCTCCGGGACAGCCGATTATGCTATCTATCGGTAAGAACGGCGACAGTATTATCATATCGAAATATGAAATGAAATTTGAAGAACTAGCAACGGCCTTGAAGAACATACACGAAATTGCGCTATATATTTTAACCAACAAGGAAATAGAAGCAGCTTAGCCATATTTGTTAATACAACCCATCCCCCGGTGAATATCTCTTATGCGCCTCTATGGCATCATAGCATCCTACCGCTTGGCAGTAGCGGTTGGTCATCATTAGCCGTAATAGACCTGGCCTTATTCTAAAACAATGACATTGTGCGAATATAACCGTATAATGTGAGCATGGATAATAATGAACGTCATACATTAAGATGCCTGCGTTGTGGTTTCATATGGCGGCAGCCGGTTCCGGCGGGAACACCGAAAGAATGCCCCAATTGTAGTTCGTCTGACTGGGACAAATCTAAGCACCGGTCAAAGCAAGACTAAGTTTTAAGATTGTCCCCCGGACTATACCTCTTATGTGCCTCTATGGCATCATAGCATCCCACTGCCTGACAATACCTATTAGTCATCATGAGTGTTGTATGACCTAATAGCCTCTGTAACATAAGACTATCCCCACCATTCCTTAACCACAGTGTAGCAAAAGTATGCCTTAACAGATGTGGATGAACACGGATACCTGTCTTCTTCGATAACTTAATGAATAGGGTTTCAACACTGCTATCCTTAAGGGTTATCCCCTTCTCCGTTAGCCATAGGCTCTCACTATGGCCATCGACTTTACTACGAAGCTTCAAATATTTGTAGACGATATGCAAATGCGGTGCTATAATCTGGGCATCATTAATGATGATATATCA
>CAZZHQ010000354.1:0-1799 GCA_964654015.1 uncultured Dehalococcoidales bacterium | reverse complement strand
CTTCAGCCAGGTAATTGACACTGTCCCAGACCTTCAGTGTTCCAAGGATTATCAACTTATTCCTCCCCTTCTGGATTCCTGCTTTCGCAGGAATGACATATAGACATATAGACATATTGACATATTGACATATTGACATATTGACAGGCGGTTGCGCTGCGGCCTGGTGTTCTTCCGCAGATGGGAAGACGCCTGGCAATTGCGAATTACCGGTAATTTATAGCTCATAATCAATTCAATTCAGCGTAGAGCTGGCGTATCTTGAATTTGGCTTGTCGGCCATGACGCTTCAGCTCCTTATGGTAATAGTCGAGCCGTTTCTGTGCCCAGGAGAGGTATGCATCTGGCGTAGAATCGCCGCCGACATTCACCTGGTTAATGGCATAGGACGCCCACTCGAGGGCGGCGTAGGCTCCCGCGCCAACGGCGCAGAGATCATCCAGGTGAGCTGGTAAAGAAGAAACGGAGCGGCAAGTCCAGGTAACGGTACCATCGGTAACGGTGGCGCCAGGGTAAGCTGGCCATGTTGGCTCTGCAGCGTCTGAAGTGCCTTCGGTGGTACATTCATATTGATAGCCTGTCTCATTTCCAACGGTAGGGATGGCGATATCTGCCAGGGAATAGGCGGTGGACGCTATCCAGATATCAGTTACCAGAGCTGTCAGGGAATGGGTCTTGCCGTAGTAGATATAAAGACCTGCTCCCGCCGTGGGTAGCTCATCGGTAAGCAATTCCAGGGTGCTTGCCCAGAAGTTATAGTTACGGTAGCGCTTGGGGAACTGAGATATTGGGTATTCAACGGCCTCAACATAAACCAAACCCAGAACGCTGGATAAATCAACTTCCCTGGAGGCTGGTGTTGGAATTACCAGGGAAGTTTCCTTGGATTCCAGGGGTGCTGCTTGAGAGATATCGAGTACGGCGTGACTGATATGGCGATCGATTTCATCATCAGTCCATTTGATTGAGGTTTCGTCCTTGAGATCTCTCCTGATTTTTGTCCTCATTGTTGCTAAGTCCATGATTCCTCCTTCCTTAGGAAAAACACTAAATTCTAATTTCTAAATCCTAAACAAATCCAAAATACTAAACTCAAAACATGCTGCCTCCCTGCCCTCGCCCCTTCTGGATTCCGACTTCCGTCGGAATGGGAAGAAGCTGGATTGCTGCCTCCTAGCCTCCTTTTCCACTGGTGGTTTTCTGGGGGGAAGGGAAGGTCTTCTCCATCCCTGCACCGCTACTCCCTTCGCCATTACCCTTCCCCCCAATCTAAAAGGAGGTGAAAATGACCTGCCAGGTAGGCAAGCCCTGACAGGCTATTAAGTTCCGGCCAGATCCAGCTCGACAATCATGCCGCAAACCAGAATCTGGCTATGCAGCGAATCGCTATCGATGCCGACAACATAACCGACGTCCTGGAGTCCAGTGCCATCGGGGGCATAAATGCCCGTATCGGCGACAGCTACCTGCTCTCCCATGGTTGGGACATTGGCTAAGGTATGAGCACACTCCACGATTGCCATGCCATAGGCGGTGATAACATCGCCGCTGGCTCCATCCTCGCCGGCAATAAGCACGGCGGGTGCGCCTGAAGTGTTAAGAGCCTTTTTCCATCCTGTGCTATACATGATGGGGTCTCCGGCCACTACGGCGCCTGCCAGGGTGATTTTCATTGGAAGCGAGCCTTCCACTATCTTCCTGCTTGTTCCTGCATCTACAAATGCCATATTCGTATTTCTCCTTACAAAATAAATTCTAAATCCTAAGTTCTAAATCCTAAACAAATCCAAAATACTAAA
>CAZZHQ010000353.1:0-1825 GCA_964654015.1 uncultured Dehalococcoidales bacterium | reverse complement strand
CTTCACTTCCAGCCAGAGCCCGTCGAGGTTGAAATGGCTGGCGAAGACCTCATCCGCTTGGTTCTCCTCTTCCATTTCTTCCGCCGGCACCAAAAGCGCTTTCAATTCCGCAATGGTATGGCCACCGGCCAAGAAATCATCAACTCCGGTTTTCGTCCCATTATTTCCCGGTGGTAGAAGCACAATTGAGACATTGGCCTTCTTTCCCTTCAGAAACCCTGCCAGTCTCTTGGCTGCCTGGGATACACTCGGATTGGTGGTGTAATCTGAATCGAAGGCAATATATACCTGCCTGTCATTCAGGGCGATGCTGTCAAAGTCAGGGGATACTACGATACCGCCAAGGCTGTTCTTCGCCCGCCAGTTCCAGATGCCCGTCAGGTCGATGACGCATTCTCCCTGTGAAGCTAAAGCATCACCCTTTTTCACGCCTTCAGTAATCCATAGAGGGACGTTGGGATCAACAAGTAACTTCTGGCACACTGACGGACAGTCAATACGATTGGTGGCGCCCATCGGTGTTTCGTACTTGATTGGCTTGCCTTTATTGTTTAATCGGGGGCTATCAGGGCGGAACTGGTAGCTGACTATACCATCACCATCAACTCCCCAGAGGGGAATAAGAATGCCAGGTGTATGACGTTGCGATGGAGCAAAGCCCAGCTTCTCAAGCTCCGATTTTCCCAGAAGGCTGCGATAGCCTCTTTCTCTGATCGTCTCGACACTGATGCCGCTTCCCTCATTGAGATAGCGGAAGTGGTCGGACAGGAGTTCCGGTATAACTTCAGAAAAGACAGGCTCATTCATGATGATTCTCCGCTTGCACATAGCCAATTGGCTTTCCAGAATGCTCAGAAGGTTTGGCGGTTTTGTTTCTAACACGGGACTCATCTCGATATGCGTCCGGCCCGGCTTCACCGCGGTCTATTTCGCCCAGGTAAGCCCGGACTATCATCCTGGCCAGTATTGTCAGCGCCACCTCACGCTTATCAGGTTTCACTGCGGTCACCATTGCCACCTTTCTCGATAATGAACAGGTCGTCAAAGGTATATTCCCGGAAATACTCAAGGAAGCGTTCGCGCATCGCCGCTGAGGGCTTTCTCTTGCCC
Organism: uncultured Dehalococcoidales bacterium; assembly: GCA_964654015.1. GTDB lineage: Bacteria > Chloroflexota > Dehalococcoidia > GIF9 > AB-539-J10 > JAUUZT01. The sequence goes on along the minus strand of CAZZHQ010000353.1, from coordinate 715 downwards.
CTGACGATTTCGGAGAGATAGCTCCTGGATATATGCAATCTCTCCGCCAACCCTTTCTGGGAAAGGTTCCGGCGTGTGATAGCAACTTCAAAGGCTTCTTTCTTAAGACCTACCCTGACCATGTATAACTCCAGCACACGTTTTGTTTACAAAAGTATAGAACTTGTTTTACTATGGTGTCAAGCGATATATGTCGCAATAGTAAGGCAATATGTGTCAACATAGTATTGATTTAATTCGCTAAGTGTGTTATTATCTGGTCAGAGGTGTATTATTATGGATGATTTCGGAAACTATGTGAGAACCCTTCGGCAGGAGCATGGTCTCTCACTCAGACATGTTGAGGCAAAGGCCGGTGTCTCCAGCTCGTACCTCTCTCAAATCGAACATGGCCGTCGCCGGCCCCCGGGACCGGATATCCTGAAACGCCTTGCTCCCGTCTATGATGTACCGGTTAGGGATCTGCTTAAAGCTGCCGGCTATCTTGAAGAAGCCGGAGGCAGTCTTAGCGAAGAAGATGAAGTGGAGATGGCTTTCCAGTACGTCATGAACGATCCTAGATATAAATCGGGCACACGGATAAAGGGTAAGCTGACTACCGAGGTGAAGCGCTTCATCGTGGAGATGTACGAGAAAGCGACTGGAAAGAAGCTCTTGCCGGGAGGTTGATTGCATGCCCTTCACGAATGACCTTCATGGCTTCTGTTGCTACCTC
>CAZZHQ010000352.1:0-1836 GCA_964654015.1 uncultured Dehalococcoidales bacterium | reverse complement strand
CTGTGGCATATACAAAATGTCGTGAAGTTGTATCAAGTCATAATCAATGGCATCGTCGAAATCCTTTTTTAATCTCTCATAAGTTTGCCGCGCTAGCGCTTTCGTCCCCTTAGTTAAAATTATGGCTATGTCATAATTATTATCAAAAGCCAGGGCAATAATGCCTATAAAAGCTCTGGTCTTGCCACCCTGTATTTTACCCAGCAACATGCCCGGTTTATGCATGTTGGTTTCGCTATCCATTAATTTTTGCACGGTACTTTCCATGCAGGCTTTGAGATCCTCTGTATCATTCCTTTTTTTGATTAAAGAATTGTAGAACTCACCTTTGACCAACATTGCTAATCTCCTGCCCTTACTTACGGTTCCCGACCCTCAATATATTTCATAAATGTTAATGCATGCTAAACACATGCATACCGGAATTTACTTATTAATTCTCAACCAACCAATTATCATCTATCATCGCTTACGGTTGAAAGGTTATATCTTGTCCGCACCGCTGTCAATGCTCACGCTCGGCCCGGTCCCGGATTTGCCCTCGCCCTCCATACTATAGCTATTATCCGTAGCTATATTGTAATCGGTTTATCGCACTGGTATACTCTACCCCCTATCTTCATAAGTGGTTTGGGAGGTTATCATGGACATAGATAAATTACTGAAAGTCTACAGGGCAGTGAGGCGATTGTATCTGTACAATAATGCCGGTATGGTATTGAATCCCCAGGTGATTGCAGATGCGTTAAATAAGAATGACCCCAAGGCCAATGTCAAGCCGTCCGATGTGCTGGCGGCACTTGGCTATGGGATTCTGTGCGAAGACCGTTTTGATTTTGACATCAAGATAAGATACATCGGCCCTGGAGTACCTAAGATTCCCACGGTCCCTGTCGCCACTTTCACCTTTGCCGGTATACCTGTGAATAAAAAACAAGTGAAACAAATATCCAGGCTCGAGAAAAAATACGGTCAGATCAAATTCAAGGAAAAGAAAAATCCTGCGGATTAAGCACGAACGATCAATGTGCCATTTTAGCAACATTATAGGATAGGTCAGATATGCGAGAAAGCATTACCATGGAACTCATTAAAAGCAGACAAGCGGAATGGGCGAGAAATGACTCATTACGTCAGGGGCAAAAGATGATGGACGATGCGCATCGGGACTGTGTCGATCATAACTTGCGAGAAGCACTTGATCCAAATTCCCGCTTGGCTTTTATGCAAGGCCGAGGCGGTGAACTGGATGGTGAAAAACCGAAAATGTCCTCTGTTATCTCATCGTCTGCCTTGGCGGTCAACGTATTTTCTTATTGGAATAGAGTTGGTCGCATAAATGAGATTGCCGAAGTCTGTGGCTTTCGTAAGGGTGCTATCGGCATGAGTTTTGAGGGCATCTACCACACTCCGTTAAGAAGTAAGCCGCATTTGGACGTCGATTATTGGTGGACTGATGGATGGCGTGCTGGTATTGAATCCAAGTTTACTGAACCCTATAACGGTAAATCACGAGTGACTGATCCTGAACGGAAACTGGGGAAATACGTTGAAAGTAAAAGTGCCAAAATGTGTGCGTTTTGGAATGATGCACCAGGAATACGGGGCCTCGCAGCGGAGATTGCATACGCACCGCAAGATCAACCGGTATTTAATCATTTGGACGCAGCGCAACTCATCAAACATGCAATAGGGATGGCAACGAAGTGTGGCATGCATGGATTTAACCTGTTATATCTCTGGTACTCTGCCGATACAGACGAAGTCAAAACGCATATTGACGAAATATCTCAATTTAAGGCCAAAATTGGAAACGAGATAAATTTTTCACACATG
>CAZZHQ010000351.1:0-1849 GCA_964654015.1 uncultured Dehalococcoidales bacterium | reverse complement strand
CAAGCCCGGCCTTGATACCTTGAAGGTTAAACCGACCACAGAAATGCCTGGGTCTGGTACTAGCGATATGCCCGCTACCGAGTAGGTCAAGGTTATGAGCGCAACCACAAGTGAAAATCTTCGAAGCTTTTCTATGTCCGGTTCATGCATTTTTTGAGTAGCTCGTTAACCAAGAAAACATAGTTTTTTGAGAAACAGAATTTCAGTAATCAAACACAACTCACATGAAAGCTTAATATCAGTCAAAGCAATGATGGTTGCTTTGTTTCACTTTCTAGCGGTCCGATATTACTGAAAATAATTTTAGGTCTTTTGGCTGTGATTTTGCCCTTTTCATCTAATCGGCTTACCGTGCCGTAAATTCTGGCTTGGGTAAAAAGGCTTGCCTTGAAACGGACGATACTTCCTTTCTCGGGTTCACAGTTAAGGATATGCTCTTTATATTTGAACCCCATTGAGTTGGTAGAGGCGTTTCCCCGAGTCACAGCACCTTCTAAAACAATTTGCATGCCATGATGTAATTCAGGAAATAAAATATCCTCACCTTCCTCTTCTTCCTCTGTGAATATATATCTAAACTGTTTTGATAGTACCTCCTCTAGTAATGCTTCAGTTTCATAAACCCCTATAGTAAGCAGACGTTTATCTTCAATTAGTTCTGCCATATGAGAAATTAATTTTGGTGGACTTGATAGGAATAAATCAAAATATTCCCTGGGGATGAAAAGATATTGACCTTCTACATTTGGGATGCCTACTTCACGATTATCCTTCTGCCATTTTAGGCCCTCAAATTTTCTTTTCGTTACGTCACCAAGATGCTTTCCGATCCTTATGAACCACTGAATCGATTTCAGTGCTTTTGAAAAGACATCTTTTAAGCCAATATCATCAAAATCCTTTTCAGCCATCTTTTTTGCGGCCGTTGTAAGATATGCTGCGGTCGGAATACTAAGACCAGCTATAACCAACTTACAAACAGTATCGGGAATCAAAGCTTCCCACGAATTATGTTTTATTCTTACAGGAAACTCATAATCCAAGTATCTTAGTTCTGGGGCTTGTTGCCCAACAAGGAGTCGTATAGCCTCATCAAGGCCGAGTAAAGCTTGAGCAGACTTTCGTGCATCCATTAACCCATCTTCCACCAGTTCACCTGAATATTTTAGGTATCCAATGTACTTCTCTTCATTCATGGGTTTTCCCGGTTATTTGAACTCAATTTCCTTTTTGTATGCAAGAAACAGAGGGGTCAGCCTAAACCTACCCCCAAAATATTGTGAAAGAAATGACTATTCAGAAGATAAGATGTATTTCCCAGGTACAACAAACGGAGCACCATTAGTTTCATCGACCTCTTCAAACCAGAAGCGTAAATGAAAAACACAAGAAGGCTTGTCACCCCTGCGAAATGCCCAGCTTGACGGGATGGGACCAAGGTCAGCTGGACCACTTCGTGACAAAGCAGGTCGCGCTTTCCTACGTGTTGGAGGCAACAAGTTGGGACTAGTAAGCGATGGCTTTGAGGCCCACAAGTCGACTATCAAATGTGTTGTCCGTTTATCATAACACGTGTCTGGAACGAAGGAGATAATTGCGCTTCCACCATCATATTGTTTCTGAGCTCGTGGCGAGTAAGGATTAGTTACGCCCGGCGGCGACGCACTGACAGTTACCAAATGAATTGCCTCGAAAGAAAGTGTTGCATAATTGGTTAATCCTTGTAAGAGATTAATGGTGCCCTTGTCCCCTTGGGTGTGAACCATAAGGTTGCTATGAATCGTAATATGGTCATAGTGCTCGAGCGATAAGGACTGTCCTTCCCGAATTAAAATAGCTCTTGGCTCTA
>CAZZHQ010000350.1:0-1851 GCA_964654015.1 uncultured Dehalococcoidales bacterium | reverse complement strand
TTCTAGGTGCGGTTATGACTTAAAGGGTGGTATCACTATTGGGGGCAGGTCACATCGCCGCCGTGGAATGGCAACTGAGCCCCGAAATTCGGGCTGAAATCGACCGGATATTCGAAGAGGTGAGCGTTTCCACCAACATCGATGTGCCGCAAATGCTATACCCACAAAATAGATAAATCCACGGATAAAGAGAGTTTTCCGGGGTAATAACTCTTAACAATATTTGAAAATATATGAAGTCCTGTAAAAACGGACAATATTGAACCTGGTGGAGACGTGGGAGAGTTGAACTCCCCGTGAAACAACGCTCTGCTTTGTTTAGTGTGATAATATCTGTGCGATAGCCTTATCAAATTCTTTTACCAGTCCTAAAATCGGAAAGGCGGATGATCGGCTACCAAGTATGATGTTATACTATCTAGATACCGGCCTAGTTGCTTGGCCAACGTTTGAAGAGTACTGGCCTATAATTCGGGATTCTGCTACATTGAGATAGAACCATATAAGAAGATGAAAAACCTGTACTGAAACCACAGAGTAAATAGCGGTGGATGGTGCCTTTTTTAATTCACGTTAGGACGTAATGCCCATTGGAAATACAGAAATAGATATTAAACCTAAGAATCTTTTAGAAAGGAGACAGAATGAAAACATAATAATGGGTAAAGTCCCAGCTAATAAAATAATTGTGTAGAAAGGAGATAATATGGGAAATAACTGGGAATTAGCACATGTGGGGGTAGTAGTGAGGGACATGGATAAGACTGTTGAATACTATCAATCCTTGGGCATAGCCACAAAAATCGGACCCGAGCGCACACAAGACAACAAATCACTAGATGCAATGGTATATGGCAAGCCCGCTGATCCCAAATATAAGATTAAAATAAGGGCGGTCCAGATAGGTCCGTTAGAGCTTCTTTTGAATCAGCCTGTTGAAGGCGAGTCTCGCCAGAAGGACTTCTTAGATAGCAGAGGTGAGGGAATTAACCACATCGCCTTCACCGTGGATGACCTCGACAGTGAAAGAACCAAGCTGGTTGAGAAAGGGATTCCGGTTATGTACGAGATAAAGGGTAATGCTTACTTTGACACCCGCAAGTTTGGTAATGTTGTGGTACAACTTTTACAGCGGTGATGAAAAGGTAGCGGAGTTTATGAGTAAGTAAGAAGTGATGATGTATTAGAGTAGATGATAAAGACCCCCAGGTGGTAATGACCTGCCCCCAGTAATTGTACCACTTTCTAAGTTAGAGTTACTGGCATTACAGTGACCTGCCCCCACAAAGGTTACCACTCTTTAAGTTAGAGTTACCGGTATTCTTGCTGCAGGAGCCGGTGGCCGGTAACCTAGGTAGCTATACGGTCGAATGTGATTATAGTGCATTCGCCATTGCTCAGTCAATATGTTGGCCGCGCAATCTGGATATAAAAAGGTCCGCTAGATTTCACATCTGAGAGCTAGGCATAAAGCCACAAACCAATAAAGGAACATTTTTATAGCTCTACTAATAGTATTACATTCGATCCTGTATACTACTCTGTAAAAACCCAGAAGGAGAAATGCACATGAACTTGACTATAGTAGCGAAGATCTGTGGGATAATGAGTTTTGTTATCCTAGTATCTTTTGTGAGCATAATACTAGCATACAATGATGAAGAGGCCCCGAATCACCTAAATAGGATAAAAGGCTGTATTGTTCGCAAGGTTGAGGGACACCGGCATTTAGGATGGCTGGGGAAGCAAAAGGCAATGACAAAAGTACTGGTTTGGATAGGATTCGGTTTGGGGTTATTTAGCTTAATAGCTACTTGACTGCGCAGCTAAATGATCCGTAACTTTCTGGCT
>CAZZHQ010000349.1:0-1857 GCA_964654015.1 uncultured Dehalococcoidales bacterium | reverse complement strand
TTTCGCCATCAGGAAATATCCACCTAGAAAGTCCCGCAATCTTTGCCCATCCTCCACACAGGATGTATGTTTCTGCATCGCTTCAACCAATTTGCCTTGCATAAATTCCCAATCTTCAAAATAATCAAGCAGCTTATTCCAGGCATATTCGCCCCAATCAGCAACCTCAGATTTGAATAGGACAGAGTTCATCTTAGATTCTGGCGGTGGGTACAAACCATCGTATCTCAGCCAGAGGTTGTCTACCATCTGCTGGATGTCGTCAAACTCTAGGAGAGGCTGGAATTCGTGGTTCCAGTCTCTCATCAGCTGGCAAGTTTGGTCTTTGGTGTAGCGTTGGCAGAGCAAGTCTATTATGCGCTGTCTTGCCTTTGCAGCCTTGATGGCATACTGTACTTGAGGCGGGAGATCTTCCCATTCTGTTTCAGTCCCGTTTGTGAGCTTTTCGTTAACATCGTCCTGCATTTCTTTGCATTTATCCTCTTGCATTTTTCTCAAGATATCGTCCGGCCAATTTGGCTTATTGTTCATCGTTACCCCCCTTAAATTAATTGATTTGATAATCAGGTAATGTCCTTGCGGAAATCATTTTTGCCAATCCATAGATATCACCTCCTCTCTATCAGATATTTAAAATCCAGCTAGTAGCCCTTACCACTTCTGCTCTCTTATGGAACCGAGGCTGAGTTTATGAAGCTCTTTCTTAACGCGGAACCCTTCTTAGACCCTCTGCTCCCCTTCGAGACTAAGTCAAAGCGACTTAACTTCCCCCTGATTTTCATGAGCCACCACCTTCTCGAATTCCCCTCAAGGTTTACGTTCGGGCTGCTCCGCCGTTCCCGGGTTCGTTTGTTAAGGTGCTAAATTCCTCCTTTCTCTTTACCTTACTGAGTAGATTGTCTTATACTTTGAATGACATATGTAAGGCTTTCGGTCGCGCGTGAAAAGTGACAAAATGAGACAAAAAAGAATTGACAAACCGGCCAAAGACGAACGTAAAATTGCGAATATCGGCTGGGTAAAACAGAAAGAAATCTTAAAATTGCTTTCTGTTGGCAAACACCAGGTAAAGCAACTCGCTGCGGAAAATTACACCTATGAGAACACAATCTATCGAATCAGAGCCAAGGCAATTAAGGATTTTTACCTCATCAAGAAAGAGTTGCCAGCACAAGTTCAGAATTATTTGAGAGTCTGGGCTGCAAAATATGATAAGGAGCTGTTGGAGGTAAGTCCTTCAGATGCTTTTAGAGAAATACTGAAACAGCATAAGGATGACCTTGTCAACGCAGCAAATGATGTCTTGAAAATACTGAGTAGGTTTGAGGGCAGGACTGATTTAGACGAAAGTGTGGAAATAGGCGAGGTCATCCTGGTAGAAAATGACACTGAAACGGCAGGTATTCTTGAAAAACAAATAGTTGCTGGACTCTTTACTCATATAAAAAATGAGATCGCGGAACTCGCCCCCCTTTCTTGTTGGCAAGATCTTACTCCAAAATACATCAGCTTCGCACTAAGAAAAAAGATATCTATGAAAGCGGCGACGAGAGAATTTAAAGGTAAGTGTGAAGTGTGCAAGTTATTAATGCGAAGTAAAAAGTGAATTTGACGCGTAAAGTGTAATTTTTGCATTAGTAACATAATGTGTAACTAATACATATTGGGAAGCTTGTAAGCCTTTTTGTGTATATACATAAAAGTGTTGCCTGAGGTAGGATGGATTTAATGGACACCAAAGTCAGGTAAAATAAGGAGACGGAGGTGTCAGATTGAAAAGAGGTCCTCAAGGAAGGTACAGCAAGGAGTTTCGGGAGGAAGCGGTAAAACTGGTAATGGAAGAGAGGCTGTCGGTGC
>CAZZHQ010000348.1:0-1861 GCA_964654015.1 uncultured Dehalococcoidales bacterium | reverse complement strand
ATTTGCACGTACAGTTATCACATTTAGAGCCGCCTGAGAGTGCTCATGCAGAATCTTATCAAATTCACGTTTTTCTATTCCGTAGATGACAACTGGTCCCATAGCCCCGGCACTAAAAGGATTCGGAGCATCGTCGAATATAGGAACATCATTGAAAGACTCTCCAGGACGGGCAATGCTAAAAATCTGCTCTTTACCATCTGATGAGGTCTTGAAGATTTTCACAGCGCCAGAGAATATGAAATATAGAGCCTCAGCAGGTTCACCTTCAAGGGCAATTAGCTCTCCCCTCTCAAATACCTTCTCAAAGACAATCTTCCGGACCAGGTTTAGTTCTTCATCATTTAGATTTGAGAAGTAGGGGCTCTCATGTAAGAAAGATACTTCGACTACCATACTCTTTAAACCGAATAACACCTGCTAATTGTGATATATTGCAGCCCCATATCCTACCATAGTTTATTGATTTTCTAAACCACTTTCCTTTGATTTGCTACCACTGGACATATCTTAATGCCAGTTGGGCCAGATAGTGAGATTAAAGTCACATACACATAGTCTGAACAGAGGTAACGTTAATTAAAGTATAAATCGAATTGTATGAAAGGAGATTGATAGTCACTGAAAGATTAACGAATTAGAACTCGATAGGAACAGTGCTTAATTATCTTTTTCTATTTAAGAGAAGGGGTGCTATGGCTAAAGTATTAATATCATTATTATTATTATCTGGTCTTGTGCTACCGGGTTTATTAGCCGGTTGCAACAAAACTGAAAACGCTGAAAAAGGGTATGAAGTGACTCCCAAAGCGATTCCTCTCATAGATGCTTATGTGCCCCCTGAGACGGTAACAGCGACCTTTGCTATGGGCTGATTCTGGGGACCCGACTCCCAGTTCGGGAGTCTAGATGGTGTGCTACGCACTCGCGTCGGATACGCTGGAGGGAGTAAGGAAAATCCCACTTACTATAGGTTGGGTGATCACAGCGAGACAATCCAAATCGATTATGACCCAACCCGGATATCATATCGGCAGTTGTTAGATGTCTTCTGGAGCAGCCATAGTCCAACATATGAACCCGGGTCACGGCAATATATGTCGGTGGTATTTTATCACAGCGAAGAGCAGAAAAGACTGGCTATAGATATGAAGGAGAGTGAGGAAGTCAGGTTAGGGAGAGATATTTTTACCGAGATTGTCCCCTTCTCGGAGTTTTATTTAGCTGAGGACTATCATCAGAAGTATTATCTCAGGCAAGAGCCAGCCCTAATGAAAGATTTCAGCGCTGTTTATCCTGCTACCGAAGACTTCATAGCTTCCACAGCAGTAGCACGCGTTAACGGGTATGCTGGCGGCTATGGCGAATCGGCAACTCTTGAGGAAGAGTTGAACATCCTGGGCTTGTCTGAGTCAGGGAGAAAAAGACTGCTGGAAATTTCAACTAGAGGGCTTGAGAAAGTCTGTCCTCCTCCTTATACTCCCAGCTAGTCAATGCCTATTCAACAATACGCTGAAAATTGCAAATCGTTTGTGATTGACTCTAAAATACAGGTAAGTATTTCAATAGGAGGAAAGCTTTGAGCAAAACGAAGGACAATCTGGGGTTCGCATTCGCCGGCGAAAGTCAAGCAAACCGTAAATACCTCTTCTTCGCGGAGAAGGCAGAAGAAGAGGGACAGAAGCGTATAGCACGTTTGTTCCGTGCCGCTGCTGATGCGGAAACGGCACATGCTCGAAACCATCTGAAAGTTATGCAGGGGATAAAATCAACCAGGGAGAATCTGCTTACCGGCATCGATGGTGAAAACCACGAATTTACCGAAATGTATCCTGCCTTTATTAAGCAGGCGGAAACAGAG
>CAZZHQ010000347.1:0-1861 GCA_964654015.1 uncultured Dehalococcoidales bacterium | reverse complement strand
CGTGTATTCCACATGTCAGCAAACAGGGAAACAAGCATCACTGAAGATGAGGTCAGATCACTCATCACTGAAGGTACAAGAGCCGGTGTCTTTGCTCCGCAAGAAAAAGAAATGATCGATGGTGTACTCAGACTTGCAGACCGCCCAGTAAGAGCAATCATGACACCACATTCCAAGATAATCTGGATGGATTCACAATCAGATCGGGATACTATACTCGAAACATTGGAGGCCAACCGCTTTTCACGTATCTTAGTCTGTGATGGAACTCTGGACAAACCGATCGGTATTTTAAATGCTAAAGACCTTCTGCCAAAAGCTATGACTTGCGCTGATATCAAGCTAACTGATTTGATAACACCTTTGCTTTATGTCCCTGAAAATACATCTATCCTTATACTTCTTAATCAATTCAAAAAAGAAAAGGTGCATGTAGCTGCTGTAATCGACGAATATGGCATGACGAAAGGGCTGATCACACTCACCGATGTGATCGAAGCAGTCGCTGGAGATTTGCCGGAACTTGGCGAAGATATCACACCTGAGATCACCCAAAGAAATGACGGGTCGTGGCTGATCGACGGCATGCTGCCAACTGACGAATTGGAATCCATCACTGGAATTAGCGTGGGGAAGAGCTTGAAGATCCTTGCCGGATTCGTAATGGAACAGCTTGGACATATACCGGCAGTTGGTGAGAGCTTTCACTATGGTGGCTATCGTTTTGAAGTAGTCGATATGGACGGCAATCGTATCGATAAGGTACTCATCCAAAGTACTCAAAACGTTACTGGAGCTTACAGCCCGGATCAATAATCACAGCTTCATTACCTGCCGCTCCCTTTGACGCTCGCCCGCCGAGGTATGGGCTGTGCTGATCTGTGGTTGAATAATATAAGGCGTGCGGCGGAGTTTGACTGCAACACGATAAAAACAAATGGTGGGGGACACTGGACGGTTCCCGAACTCCTGATTGAGAGTAAAAAGGTCATTCCAGAACTCCAGAGGTTGCTCACGGGAGGATAACATCACAGATGTGAAATGTTTCCGATGCAATGTTTTACTAAATAGCATCTCGCCTGCATTATCGAGAAGCAGTCAGTGGATATTATTCCGTTCTAGTCAGAGAATTGCCAGTTGAATTTTGACAGCTTCCTCAACCTTATGCATATCTTCCGGAGAGAGAACACCTGCCTTGTGAAAGAGTCGCGCCTTGCTTACGGTAGCCAGTTGATCAGCCATAGCCTTGCTTTCTTTGCTTTCGAAAATCACTGACGCCTCGCTGGGATAAAGCCTCTCCGTTTTGCTGCTTAAAGGTACAACCTGGACCCGGTTAAGAAATTTATTTGACGCATCATTGCTAATAATAACGGCAGGGCGCTTCTTTTTAATTTCGCCGCCGATGGAGGGATCAAAGTTGACCCACCAAACTTCACTCCGCTGCATTGTTCATATCCTCAAAAGTAATCTCTGCCCATTCACCGGCTTCATGTTCCCTCTTTTTGTCCCGTGCCATTTTCGCATAGGCTGCTTCTAAATTAGGACGGATAACATGTGGCCTTACCAGATCTTCAATAAACTTGCTTATTTTTCGCGGCCCGATTATTTTGCGAAGTCCTTCGTAAACCTCCACATCTACTGTTAGGGTCAGTTTTTTCTGCATAGCACCTCTCCTTATACGTGCATTATACGTATAATCTAACAATAAGTCAACAGCGATTAAAGTAAGAAAGGTAATAAGATTACCTAAGATGGCCAACCACTACTGATCCGGAACTTGATTTACCCTTCTTGTCAATAGCCGGTGGACAAGAAAGTTCGGGATCTGTCCAGTATGGTTACTGTTTTTAGCTTCAGGTTT
>CAZZHQ010000346.1:0-1866 GCA_964654015.1 uncultured Dehalococcoidales bacterium | reverse complement strand
CCTCCCAAGCAATCCTACCTTGAGGAGTAATCTCTTGGATTATGTCCCCCCACATAACCCCTTCCCTCTCAGTCCTTGGCATACCGCCTTTAACCTTGACCGCAATCTCGTTAGGAACCTTCACCCACTTGAGAATAAGCGTATTCCCGTTCTTCATCCGGTAAAATGCATGGTGGAAATATGAGTCTCTGTACTCCCAGATAACTTTGCCATTCCAATTGACCTCTAACAATATCCCTCCAGCACCTTCCAAGTCAGCCAGCGTTCCATCCTCAATTTTGCCTGCGTAGAGTAGGTTCCCATTGGGCAATAACTCTCCATAACAACCAGGCTTATATCCTATTTCCCAGTAATTAACTAATCTACCCTCCATATCAATTAACCATACTCCCGTCCCATCTACTGGAGTAAGCAATGTAGCACCAAGGCACGCCTTCCTTGAGTCATAGTAAGTTAGACCTTTGATGCTTGTAAATGCGACACTCATTGAATTCCTCCTTCTTAAATTTTCCTTAACTCCTTCGTATAAAGAACTAACTAAAAGATAAGGGGACTAAAATCCTTCTTGAAGGCACCAGGTCCAAACAGTCTGTTTTCCCATGGGAATCTCCCCGGGTCTAAATCCTTACCTTTAAGTCCAGGATAGTCATGAGCGTAACGCTGAGCCCGGAATACGATGTGCATTGCCTTTCTCAACCTAGTGTTAAAACCTATGAAGGGGCTGACATATTCCCACACTATCTCACCTTCGTAAGTTACTTCAAAGATCCTGGCATGTATTGCATCACATATGACAGTATTACCATTAGGCAATCGCTCATTGCCCGCCATAAAACACGAGTAGAAGTTATAGGGCGGATCCTCTTTGTACTCCCATACTATCTTATCTGTATTGGGATCGATTTCAACCACCCGAGAATAACTAGGCTGATATCCAGGGCGATGTGGCCCATTATCAAAAACAAGAATGTTTCCATTATCAAGCTCCCGGCAATCGTGCTGGTGGAAAATCTGTCCCCTTCCATACCTAGCTAACACCTTACCACTGGGATACTCAATCCTAAGAACTTCGTTCAAGACACGGCAGCTAAATAGAATACTTCCGTCATGGCACTTCCAAACTGCGTTCGCATGAAAGTGGCTACGTTCTTCCAATGGGCAAATGGCATCTATTTCGGGGTCAAAGTGTTCATATGAGATCCATCTCCATACAATCTTCTTATCCCGGTCAATCTCATGAATACCATCAGCAAATATTTTCCCATGAAATTCTGTCCCTGGTAGCCCCCCTTTCCACCTAGCTGCAAGTTCGTCAGGCATAATACCTTCTGGATGAGTGACACAGTATAAGATATGGCCATTAGCCATAGGATAAAAATCGTGAGTTATAAATGGCGTTTCTGCTCCCCAAACCACATTACCATCCCAATCCAACTCTACAAGCTCGTCGCCAAATGATTGCGCTTTTGGTAGATCCGATTTATCCACACCTTTTACCCTGCGAGAAAGAAGCAAGTTACCATTAGGCAGCAGTACCGGATGCCCCTCTGAAGTGTGTTCCGTCCGCCAGCGATTGACAATATGACCTTCCATATCGATTAGCCATGCGTCAGTAGTACCAGAAGGGCTAAACAAAGTGTAACCGTCATCTGCTTTCAGCGGATTGTAATAAGTAACCCCTTTCATTACTCTCTCAGCAACATTCATGTTGCACCTCCTTGTTTTATTTTTGGCTACTTAAAAGGGTTGTTGTCAACTGGGCTCACTTTTTACTGTGGCTTCTTTTTTTCACTCTCATCCTATAGTGCCCGACACCACCCCTCAACCTCGGGTCCAGTAGATCTCTCACCGCATCGCCAAACATAT
>CAZZHQ010000345.1:0-1868 GCA_964654015.1 uncultured Dehalococcoidales bacterium | reverse complement strand
TAATATTGGTTTTTCCCGCTTGTTCCACACTCAACCGCCTCGCATCGCGTCACACGTCCCAACCTTGTTATTACAACGTCTTCTATTTGGTTTAAAGGCAGATTAGGCACATTTATGTTAAATAGGAATTTTGGGGATAGTATCTTTGCGTTCAGGAGCTTAGCTAAAGTTAATGTTACTTCTGCAGCAGCAGCATAATTGAAACGCTCGACAGCGTTCACAGATACCGCTAATGATGGGACATCCTGAAGGTATCCCTGCAATGCCGCACCCACAGTGCCCGAAATAAGAATGTCTTCACCAGTGTTGGCACCTTGATTTATTCCGGATACAACCAAGTCTATATTGCGGTTGTATATTGCGCTTAATGCAGTTATGACACAATCCGATGGAGTCCCCTCTGCCGAGTAGCATCGTATTTCATCCATAGCATCAAGCCTAGGTCTAATGCTCCTTATCTTTACCCAACCCTCGATGGTCACCTTCGCTCCTTGGCCAGGTATTCCACGATCAGGTGCCAGTATGACTATTTCACCGATCTGCTTGAGGACGTTAGCTAATTCCCACAATCCTCTGGCATAGATGCCATCATCATTAGTGATCAGAATCCTCAAGCTATATATCCTCTTCGCAATTTAAAGCGATATACGTAGTATTGCCCTTCAACCGGAACAACTTAACAGTTGATTCAATATTGCAGTTCTTCTTGATAGGTTATTGTAAAATCTGCATATATTTGTTTTAATCTCTAAATGAAGGATATTTACAGGTATTGATAGTGTAGCGTCTTAGTCATATTTTTACAATATTCGTTGGCAAGTATTGTAAAGCAGTTACTGGGACACTGCACTAATCGCCACAGTCAAAAACTCTTTGCTATACGGTAATATCCGCCATCAATACGTAACAAACATATGTTTTAGATATAGCACTCAAAGGTATGACAGGTTAATTAAAATAAGCCTCCCATAAAGATAGCAGGCGATTTCCTCTTTACTCAACAGATACCTTCGATTCGTAGGAACCATTTCAGACCAGGAATAAGTATGAAAGATTGGCACAAGGTGATAATTACACCGTCACTTTTTAACACGCTGTAACTCCATTGTAAGCTTAGCATGATCGGGACAGCGCATATTCATCATATACGTTTTTTCGGATAATTCTACTGGGAAACTACCACTATACTCGAGCATAAGCAGGTAGGGAAAGATGTCATGGTAGAAAAAACCACATAACCCTCCAGAATTAATAGCGCTGATTTCAAGCTTATCTCCAACCTTATGCCCTGCACTGCATATGCCATTACCAGCTATGATTTTTATAGTACCTATTATTATGTAGGAAGAGTCCATAATAAACCCCCAGCAACTCTAATCGTTAATAAAATATTCCCGAATTTTAATGATCAAATATAATCGCAATACGATATTATTTTCGTCTTATTCTAATGTAATGCAATAGTTACGTCAAAATGAAGTATTGCATTTTTAATATTACAGCTGCATTATTTCTATGAAAATGGAAGCGACTAAAGATTATATTTCTCTGTCGGCATCAGTTGTACGGATATCTTTACGCGCACCTATGTCGCCATTCACCTCTATAGCCAGACTCTCACGAGTTAAGTTATCCATTAACGTGAAGATCCGCAGCTGTCGTCCGTCGAATAGCTCATCACTCATAAATTTCATGGACCATCCTATGACAAATTATAGTCTTGAAAGTTCTTGCTTTTATACAATACGGGTTACCAAGATCAAACCTGCATAGCAAACCTGACTCACATCTTAAAGAATCATCATACGTCAACAACCTTGACGTTTACACTCATACACTGCTAAAATGCCCTCTGGCGTTCCCGAAAA
>CAZZHQ010000344.1:0-1871 GCA_964654015.1 uncultured Dehalococcoidales bacterium | reverse complement strand
CAAGCGTGGCCTGGGCGCTATAGCTTTGCAAAGCCTTTATTTGTCGGAGTTCCCGCAGAATATAGAGTACCGGCCCTATTTGCCCGGTGTGAAATATATCCAAGTTCATTACATGGAAAAGGGTATTAAGAAATACCATCACACCTTTGAAACGCCTGTCGGTAGTATCACCAGTGTGATGTCGTCTAACCCTCTGCCTACTCAAATCTGGGACTGGCATACAGAGGAGTACTTTGTTAAACAACCGTCTGACTGGCGTGTGGTGAATTATCTTTCTCGGGGTGTATTAGATACGCTAGCTCCTACCTATGAAGCTATGGAGAGGAGACAGGATGAACTGGGCGATAGTGGTATAGTTATGCAGTTACTGGATAAGACGCCGTGGCAGAGCGCCTGGGTGCACTGGGCCGGCCCGGAAAGGGCTCTTATTGATTTCCACGAACAACCCGAGGAGGTTCAGGAATTTATAGAAACTGAGAAGCGTCTGCATAAACGGATAGCCGAATTCGTTGCTGAAAGCCCGGCTAAATTACTCGACGTTAGCGAGAATATGACTGATATGACCTCGCCTAAGTACTTCAATGAGTACTGTCTGCCCATCTATAAACTCTACAGCAAGCAGCTTGAGGGAACCGGTAAGCTTCTCGGTGCCCATTTGGATGGCCTACTCGGTAGGCTTAAGAAGGAGGTCGCTGAATCGCCGCTTCAGGTGATAGAATCTTTCACCGTGCCACCTGCTGGTGATATCTCCTTGGCTGAGGTCAGGAAGATATGGCCGGGTAAGATAGTATTTATGAATTGTCCACCTCATTTACACTGGGCTAAGCCCGAAGAAGTAAGGAAAGGTTATGAAGCCCTCGCTGAGGAATGGGGGAGCAAGAAGGGTTTAATCCTAAACCTTTCCGAGGATGTGCCTCTGGAGACAGTGGAAGCGCACCTGTCCGCGGCTATGGACGTATTTGGGTATTAATGCCCGTAGCATTTATCAAAGTTTTTAGAGGGAAAGAGGATACAAAATGGAGAAACTTAAGGATATCATCGATGCTGTTGTCGCTGGAAACATTACTGAAACCAAGGACGCGGTTCGTCAGCTACTTAATGAAGGCATTACCCCGGGAGACGTAATTGACAAAGGACTGGTGGCCGGGTTAGACGTGGTCGGTGAGCAGTTTGGCAGCGGAGAGATGTTCCTGCCCGAGATGATACTGTCAGCAGTGGCAGCAAGAGAAGGTATCGCCATAGCCACGAAAGGTATGAAAAAGGGCGAGTATAAACCGAAGGCCACCATGGTTTTGGGAACGGTAAAGGGAGACTTACACGATATTGGTAAGAATCTAGTCGCGCTGATTCTGAGAAGCCGGGGCTTTGAAGTGATAGACCTGGGAATTGATATCTCCGATGAACAGTTCGTCAGTGCTGTCAGAGAGCATAAGCCGGAGTTTTTGGGTATGTCATGCCTGATGACGACGACCATGATGGCAATGAAGGATGTTATCGATGCCTTGACCCAAGCTGGGCTGAGGGATGCGGTGAAGGTCATAGTTGGGGGGTGCCCGGTGACTCAAGGGTTTGCCTCCCAGATAGGAGCTGACTACTACGGTCGGGATGCTGGCTCAACTGCCGCGCTTTTAGAAAAATCACTAGCTAATTGAAAGGTTAAATGATAAAGGGTATAGTTAGCTTAGAATATCCACCAGAAGATTGTAACCGGGGTTAGTACCCCTCTCATAGAGGAATAAAAAAGAGGGTAAAAATGCGTGCTTATATAATCAGAAGATTACTGTTAGCGATACCCACTGTGTTCCTGGCGAGTCTCATAATCTTCTTTACCGTACGCCTCATTCCGGGCGATATAATAGACATAATGGCGC
>CAZZHQ010000343.1:0-1875 GCA_964654015.1 uncultured Dehalococcoidales bacterium | reverse complement strand
AGATAGAGGCTCAGTCCAACTTGCCACCGGCCAGGAGAAAGGTACTGGTGCAAGAGCATTTGGATGGGACAATCCACCTGGTTTACAAGGAGAGGGAGGTCCTTTTTATAGAAATCAAGGAGTTACCCCGGAAGCCCATAGTTACCCAGCAAAAGCAACAAAGCTCTGAACCAAAGAGGAACTACGTTCCTGCTGCGGATCACCCCTGGAGAAGATATAACATCAAAGCTAAACCCTGTACCCAAGCATTGCCTGTATGAGCTCAGCAGAGGACATTTCTAAAGAGTTTTGACATATGACACCACCGTGACCTTCCTCCCAAAAACCAGTTACAGAACTCGTGGAGAAAATGCTAGAGCGCCCTTTTGATCTGAAGTCAAAATATTGTTATTCCAACTAAGTCTGTACATCTCGTTTCAGCTTTTGCCAGTAGGATCAAGATTACCATATTCGCAGGTAAGTAATATTATGACGGAATGTTCAATCTGCGGATGGCAGAAAGTGCAATCTCCTAAAATACTATGCAATCATCTAGAGATAGCAATGCATTAAATAGCCCAGAGAAGATACTTGCTGGCGTTACTGAAATAACTTGGTACCGTAGGTACTCAAATTAATCATAACAGCGAAGTACTGAAATATCTTTCAGCCCTATCCGGTAAAATAGTAACTACCTTATTTGTCCCGTTGTCCATATTGAGAGCTGCAAAAACATTGGCTCCAGAAGAAGTCCCCACCAATAAACCTTCCAGCAGGGAAAGCTTCCGTGTAGTCTCAATAGCTTCTTCGTCAGATACCGTAAATACCATATCAATAAGGTTCACATCAAGAACATCAGGAACAAAACCGTCGCCAATCCCCTGGATCTGATGAAGCCCGGGTTCTCTTCCCAGTAAAGCAGCACTATTTTTTGGTTCAACCGCGACTAGTTTGGCATTGGGATTTCGTTCCTTTATGAAGCTTCCAATTCCCTGTAGAGTACCGCCGCTACCTACTCCTGCTACGAAGACATCAATTTTACCATTCATATCATGCCAGATTTCGGGAGCTGTTTGTGTGTAGTGGGTTTCAGGGTTACGTGGATTCTTAAACTGATTCGCTATAAAATATGTCTCCGGATGCGCTTCAGTTAGTTCTTTTAATTTACTTAAACTTCCTGATACGCTCTCTTCAGGCGGTGTGAAGATAATCTCTCCGCCCAAAGCGTAGATAAGTTTCTTCCGTTCCTCACTAACGTTCTCAGGCATTATACTGATTACCTTATAGCCTTTACGTACACCCACCAGGGTCAGTCCAATGCCGGTATTTCCGGACGTAGCTTCTATGATAGTCATCCCCTCTTTAAGTATATTTTCTCCTTCGGCTGATTCAATTATATGTTTTGCCACCCTGTCCTTAATGCTTCCTCCTGGATTTAGAAACTCTGCCTTAGCAAAAATATTACCCGAAGATATTTTTTGCAATCTTATCAAAGGAACATTTCCAATTGCGCTTAGAACTGAATCAATAATCATAATAACAATACTCCTTACTTATCCTGCTAAACTACTGTTGACACAAACCTAAATTAACTATGTCGACACTTATTACATACGTTAATAGAATAACGTATTTCTTACCTGAGCCTCAAATTATAACTCAAATGTATTGACAACTGATAGAATCATATCTATATTACGTAATAACTAATTCTAAATATACCAATACAAAGCAACAGTTACCTATAATAAGATAGTGATAAAGGGGATAACATGAATACAAGACAGTTATTTGGTAGAGAAGTCTTAGATGTCAATGCCAAACTTATAGGAAAAGTTATAGACATAGAGTTTGACAAACGGCAAGGCGTAATCGACTATCTAATAGTTAAGGCCG
>CAZZHQ010000342.1:0-1876 GCA_964654015.1 uncultured Dehalococcoidales bacterium | reverse complement strand
CATCTTGGAGCGGTTTTTAAAGTAAAAGTATCATAGTATAACACTTATTTGTTAACACCAGCTTGTTTCTAGGTTAGTATACAGGTGTCCTACACCCGATGATTGTACCACATCTTAAGTTAGAGTTACCAGTATAGTCAATGGTTGTTTCACATTATGAGGCGTTGACAAATATTTACCTACCCCCTAATATTAGACACGAATTCCACACAAAAGGGCATATCATTATGGGCATGACACCTCGGGAAAGAATAATGGCTGTCCTTAATGGCGAGGAACCGGACAGGATACCGGTATGTGTTGTCAATTTATTGTTACCAGAGTTACCCGGGGGGTGGTGTCAGCGGCTTGCTAAACGCGGGATGGGTATTTTCCGGTGGGTCTTGCTTTATAAACCCGGATGGTCGCCGGATGCACCAGGTGTCTTCTCAGGCCATGCTTATTTGAAAGATGTGAAATATACCCAGGTTTATTACATAGAAAAGGGTATTAAGAAATACCGTCATACTTTTGAAACTCCTGTCGGCAGTATCACCGGAGTAGTGGCAGTGAACCCCCTGCCTCATATGCCACTGGTCCTGGCTCAAGAGGAGTACCTTGTCAAACAACCGTCTGACTGGCGTGTGGTGAACTTTATTTTTAAGACCAGGCTAGATAATCTGGCTCCCGACTACGAAGCTATCAAGATAGCTGAGGATGAACTTGGCGATGCTGGTATCGCCGTGGGTTTTTCGGAACAGACAGCGTGGCAGAAAGCTTGGACACACCTAGCCCCTCTAGAAAGAGCTGTAATTGATTTCCATGAACAACCCGAGGAGGTTCAGGAATTTATAGAAACCGAGAAGCGTTTGCATACGCGGATAGCCGAATTCGTTGCTGAATGCCCGGCTAAATTTATTGATATTGGCGAGAATATTACCGATGTGACCTCTCCTAAGTACTACCGTGCCTACTGCTTGCCCATCTACGAAATCTACAGCAAGCAGCTTGAGGGAACCGGCAAAGTTCTCGGTGTCCATATGGATGGCCGGCTCGGTAGGCTTAAGAAGGAGATAGCTGAAACACTGATTAACCTGATTGAGTCTTTCGCCGTGCCGCCTACCGGGGAGGTTTCCCTGACTGAGGTCAGGAAGATATGGCCCGATAAGATGATAATCATGAATACTGCCTGTCACCTAGCCTGGGCTGAGCCCGAAGAAGTACGGAAAGGTTATGAAGCCCTCCTTGAGGAATGGGGCAGCAAGAAGGGCTTGATACTGGAGCTCTCTGAACACTTGCCCTTAGAGACAGTGGAAGCGCACCTGTCCGCGGCTATGGACGTATTTGGGTATTAATGCCCGTAGCATTTAGCGAAGTTTTTAGAGGGAAAGAGAATACAAAATGGAGAAGCTTAAGGATGTCATGGATGCTGTTGTCACTGGAAACATTGCTGAAACCAAGGACGCGGTTCGTCAGCTACTTGATAAAGGAATTACCCCGGGGGACGTAATTGACAAAAGACACTCGCCTGATGGCGCTATAGTGAAGGAGGTCCCAAGTGAGTATTTCAGCTAGAGAACGGTTCTTAGATGTCTGTCATTTCAAAAGACCAGGTGACCTGTATATGCTAGGCCACCACGTCAATGATAACTTCTTTCCGGAAACACTAGAGGAGTGGGTCAAGCAGGGTGCTCCTAAAGAGGTAACCGGTCAGCGCTTTCGGGAGGACTATTTTCAATTCCCGCACATACGGTGGCTGGGTGAAATCATATCTGGTGACTATGGGCGGGGTAGTGAGGGAGCGCGCCCAGCAATTGACCTCGGTCATGGTATTACGTTGCGGGGGAGTGGTCGACCACTCGTTCCCGATTATGAGCCCAGAATTATCTCAGAGGAT
>CAZZHQ010000341.1:0-1901 GCA_964654015.1 uncultured Dehalococcoidales bacterium | reverse complement strand
GCCCCATGGCAATATAGGAGTAACCAGCGAAGTCGGAATAAATCTGGAACGAATACCCGTAGAGCAGCAGTATCAAGTCAAGTTTGGCCAAAGAGAGAATTTGATCGGATGCTAGGTTGAGCGTGATCTCGCTCAGGTTGTCGGCTATGCAACATTTTAGAAAGTAACCGATTATTAAATATTTGATGGCATGGTGCCAGTCTATGTCTCGTATCGTCTTCCGCTTGATTTGATTCATGAATTCATGCCCTTTGACAATCGGTCCAGCCACCAACTGCGGGAAAAAAGCAATATAGAACCAAATGTAGAGGTGAAATTTCCAAAAATTTCGTTGAGCGTACAGATTTTCCAAGCCTTCCGTTTTTCCTCGATATACATCGAAAACAAGGCTGACTGCCTGAAAGGTATAGAAAGAAATGCCAACAGGCAATGGAATCGACCGCAGGGAAGCTAAAACAGCACTATGCTGTGCGGGATTTAAGAAAGCGCATCCAAGAAGATAAGCATATTTGAAGAATGCCAACAGTCCTAGATTGAAAAATAGCGCAGCTAGAAACAACTGTTTTCGCCCGCGTGTCTTCCATTTCTGATCCATCAATGCATGCGTGCAAAACCCGTTAACCAAGAGGCTTACCGCAAGCAGCGTGATCAGCGAGGGATCGGCGTATCCATAAAAGAAAAGACTACACAGCGTTAAGAAAATGACCTGACCGAGTTCCCGTTTACGGAAAATATAATAGTGCCCAATAAAAACTATCGGCAAGAACAGAATGAATGCAATGGAGTTAAACAGCATGGCGTTGTCGTTTGAGAAGTCCGTATTTAATAATGTCGCGTATTAACATGAGATAACCGTCTAACGTTTAACTTGAGTCAATAAATTTGCGTACAATTTAGCCATGGCCTCGCCCTTGCGTTCCCACGTCAATTCCTGTGCACGGGTCAACGCCCCTTGTGCAAGCTTGCGCAAACGAGGACGGTCATTATACAGAGAGAAAATAGCCTCGGCGAAACCGTTGATGCTGGTCTCTGGATCAGTCATCGGCACCTTGATCCCACAGTCAGAAGTGATAACTGTGCCCATGCCGCAGGCATCATGACAAATCACGGGGATCCCAGTTTGAATAGCCTCCATAACCACAGTCGAAGTCGCCTCCTTCAGACTGGTAAACAACAGGGCATCACTGACGTTGATTTGCTCTAATGCTTGCACATGGGGAACTCGACCAAGCCAAACGCACACATCGTCTAGTCCTAACGATGCGGCCAAAGTTTTCCATTTTTGTTCGCACGGCCCTGTACCTACGATGCGCAAACGAAAACAAAGACTCGGGGTTTGCTGGCGAACCTTGTGCAGGGCAAGAAGCCCGAGCGGCAACGCCTTGCCGCCGGTGAGCGTTCCGATCCAAATGAGTTCCAACGGACGATTACCGTCGGTGAACTTTGTGGCATCAGCATCGCCAGCCATAGGTGCCGTGCCCGTCTCACTCATGAGGATTGATTCGCGTCCGTGGTGCTTGAAAATGGCATCTTTGTCAGCCTGCGTCGCAGCCATTAGCAGGTCCGATCTTCGCATGGCTTTCCTCACCCGTATGCCGGTGCGCATTTGAATACCGTTGATAGCGTTGCGCAAGGTGAATGCAACCCTGCTCTTGAAATCCAAGAAAGGCAAAAATGGTGCTGGGACTATGGCATGTCCACCAATAGGACCCCACACGTAGGGAACACCGGTATCAAGTTCCCAAAGATAACCCGGTTCACGATAACCGATCATGTTCAGATGATGAATCAAACTGAAGTGCTCACGGGCGTGTAACGCCTTGGCAACCTTATAAGCTTTACGTTGCCATAGATTCTGGGTCAGGTAATGCAGCCAAAAATGTCCCCAAAGTTTACATGTG
>CAZZHQ010000340.1:0-1902 GCA_964654015.1 uncultured Dehalococcoidales bacterium | reverse complement strand
AAAGAATCAGGGTGTCAAGACACTAGGTGGAAGTGCACAACTAACAGTCAAGTTTGTGATACCCCTCTGACAGGTGTTTTTTACGTCTAAATCTAACCAGTATTCTCATGCTCTTTACGCAACAATCAGACCTTCTGCGCCAGAATACTGGCAATAGCTTTCTTGCCTTCGATAATCCCCTCACGGTAGCGCAGCACACGGAAATCTCGAAGTATATGTAGTAGTTCATTGTGCCTGAGAAGGTAATCAGGATTCCGCGGTTTGCCGAACCTAACTTGATCGACAATGAAGGTCTCGTAGACCAACATACCGCCAGGTTTTACCCAATTCTTCATCTGGGGCATAAGAGACCGCTGTAGATAGTTGAAGCAGATAACGAGATCATAAGCCTCTTCGTCAATATAAGGTATCTTTTCTAGGTCTTCCACTCTGGTTTCGATGGAGACACCTACCTCTCGGGCACGGGCTAATGCTTCTTCTAGTGCCTGATAGGAAGTATCCACACCTTCCACATCGAATCCCATTTTGGCTAGATAGATGGCATTTCGACCAGTACCCATAGCAACATCCAGCGCACGCCCGCGTGGTAATAGGTCAATGTTCTCTGTCAAAAATTGAGCTGTCTGATGAAGTGTATCGTCGAAGTGGTTTATCATGTCCATAATTGGCCTCTTTCATATTATAGGGTCAGTAATTATTACAGACAAACTCAGATTGTTCAACTAGGTAAATATCATTCTTATGGGTGGTTGGAAGAGCCTGGATATGGTGGTTAGGTATACGAAAAGTGTGAGGTTTGAGAAGAGTTTGAAGCTGTTTCAAAGTCTAGCATGATAAGCAGTGAGTTATTTGGATTCTGTTTATCATACTGTCCTTAAACCTAATGATAGGCTTATCAACTAATTCATTATATATTTCCTTTAAGTGCTCTGCTCGATAATTATTTCTAATTTCATCATAATGATATTTATTTACATGAGGAATATTATTCAATGGAATATAATTCATTGGCCCTAGCCATATAGACTCCGTAACATATGGTGATAAAACATGAACAAGTGTTTGCGGGGTATAGTCGAGAAATGGTTCTATGGAGACACTAGTCTTAAAGTCCATTTCATAAGCATATTTTAATGATTCAAAACGTTCTTCATAGTTTGAAGCATTTGGTTCCCAAAAAGAAAGGAGTGAATTATCACGGGAGGTAATAGTGAACCGGAACTGTAGCTGATCTTTAAAAGTATAAAATCGATCAATTATCCTTTCTGTAATTAGCAGTCTTGGTTTTGTAGTAATTAAAACTTCATTACCAGCCTCTAGTAGTTTGCCAATAACAACAAAACAAGCCTCTTGAATTTCTGGTTCATCGACAATATCGTGAGTACTTGGAAACATAACTCGACCTTTGTATTTACCATACTTCTTTTCGACTGCATTATTATTGATAACCATATCCCGCCAAGTCTCTTCTTTACACCTACCAAATCGTTTCGCCATCGTTTTTGCATAACAATACCGGCAATTATTTGAACAACCTTTGATACAATTGACATTATGGTCTGCCCACTCTTTAGTACCGGACGTTATTTCTCGCTTTCTCATAGGCTTACACTCTGTAATCATCGTTGACTAATCTCCTTAAGTGATAAAGGCTTAAGTGACAGAGGTTTTAGAAGAATAGGTGATTCAACAGCCAGTTTTTCTTTAATTATTGGCCAGTGTAATTGGTATCTTTGTATTGGAAAGTTCCATGCATTTTCAATATTGTAAGGTTTAAGATATCCTTTGTTTTCGAGCCATTCTAGTGATTTCTGCTTTACGTTATTATTCTGTTCTATATCTTCGTAGTCACTGCACAAGCAATCACAGATACCTTCTTCGTGTTGAGTTATGGTGCTCCAG
>CAZZHQ010000339.1:0-1916 GCA_964654015.1 uncultured Dehalococcoidales bacterium | reverse complement strand
TATAATAGTGCATTGAACCAAGAGAGGAGGGTAATCTAACAAATAACATGCCCAGGGACTTACCTGTAGGCAATGGCAACCTGCTCATCAATTTTGATACCGATTACAATATCCGGGATATCTTCTATCCTTATGTAGGTCAGGAGAACCATGCCGGAGGTTGTGTACCCCATACTGGCATCTGGGTTGACGGAAGCTTCGCCTGGCTTGACGGCCCCGAGTGGCAAAAGGAAATGGTCTATGAAAGAGAGACTCTGGTCACCCATGTTACTGCCACCAATCCTGCAATAGGGCTTACCCTCATCTTTTCTGACCTCGTGGACTTTCACAGGGACATCTTCTTCAGACGGGTTGATATAGCCAATCAACGAGACTACCCGCGCGACGTACGCCTATTCTTCCATTATGAGATACGTATTCTAGGCAGCAGAATCGGCGATACTATCTACTACCACCCGAGACTGAGAGGTCTGATGATGTACAAGGATAAGCGTTATTTCCTGGCAGGTGGCCAGGTAAATGGAAGAATTGGCATTGATGACTGGACAACCGGGAGCACAAAATCAGAAGACAAGCTAAGTGCCCGACACGATGCCGAAGATGGCCAATTGGCGAAGGTGCCTCAAACGTGTGGGTTCGCTGAGGGAGTCATCGGGCTCTATGACAAGACTGTGCCCGCCAGGGGAAATTCAACCATTTATCACTGGCTGGCGGCAAGTACCCGCTTCCACGGAGTCGAGGAACTCAACGCCCTGGTTCACGAACGCGGACCTGAGTCATTCATCATACGCACCCGTGACTACTGGCGAGCTTGGGTGAATAAGAAATCGTTAGACCTTACCGACCTGCCGGGTCCCATATTGGACTTGTACAAACGCAGCTTGCTCACTATGCGCGTGCAGATCGATAATCGTGGTGCCATCATCGCCAGCACTGACTCAGACATTACCGACCTCTTGGGAGACACCTATTCTTATGTGTGGGGTCGTGATGGCGCCTTCACAGCCAAGGCTCTGGACATGGCCAACTATGACGAAGTCAGCCACCAGTTCTTCAGTTTTTGCGCCAATATCATTACCAGTGAAGGCTATCTCCTTCACAAGTATACCGCTGATGGATCTCTGGCAGGCCAATGGATGCCCTGGGCAGATGGGGAGGGTAAGCTGCAACTGCCAATTCAAGAAGATGAGACTGCTTTAGTAATATGGAGCCTCTGGCACCACTACAATAAGTTCCGAAATATAGAGTTCATCCGTTCTCATTATCAAAGGCTGGTTAAGAACGCTGCCGACTTCATGGTTAGCTTTAGGGAGCCTCATACGAACCTTCCTGCACCCTCATATGACCTTTGGGAGGAACGCCGTGGCATCCACTCTTTTACGGTTGCTGCGGTCTGGGCAGGCCTACAAGCTGCGGCCAACTTCACGGAAATGTTTGGTGAGGTAGCACTTACAAAACAATACCGCCAGGCTGCTGCAGAAATCAAAGAGGCTGCTATTGAGTATCTTTATGACCAGAAGTTGGGACGCTTCCTGCGCTCAATCACGGTTGACGCTGATGGTGTGGCGGAACCGGACTATACTATCGATAGCAGTATTTGCGGTCCTTTTCTGTTCGGCATGCTCCAGGCTACTGATCCTCTGATTGAGAGCACGATGGCGGCAATTATAGACAGGCTTTGGTGTAAGACTGAGGTGGGAGGTGTCGCCCGCTATGAGAACGACCGCTATCAGCAAGTCATTCAGGACATGGCTAATATCCCCGGTAATCCCTGGTTTATCTGCACTATGTGGGTAGCACAATACCATATTGCCAGGGCTCAATCGGTAGATGATCTAAAGCCAGCCCTCAAAATCATCACCTGGGCTCAGCGTTGTGCTCTCCCCAGTGGTGTTCTTGCCGAGCAGGTTCATCCT
>CAZZHQ010000338.1:0-1926 GCA_964654015.1 uncultured Dehalococcoidales bacterium | reverse complement strand
TGGCAGCATGAGAGGTTTCGTGTCCGTTATTGACATCCGACGTCAGGATTTGGTTTATGTAGTACAAACGAATACGAAGATAGTAGAACGCTGTTTGCTAATGACTACTGACTCCGGTGACCTTGTTCTCGATCCCACTTGCGGTGGTGGGACAACTGCCTATGTCGCCGAGCAGTGGGGTCGGCGCTGGATAACCATTGATACCAGCCGGGTGGCGATAGCACTCGCACGCACTCGCCTCATGGCCGCTAGGTTTCCGTATTACCTGCTGGCGGATTCCACGGAAGGCATCAAAAAAGAATCAGAGCTTACCGGTAGGATACCACCGGAGTATAAAATCGAGGGAGATATTAAGAAGGGCTTTGTCTATAAAAAGGTACCACACGTCACTCTCAAATCCATTGCCAACAATCCGGATATTAAAGAAGGTATGACAAGACAGGAGATTAACACCGTCATCGCCCGCTATGCGGAGACGGAAACGCTCTACGACCAGCCTTACGAAGATAACAAACGTATCCGCGTTACCGGTCCACTTACAGTGGAAAGCCTGTCGCCTCACCGAATTATCGCCGTTGAGGATGAAAGACCGGCTACGGAGGTTGAAGCACGGAAAGAAGCCAGCGCCGGCCAGTTTGAGACCATGATACTGGATAACCTTAAAAAAGCTGGCGTACAAAACACGGTCAAGAACGAACGGCTCAAGTTTGATCGCTTTGACCCGTATGCCGGGGAATGGCTGCACGCTGAAGGCGAATATACAGAGAAGGATAGCACAACCCGCCGGGTAGCAGTCTGTATCGGACCCGAGCACGGCACGGTGGGCCCAGACCTGGTGAAAGATGCCGCTAAAGAAGCTGTAAAAGGAGTTGGCTTTGATTTGCTAATAATCTGCGGCTTTGCTTTTGACCCACACGTTTCGGAAGAGGCCAAACGCTACGGCAAACTGAATATTCTTATTACCCGCATGAACCCCGGACCTGGCGATGGGAGATGCGCTATTAAAGACAACCGGCGCGGGCAACCTGTTCATGGTCTTCGGAGAACCGGACGTGGACATCAGGAAACAGAAAGACAGCAAGATAGTCGTTGAAATCAAGGGCGTGGATGTTTATGATCCTACAACCGGTCAAATAAGAAATAACTCCACTGATGATATTGCCTGCTGGTTCATTGACACCGACTACAACGAGGAAAGCTTCTTCGTCCGCCATGCATATTTCACTGGTGCTGAAGAACCCTATGATAAGCTCAAGAGAGCACTCCGGGCTGAGATTGATGAGGCTGCGTGGTCATCACTCTACTCTACTGTCAGCCGACCCTTTGACCTGCCCATGACTGGCAAAATTGCCATTAAGGTCATCAACCATTACGGAGATGAAGTGCTGAAAGTGTACGAGATGAAGTAACCTCTAGTTTTACTTAGTTAAGTACACGTTAAACGGAAGCACTGATTGAACGTAGCGCTAAGGTGGTTCGTCTGCACTAATTACTTGGGTCATTGGCACAATAGAAGAAAGGATACAACGCAAATGGAAATTGTACTTGTCAAAGAGAAAGAGACGCCAGGCACTTGGAGATTTAAGGAAAACAAAGAAGATCACCCAATGACCATCTATCTAACCAAAGAGCAAGTCAAAGAGCTCGGTAGCCCAGAATCCATCAAAGTCAAAATAACGGTGGTATAGCGTGGTACTATCTACCGAGTTGGAGTTACCGGCTATGGGCTTACTGCACTTTTTAGCGTAATGTGCAGTGTATCCGCCATAAATTGATTATACTTCACCACATCAATCCTGTAGTGTAAGATAGCCTAACCTGGTTAATTTGAGGTCAGCACCATGCTATACGAAATCAAAATCCAACTCCGGTACATCAATCCCCCGATCTACCGTGTCCTTCGCATCCCATCCCGCACCAGCCTGC
>CAZZHQ010000337.1:0-1955 GCA_964654015.1 uncultured Dehalococcoidales bacterium | reverse complement strand
GAACCTCTGGCAGGGACCGGCGGAATATCATGATTTTACACCAGAACGGACAAGAGCCGGAGTCTGGCGTCAGATTGATATGTATTCCAAAGGGGCCATTCTGGACTTCGGCGCACATCTGGTCGATACGGCCCAACTGGGTGTGAACGATCCGGATGTCTGTCCGGTCGAAGTGTCGGGGACAGGCGAGATTCCCGACCATATGGCATCCAATGTCCCGGTGAAATATGATCTCACCTATCGGTATGGCAATGGTGTCCAGATGCGGGTATACAATGGACCGAGCCAGGGCTGGGATCCAAAGAGTTGCATTCTTGAGTTCCGTGGCAGTAAAGGATGGATCAAACGCGACGGCTTCTACTCCGGCCTTAGCGCTAGTGATAGAATGATCCTCAGAACCAAATATGCGCCGGGTGAGTCAAAGCATCTTCCACTTCCGCCGCGGGAACAGCGTGATTTTCTGGATGCGGTGACATCCCGGAAGAAGACGACCTATCCGGCTATCGACCTTCATCACATGTCCACCACGCTGCATATGGGTGTCATCTGTATTGAGCTGGGACGAAAACTGAAATGGGATACCAAAAAAGAACAGTTTATCAACGATTCCGAGGCGAATGTGAAATGCGCCCGTCCCAAAGCACGAAACTGGGAGGCACAAGCGTGAAATCGATTATGCTCATTTCGGCAGCATTGGTCATGGCTTCACTGGCTTATGGCGAAGAGGATTTTTATCAGTATGAGGCCAGGGGCTACGACGAGAATCCTCTGATACCAGGATTTTCATGGCGGGTTCACGATAACAACCGGCCGCACCCGATGCGTGTCCTTCCGGGCAACTATGTGGAGCAAGGGGTTGCGGCTGCGCCAGCGGATGCAGAAATCCTTTTTGATGGGCATTCCCTGGAGCACTTCCAGAAAAGCCAATGGCTCCTCAAAGAGGGCTATGTCGTTGCCGGTACAGGCGGCTTGGTGACGAAAAAATCCTTTGGCGATTGCCAGTTGCACATTGAGTGGCGAACCCCGGACCCGTCTGTAGCAACCATGCCCGCGAGAATGGGAAACAGCGGCATCTATTTCATGGGCCTCTATGAACTTCAGGTGTATGATTCCTATTCAAGTAAAATCTACGCGGATGGATCGGCCGGCGCGTTGTATGGCCAGACGCCGCCGTTGGTGAATGTGTGCCGTAAACCCGGTGAGTGGCAGACCTTTGATGTCTGTTTCTCAGCACCGGTTTTTGAGGGTGCAAAACTGATCAAGCCGGCTCGCATGACCGTATTGCACAATGACGTATTCGTACAGGTTAATACCGAACTGACCGGCCCAACCAGTCATAACGAACCGACGCTCTATACATCGCATAAACCGCGTCAGCCGTTCTTTTTGCAGGGCGGTAAGAGTCCGGTTGAATTCCGAAATATCTGGATTCGAGACCTGAATTAAGCGTTGGCCACTCCCCCCAATTGGACATCATTCGGGTCGAACCACAGCATCTCTTGCATCTGTAAATTCTTAGCTTTCAAAAAGGGGCACTGCCAGCAGGTTTGATGACAAGGCATTGTCTCGTCCCGTCCCGTTTTAGAAAGAAGTGGCTAGCCGACTGACTGACTCAGACCGAGGTGTTTGGTGAAGAATTCCAAGATTCCCAAAGGGGTCCGGCTGTAATATGTGAAGTCACGACATAGAGACAGCCCAACGGGATCTTTGCTATCCCGGCATCTTCGACATTCGACAGCATGGGCCAAGGCCCATCCCTCGAAGGCGTTTGGGCGTCGAACGGGTGGGCTGCCGGGACTGTCATTGCGAGCTGGGCGCCATGCTTATGCCTTGCACAAGCATGGCTGGGGTGTTCCTCTCAAATAGCCCTAACGAACGCAAAGACAAAAATAGTAAACTGTGGGACATTTGTGAAGACGCTATACAACACGATGCTAAGGCGCTAGGTGATACAG
>CAZZHQ010000336.1:0-1989 GCA_964654015.1 uncultured Dehalococcoidales bacterium | reverse complement strand
TATACAGGATAAGGTTTTTTTATGGAAACGGTACGGCAAGGGATGTGCGAAATTCCCCGTGGCGTGACAAGGGCGGCGGTGTCCTGCATGATCTGGCCTCTCATCTTCTCGATACGCTCTTGTTTGTGTTTGGCTCAATACCGGAAGATCTTCATGTCTGGAGCGCAAATTGTTTTGAAAACAATGCCTTTGACCATATTATTTGTGGTGCTACGTCGCCAGTGCTTGTTGAGTTTGAAATGAGCTTGCTAAGCTGGCGGAATCACTTTGTTGCAGAGGTTTATGGCGAGAATGGAAGCGCCCATATCGAATCGCTCTGTAAATGGGGTCCCTCCACTTTTACTTTACGAAAGCGTGTACTACCCAGTGGGCGACCGCCGGAGGAATCTGTAACGTTGGTCAAAGCTGATCCGACCTGGGAATTAGAATATGAATATTTTAATAATCTCTGTGCGACCAGCGGAATGAGCAATATCAGTAATGATCTGATCATCAACAGGCACTTGAAGAATCTTTACGAAGAAGCGATTGCGATTAAACAATGAATGAAACATTAATCGGATTTGCAGGGCTGACCCATCTGGGAATTATCTCATCTGTAGCGGCGGCATCTAAAGGGTATCGTGTGATCGGTTTTCACGATGACGCCGAGCTCATCACAAAATTGAATAGCGCAGTCTTTCCGGTTGAAGAACCGCAACTTAATGAATTGTTCCGGGAAAATAATGAACGACTTTCTTTCACTACGGATATAAAGGCGCTTTCCAGGTGCCATATCGTCTATGTTTCCATAGATATACCCACTAATGATAACGGCGAAAGTGACTTAGTGCCTATCAAAAAGATCATTGGTCAGGTATCGGAAGTGTTGGGCCCTGATGCCTGTCTGGTTATTTTATCTCAGGTTTCTCCCGGTTTTACACGGCAAATCGCCATAGATCGCAAGAAATTGTTTTATCAAGTGGAAACTTTAATTTTTGGGCGTGCAGTGGAACGGGCAATGTACCCTGAACGTTTCATTGTAGGTTGTGATGACCCATCTGCACCTTTACCAAGGCCTTTAAGAAATTTCTTAAATACGTTCAATTGTCCTATTCTTCAAATGCGGTATGAAAGCGCTGAATTGGCAAAGATATCCATCAATATCTGTCTTGTTGCTTCGATCAGTGCTGCAAACACACTGGCTGAAATTTGTGAAAAAATCGGCGCAGACTGGGCGGAAATTGTACCTGCCTTGCGTCTTGATCGGCGCATAGGTCATTATAGCTACATCGTTCCTGGCCTTGGCATTTCGGGGGGTAATCTGGAGCGCGACCTCCATTCCGTTTTGCGCCTTTCTGCTAACCACCATACTGACGGCGGCGTCATTTCCTCTTGGTTGAGTAATAGTCAGCGGCGGAAAAATTGGCCATTTGAAATACTAAAAGAAATCGTGCTTACAAAAAATACCGAAGCAACGATAGCTGTTCTCGGATTGGCCTACAAGGAAAACACCAATAGCACTAAAAATTCCCCAGCTTTGTTGCTGATTGAAAAGCTTTCCAACTGTAAAATAAAGGCCTATGATCCCGTTGTTGATACTTTCGTTGCCGGTACTCATGTTTCAAGAACGTCGTCAGCGCTGGAAGCGGCAAATGGTGCAGATGCCGTTGCCATTATGACGCCCTGGCCTGAGTTTCGTGGGATCACCGTTGACAGCTTAGTGCAATACATGGCTGGCCGGGTGGTGATTGACCCTTACCGGGTTCTGGATGGAAAGGCATTGCGGGAACAGGGGTTCACTTATATGACGTTGGGTTCGCCTTTGGAGGGCTGAGATTATGTTGAACCATCTATGCAATGTGCCTACCAGACCTGCACGGGTTGTTATTCTGGGCGCAGCCGGTTTTGTTGCTGGCCGTGCCATGCACCGGCTCGAGGGACTTGGGACGCCGTTGCTGGCCGTGCCACGCACCGATCTGGACCTGACGAGCACAGACGCCGGTGCGC
>CAZZHQ010000335.1:0-2014 GCA_964654015.1 uncultured Dehalococcoidales bacterium | reverse complement strand
AGTTATGCTTTTGGAATTTTGGGGGTGCGGTTTTGTAAATGGGGGCGCATAGAACACGAGGAAGAACCTCTCTTAAACTATCTTTACAATACTGAGGAATCCGAGTATTATATGTGCAGATATTGGCAGGGGTGAGACCAATGGTATGGATGAACATTGATATTCCGACTAGGCGGTGCGTCATACATTCTGATAAATGCTCTTGGGTTAATCGGATTCACAATGAAGACAAGCCTAAATACAAGGGAATAGAAGCTCTAGAGCGTGATGGTGGATGGTTCCAATTTACATCTGTTGACGAGGCAAACAATTGCTACGGACTTGAGTGGCGTCCAAAAGGCTATGAGTTAACTACAGATGATCGCTGTTTCTAGTATTATCCCGAATATCTTGGCTACTAAAGGTTAGTTACCTCAAGGTAAAGAATCCTCGGAAAACTGTTCCGAGGCGTATCAAGTTTCCTAGCCTGGGGTGATTTACTTGCCCAATCTGGGGTGATTTGGTTGCCTAGTTCACTAGGGTGGTTTGGTTTCCTAGTTTGCCATTTTTCAATGTCTGAATTTAGAGCATAGATAGTTTTCCGGGTGCCGTTTCTTTCCGCTGTAATTATGCACATATTTTTAGCCTGCTTGATGGCTGTTTTGACACGTTGCCTTGAAAGTGCAGTAGCTTTTTCAAAATCAGTTAAGGATATGCTACCCCTTGACCTTTGAAAGCCCAAGGTTTTGTCTATGACAAACAACACTATTTTATAGCCAGCGCCGGTCAAGTCGGCAGCTATCAGCTCTTTAAAGATATCGTTATCAATCTTGCGGAAGCCTATTTTTTAGAAGTCACAATACTCCTTCTGAAGCCTCTGTAATCGAAGAGAAACGGTTTAAGGGTACTTGGGTATTACTTGCCAATAACATGCCTCTTATTTTGGACTACAGCGCTTTTTCCACGCCTAGAGGGTAGGGGGTTATCGGTCCGGGACGACTTGAATTTCGGACACTGAATTACTTCTATATACCAGAGCTGTTTACATTCGTGGATACACTGAGCGCAAACTTTGTTTACTTTCTTAACCGTAGGTAAAGCCTCCTTTTCTAATTGTGGGCCATTCGTTATTTTGCATCGCTCCCATTGAGTAGCTTCTCAATAGCGGCTTTGCTTATCACCATTCGTTTTTGCCCTAGCTTCAGGACACCGGGCAACTTCCCCTCCCTGGCCAGCGTATAACCAAGATTCCTCGATATTCCGAGCATGGCACTAGCTGCCGTCACCGAGATAGTCAACCTGTTTTCTGTCCGTTTTTCTGCCAATCATTCACCTCCTTGACAATTATTTTCTTTTGTAGTATTCTTTTTTATAGATATTACTACTACGTGTTATATTGTACAATCTTATATACTTATCCAGTTTTATTTATAACGTTATAAAGGAAGGAACAGAATATGTCAAAGGGTCCGTATTTAACTGACCAGATAAAACACCTGATAGCGGGGATATACATTAAGGATCCAGCTATCAAGCCCCAAAAAGCGCGTGAAGAGCTGCTTAAACAAATGAAGGCAACAGGTTTAGACAGAAACTTTGGCCCCGATTACCCCGGCATCGGCTCCGTGCGAAATGAGCTGAAAATATGCATCAAGAATGATAAAAAGCGATCACCTGAATCAAAGGGAGAAGATGCGCCTTGGCACGTGACTAGCCTGATGAAATATGATCTACCTGCTGATGCTTTGCCAGCAGTATTGGGGCTATGGCTTTATAGGCATCGGGAAATTCCGGCTACAGAAAGACAATGTCCGCTAACTGTGCGTGAGGCCAAGTGGGTTGCTCGATTTTACCGTGCATTTGAGGATATCAAGCAGTTAGACACGGAAGTGTCCTATTACGCTGCTTATGAAAGGGTAGCTGAGTTAGTTGGTGTGAACGAGGTTAATAAAGATATGTTTCCTTCCGAATTCAAGAAGAATCTGGACGATATAGACTTCTATAACCACGCGACAAACAGGCATATTTGGTATAA
>CAZZHQ010000334.1:0-2015 GCA_964654015.1 uncultured Dehalococcoidales bacterium | reverse complement strand
CTAGGCGAAATGGATATTCATGAACGGAATGGTTTTTACTTTGATTTGCAATATGCATTACTTCAAATGGGTGTAGAATACGCTGGTGCGGGAGACCCATTTAGATTAGTTGTGGTAACCCAAAAAATGTACTCTGATGCTTTAATGAGGGATGCCTTTATTCAACGTGTTATGTTAGTACGCAATGCTCAAGTAATGGTGTTACTAAAGGTACAGTCTCTTATGAATGAAGCACCCACACCCCCTGCGGCACCTGAGCCTATCGGCTTTAAAAAGCTAAATTAAAACGGAGAAATCTGATAGTGCATAATCCAGTTTGGACAACCGCGTAAATTGTAAAGCTAGTTAACTGAAAGGTGACGTTTTAGATCAAAATACAATAACTGAGTATCATCCCTATCATCATCTGGGCACAGCTCAAAACCATTAGTTTGATAAAAATGTACAACCCGTGATTGTTTTAAGGAATCAACTGTAAGAAATCTACAGCCAGTTCTATTTTCCGTAATAAATATAATTTTAAGCATATTTAAGATATTTGAACCGATATTCTGCCCCTGTAGTTCAGTGGCAACCCCTAGTCTTGTTAGTTTTACTGCTGGCCAATATCTTTGGGGTTTCCCTTTTGGAACTTCTATCTTTCCTTTCAGCTTATATTTATCAAGGTTTATTGAATCATTACAGAAATCAAGCAAAGCTACCGCTACGTCAGGTTGATCTATGATATGTAAGTAGTAGCATTCTGTTAAGAGTAGTTGCTTGTATAATAGGGCATCTTTGTGAAAATATTCGTTTAAGTCGGTATTACCGCAATCGAACGAATTGCATACTCTACGGTTTGTTATCTTTTCTAAGACCCAAGGGCCATCAACGAACTTGTTTCTTTCGATTAACATACGTCTTAGCTAACTCATATGCATTATCAAGTTTAGGGGTAGGAGTTAATGATGCAGGTTTATTTTCGTTTGCATATACGTTAACTAAGAATTGAACCGCTTGTTTACCTTTAAGTACTGGTGTAGGCTCTATGGGCTTAGCCATTGCCATTCTCCTTTAACTTTTAGCTTATATCTTTTACTAATTTGCGATTATATTAATTAAACAAAGATTATATACTTTTATTCCACTATTATACAAGTAAAACAATATTATGTATATATTAAATTCTACCCCATTTTCAAAATGACCAATTACCAGATGACTGTTTTAACGATTGCATGTAATTGATATACTATTGTTAATCGTATAGAGGGGTGCCTTATGAAAGAAAACGCTCTTTATTATGGTGATAACCTTATTTGGTTACAGGATAAGGAACAGTTCCCTGATAAGTCTATAGATTTAATCTACCTCGACCCGCCATTCAATAGTGATGCTGATTACAATTTGCTATTTAATGAACGAACTGGTGAGAAATCCGAAGCACAATGGAAGGTTTTTGATGACACTTGGAAATGGGAACGGGAAGCTTCGCATCAAGCACTATCTGAGTTAATAGCATCTTCATTAACAACTTCTGAATTTATTAGATGGTTGAGTAAACGTGGCGGCACTCTGTCTACAAGTCTTGCAGCTTATCTTTCAATGATGGCTGTGCGTTTATTGGAATTACAGAGGGTATTAAGACCTTCTGGCTCTATATTTCTACATTGTGATGCGGCGGCTGTTCATTATTTGAAGATAGTTATGGATGATATATTTGGGCCTGAAAATTTCAGGAACGAAATTATCTGGCGACGAACTGGCTCTAATAGCGCAGCTAAGAAATTCGGCCCATTACATCAAACAATACTGTACTATGTGAAATCTGATAAAGCCCCTTTTTATCCAGTTACAACTCCGTACACTCTTGGGTATATTAAAGACTACTTTACTGAAGAAGATGAGCGGGGACGTTACAGATCAGTATTGCTAACTGGCCCAGGTATTAGGCAAGGAGATAGCGGGAAACCCTGGAGACATTGGTCCTCACCCCTTTTTGGTACCAGCCATAATGTTAGTTTTGCGATCATGAA
>CAZZHQ010000333.1:0-2033 GCA_964654015.1 uncultured Dehalococcoidales bacterium | reverse complement strand
TAAAATCTTTGTTAATCAAATTTAAATGCCCAAAGTGTGACATTGAGAGCAGCCTCTCTTTAGCTGATGCAAACTTTCAGGGTGCGTACCGATGCTGGAAATGCCACGAGCTCTTCACCATAAAAATAGAGGGCAACGAACTGAAATCATATCAGCCTCTTACTCAAGAGGAATTTGACAGACAAAAAGAAGAAGTTGATAAACAAAAGGAAATAGAAGCACTGAAGGCTAAATTCAAAAAGCAGTAGCCGGTAGGTCGTTTTCCAGCTCCACTATATGTAATCTGACACAACATATAGACATTTTGACTCACTCACTTATCTTAAGTGCTTTAGAAATCCCAGCTAAACTAAAGATTAATACCACCTTGCCTTTCACGCTATCAAAGCTGTATATCTTGCGTTAAACATTGCCTTACTAAGAGAACTCCATATTTTCCTCTCCATTACTTGCGTTAATCCCTCTTGTTGCCTGTAAATCGCTGTCACCATACTTGCGTTACTGATAATACCTTGCTAGAATAAACGCAAGATTAACTAGGGGGTGAGAAATGCAACAAGTTTTAGTTATATCAGGCAAGGCTAAAGAGGTATTTAAGTATCTTAAATTAGCGTCCCGTTATAGAGGCAATTCAACCTTAAAGGAGCTATTGAAAGAGCAAAAAAAATCATCTGAAGCAAGATAAACATGTCGTTAAAATGTACAATGCATTGCTAAACAGAGGCGGTGACCATTTTAATCAAACCAATCTAATGTATTAGACAAGTATGATGATACTTGCCTAATTAGTAGCTTGACATGTTGGCTTTCTATTGATATATTGATAACAAACTGACAATGGCAAAGGTAGATAATGGCAAGAAAAGCAATTGTAGACAAAGATAAAATCCTTAGTATGCTTCAAGAAGGGAAAACAACGCAGTCCATAGCTGAAATGTTTGGTGTTAGTAGACAAGCCATTGACCTACACCGCAGGGACTTTATTAGCCGGGGTCTGCTACATGACCAGCGTGCAGCAAGAACAAAAAGAGCAGAGAAGAAAGCGGGGAGAATAGCACATAGGATAGACTCCCTCGATGAGCAAATAGAGCTTATCATTGCCGCCTTTAGTGCCTTAAAGCGCTTAACCGAGCTTGAGAAAGAGCTGGAAACGTATAAGCGTAAATATGAGAATGCCACTAAAGAAATTGAACATCTGCAGGAAATAGAACATAAACGGCAGGATCAGGAACTTCGTTGGCTCCGTACGCAGCCGGAAAGGGATAATAATACTTCACCGTAACCTAATCTTTTCCCACGTACCGTTTTAGGTTTTGCCTTCCTCCACCAAAGTCTTATGGCTTTTCAGACATCCTGTTAGTAGGGGACTCTTTTAAATAATTACGCACCATATTGTTACTATACGACATAACATATATAGTGCGCCCCAAAATAATAGCCTATAGAGGGGTTTACATAAAATAGAAATATCGAAGTCTTCTAACTATAGAGGATTTGCCTCAGGTCTTCGGGGAAATAGCCTATATGCTTGTCTCCACTTTCATCCACAAAGCAAATACCATCAGCTTCAACGCTATATTTCTCTTTGAAAAACTCGACCAATTCCTTCATAACTCTGAGTTCAACAAAACTATAGCTGGGCAGTTCCTTATATACCCAGCCCAGTTCTATGTTCATTTCATTAGATGCCACAATGGGGCCTTTCTCAAAATGGAATCCTGCGAAGGTGAGATGGATTGGACGTCGCCCAGAATTCTTCACTTCGATTACGACTCTATTTTTCCTCACCCCTTTCTGAATAGACCCAAGGGATATGTTTACTTTTACCTTGTAGCGATTACGCACATACTTGTAAATTTCCCATATAGCTAATCCAAGCGCAATTATCCAACCACTCCATTTAATAATACTATCAATCATACCCCCATTATACCACAATTTTACTCTTAAAGTATTATGTTAAGTTGCCCTCTGGAACTTCGCCAGCCATTAGGTATAAAATTGCTTTATTGATTCATAGAAGGGAGTGGTCT
>CAZZHQ010000332.1:0-2038 GCA_964654015.1 uncultured Dehalococcoidales bacterium | reverse complement strand
AAGCGGTCACCAGACGGGGGGAGGTAAACAAATGGGGTAACTTGACGGAAATCGGCAGCGGGTTGTATCATTTTGGCACCATCGATTCGTCCGGAAACGACTGAAACATTACAGGAAGTGTATAGTGAAAGCCATTGCTATTGTAGGTAGTCCGAGGAAGAAGGGAAATACAGAAATTCTGGCTAGATACACCTTGAAAGCGATAGCAGAGGAAGGGCTGGACACAGAGCTTATACGATTAGCTGGTTTAGATATTAAAGGTTGTAATGACTGTCAGGTCTGTAAGAAAGAAGAGAGTTGTTCTATCAAGGATGACCTGTGGCCAATATATCTCAAGATGAAAGAGGCTGATGCTATAATACTAGCCTCACCGGTATACTTTGGCTCGGCAACACCCGAATTAAAAGCTCTCATGGATAGGGTTGGTTACATTGCGTATTGGAATACCGGAATATTTGAAGGTAAGGTGGGCGGCCCCTTGGTAGTGGCAGAGCGGTCGGGCCAGCAATTTACCATAGCCCAAATTAATTTCTGGTTTCATATCCTGGGTTTTTTTGTGCCTGGTTCAAAAATTTATTGGAACCTTGCTTTTGGTTTGGAAAAGGGTGATGTGAAGACGGATGAATTGGGGCTTAGAACTGTGTGGGACTTCGGCAAGAATGTTGCCTTTTTAGTCAAGAAGCTGAAGACCTAGCTTACTTCGTACGGAAGAGTTGAGGTTTTCTGAATTTAATAGATGCTTGTGAATAGCCAACATCCAGGCCAAGGGCACGAGGACAAAGCCAACCTAAGAGCATGCGGGGGAAAACAAGAGGAGGCTTAATGTCATGACAAAGGGAGACAGACATGAGACGACGTCATTAAGAACAATGAGAAAGGATCGGTTGACTGATGAAGAGCGGATGGAAGCACTCTGGAATCGCCAGAAGCCAGACCGAGTCCCCATATGGGGACTATCCTCAAGCTTTTCCGCATTAAATGTAGGCTACAGTATTAGCGACTTCTATACCGACGCAAGGAAGGCAGCTGATGCACAGCGATGGACCAACGAGCAATATGGCTGGCAGTCAATAACAGTGAGTTTAGGTACTTACTGTGCCTTTGCGGCTGAGGAGTTTGGTGGTGAAGTGAAATGGCCCAATGGTAACTCTGTGCAGGCACCGGTGGTAACTCGCTACGCCGTAGATACCGATGAAGATATTCTTGACCTTAAGGTACCCGATAATCTTGAAAAGTTAGGCAATATACGACTGGTGTTAGAAAACACCGCATACATGTTGAAGTGGAAAGGTACGGTTATTAGCCCGTACTTACCTGGGCCCATGGATACGGCTGAAGCTGTACTGGGTGTGAATAGATTATGCAGATTGTTACTCAAGAAACCAGAATTAATCCACCACGCCTTCCGTATATTCACTGACTTTAAGCTAGCGTTGGCTAAGTTATTCGCAGACACTTTTGGTGCTGACAGGCTGGTACCTGAGGTCGGTGGGCCGATGCAGGCAATCATATCACCCAAACAATTTGAGGAGTTTTGCCTCCCCTATATAAAGGAACAACACGATAAAATGAGGGAGATGGGTTACAAACACACGTGGTTCCATCCCTGTGGAGAGCAGAATGCCAACTTGCCTTTCTGGGCACAGTGCGACTTCGGTGACCCAGGTATTATCAGCGTAGGCCGTGAAATCGACCTTAACAAAGTGGCAGAGTATTTCCCCAACGATATATGCTTCGGAAATCTCGACCCGTCTATAATCCAGGTCGGGACAGCGGAGTTTGTCTATGAAGCTAGCAAGGAAATCATTCTAAAAGGCAAGGGTGTTCCAGGGGGATTTATCTTTGCCCCGGGTTGTGACATGCCACCAAAGGCACCCTCATATAATGTGTGGATGATGACCAAGGCCATTAATGACTTCGGTTGGTATGAGTAGTATTAATCAATGGGTGACCTAAAGGATGATATCATTCAAGAATGCCCTTAGTGTTCCGAGCCTTGGCTAGTCTGGACAGTTCCCGAACTTTAGTTCGAGAAGAA
>CAZZHQ010000331.1:0-2045 GCA_964654015.1 uncultured Dehalococcoidales bacterium | reverse complement strand
CTATAGTAATCTCAGGCAAAGCGACTGAAGGCAGCTTACCCAATTTCTGTGCCTCACCTGCCGCCTGTGTCAGCAGTTCTACCAGTTTTTGCTTAAGTCTTAGTGCTTCCGTTTCAGCCTCCTCTATGCCCAGATTATAGCACAGCGCCAGTTAAAAGAGTCAACCTGCATCGTAATAGGCGCAGTCGTTTTTTCACCCCCGGAATCACTCAGCTAATCAAGGTAGCCTCTTAATTTTGGACAGGATATCAAGAGTCGGCTCTGCTCCTAAAATAATAGGAACAGACTAGTTGAGTGAAAAAACGGTTGTTTTATAACCTTGATGTACAAAACGTTTTATTAGACTTCCACTTTAGCTTGAGAGTAAACCCTCTCAGCCCCGCCCGATGTAAAGCTGGTCTCGAGGTAACTGAATAAGCTCTAAGACATTGATGTGGGGGGGCTGGCAAGCCATATAGACGGCTGCCTGAGCTAGCTCTTCCACTGTCATCATCGGCTCCGTGTTTTGGGTTTTCGATGTATCGGCTCGACGCTCACTAAGCGTATTACCTGGGTGCAGGCAACCACAGGTTATGCCGTACTCACGTCCTTCTAGGGCAGTAACGTGAGTTAGACCAGTAATGCCGAACTTAGTACTACTGTAAGGCGCAGAATTAGGGCGCACACGCTGTCCCGAGATACTACCGATATTGATGATACGTCCGCCACCATGTTTCTTCATGATGCGGAAAGCTGCTCTTGTGCACAGAAACGGGGCACGTAAATTTACAGCTATAACTCTGTCCCAAGCTTCGGTTGTGAGTTGATCAATCGGCCCGCTATCAAAAGCGCCTGCGCTGTTGACCAAGATGTCAAGCCTGCTGAAATGTTGCATTGTTTTGGCGAAGAGCCTTGTGACCTCTTCCTCACTGGTGACATCAGCCGGTACTACCAAAGCTTCACTGCCCTGTGTTACTACCTTGGCTTCAGTTTCCTTAAGTTCTTTAGCATCACGTGCCGCTAATACTAACTTTGCACCCTCACTAGCTAGGCCAACTGCTATTCCTCTACCGATACCTCGACTGGCCCCGGTTACCAGAGCCACCTTACCGTTTAGTCTTCCCATAGCTCAATCCTCCTGTAAGTCTTTCTCTACCTAAAGCTAATTAAAAATTCCAGAATAAGATTACCTTAAATCAAATATTAGACTAAGGTGAACCCCCATCATTTGGACAGGATAGGGGCTTTATTAAGAGAGGAGCCTGCTACCCTCAGGTATCTGATATTAAGGATTATACCATACTTCCACAGGCCGGGAGTACAGGCCGGAGCGGATGGTGTCTCCTCACCTTTTAGTGCTTATGGGGTATATTTGGAGTGAGCTTGATAAAAATAATGCCCCTATTAAAGTATCTACCGGGCAATTTGATGGAGGGCC
Source organism: uncultured Dehalococcoidales bacterium (assembly GCA_964654015.1). Taxonomy (GTDB): domain Bacteria; phylum Chloroflexota; class Dehalococcoidia; order GIF9; family AB-539-J10; genus JAUUZT01. The sequence continues at coordinate 628 of CAZZHQ010000331.1, read as the reverse complement.
AGCTCCCATTTTCTGGAGTGGGCCTGCTTTAATTGCTGAAGGTTCGCCTGGAATGGGGCTGAGCTAATACTTTCGGTAGACATTATTACCGCATCCTCTTTATCATCTATATAATAGTTGCGGCGCAGACCTGCCTGGGTGAATCCATACTTGCAATAAAGACTCTGGGCAGTGGTATTGGAGACACGCACCTCCAGGGTAACAATACAGGCATTTAGCTCCGTAGCCAAGTCTATCACTGAGATGAGCAATAGCTCTCCTATACCCTGGCGGCGATGGGGTACCCGAACCGCGATGCCGGTTATGTGAGCCTCCCCAGCCATAATCCAGAAGCCGGCGAAACCGGTAATATACTGCTCGCCTGATTTAGGTGCTTCATGGCCGAAGAAACGATTATTGTTAAATAAATACCCTATCCTGGCTGCCAGACTTGGGAACTTTTCCGCCAAGGGAGTTTCTGCCTCGGGCTCCTCAACCCCTTCTTCTCCATCACAGGCTACAATGTAATGGGCTAGCTGATTTTTTAGCTCACGCTCATAGTTAACCGGCGGCCATAGACTCGGAAAGGCCTCACGGTCAATCTCAGTGACCTGGGCAATATCTTCTCGGTGCATCAAACGCACACAGC
>CAZZHQ010000330.1:0-2056 GCA_964654015.1 uncultured Dehalococcoidales bacterium | reverse complement strand
CAATCCTCTGCACGAATCCCGCTGTTGCCTTTTCCATTTCTCCTGATGAATACAGGGCAAAAGTAGAGTAATGGTTAGCTTCTACCCGCTCTATAAGCTTCGCCGAGGTTGATGTTCGCTGGTATTTAAAGAATTCGATGGACTTAATACCCAGAGTTGGCACTGCCGCTACTGCTTGCGTTAACGCTTTCAATGTATATAGACGAGTTTCTTTCTGGTGGAATTTGGGGAAATACCGACCCCAGATATTTCTCTTATTTTGCTCACGAAGCCTTGTGTAGATAAATAGATAACCCCCGCTTTTCATGATTCTGGCACTCTCCTGCAAGAAACCTAGTAGATTGAAATGGTGTATTGCGTTAAACGTGCAGACACAATCCAGAGCATTACTCGGAAATGGCAAGTTTTCTGCTCCGGAATGCATCGAAGTGAAATTACTGATACCGTGCTTTATTAAATATTCGTCTAGTGTCTCTAACATGTTAGAGTTAGCATCAACACATGTCAGGCGCAGTTTATCACCCAGATATCTGCACAAAAGAAGGTCATACCTCCCAGTACCACAGCCGATATCAACCGCTTCAACAGAGACTAATTTTTCCAGTTCCTTGGCGATAAAAGTTATGGGCTCCGGATCAGTTGTCCGAAGGTCACGATATTTTGGGGCAATTCTAGAAAAATGGTGATGGATAGCCGTTAGTGCCGAATAATTCGGATCAAACTTATTTATAATTTGTGTACGCACTTAAACACTCCTTGAAAGTCCAAAATCTAATGGGGGTTTTCTCTAGGATAGCAAAGGTCTGCACTTAGCGGTTACGCTGGTCAGTACTGGCTGAAGTATATTTGCGTCAGAGCCTTAATCTCATTATCAACATGGTGTAGCAATAGCTATTATTGCTAAATGGCGTGGCTTTGTCAATAGGACATATCCCTTTTATGAATTGAACCACACTTGGGATTTATTGAACACTGCGTCACTTTGTTCAGTAAAGGAGAAATTCTGCCGACATTTTGCCGACAAACTGTTTAGCAGAAGATGATACAGAACAATACCTATAGGCACGAAACTCAAAATATTATTGAACAGGACGATGCTATACACTATTTAGAGGGACTATTTGGGTAATTTTGCTCTTACTTCTAATCAGGGCTGAGGGGATTCGAACTAAGAGCAAAAGACTCTAATAACTCTTGTGACATAACTTTGCTATAAGCATGCCCTAAATGGTAATCCTACGCACGTCGGTATAGTGATGCCGATGTTTGTCCGATAACGAACTTTACTTTATAGAAAAGGTAAACGGTATCAAATATTTGTACGCATCACTGGACAATGATCCCCATGTTCGTGCGCAAATTGTACTGGAAGACAAAATTATCCGAATATTATATCGAGAATATTTCCGACCTCATCTTTACTGCCACTTAGAGTATCTAGATTATATACTTCCGTGTATCCGCAATTATTACAGGATGCGAAAATGTATCGATTATGTTGAATATCAAGTAGCTTAGAAATACCGGTTCCTGTCATTGCTAAACTCTTTACTTTAGCACCACTAGAGTGACATTTCGCACAAACAAATCTAGATTCGATTTCTTTTTCGATATTTTTCATTTGTAGCCCTCCAAACACACTAGAGTTTATCAGCTATTTTTGCCAGACACAATAATTGACTCATTGGTGTTGCATAATATGGGCAAGGTCCGAAGTTTGTTCAATGGTAGATAATTTGAATTCAAAATGACCTGAAATGATATGGTGCTTGGCTGTAAAAAGCGAGGCGCCTTTTAGTTTCTATTAGTGGGGTGAGATTCGAAGGGACGAAGGGCGGGATGGTATTGACAGCACATTGAGGTAGAACTACACTAAGGCTCTACATATGAGGGAAAGTGGACTTGCAAACAGAGCACCTGAGGTCGGATGTCAATAGTGGACACCAAACCTTTCATGCTGCCAGCAGTCCTGCATAGTATCTTTGCTCGTAGACCACAGGTGACAGGAAGCAGAGCTTAAGCAAGAATGGAATATCCTCTCATCAAGTGAGAAACT
>CAZZHQ010000329.1:0-2069 GCA_964654015.1 uncultured Dehalococcoidales bacterium | reverse complement strand
TGGGGAATCTAGGTAGACTAATTAAACAGCAAAGAATTATGAGCGGGCTGACGCTGCGGCAGCTTAGTGATAAATCAGGTGTATCCCCGTCACACCTCGGTCGCATAGAAAGGGGCGAACGCTTCCCATCGGCGCGTATTCTAAAAAAGATTGCCCAACCCTTGGGCTTTGCTGAGGGTGAGCTATTTACCTTGGCTGACTATTTGCCCCCTCAGTCTACCGCTACGGTTGATAGCGAGACATATTTTGGGAAGCTAGACCCTTATGTAGCGAGGGTGTTATCTGAACAGCCGGTTGAGGTGCAGCGTACTGTCATTGGAATCCTCAATATCTTGAAGTCTGTGGCAGGGGGTCTTTCTGGGGAATGAAAACAAGTGATAGGCGGGCTCTGCCAGGGGAAACTGGGGTGCCTTGGGTTTGCGACTTCTCCCAATGGCTTAAATCAAAACCTCCCCCTCCCGTAACCGGAGCCCCAGGGGCAATCGGGCAAGTGGCATCCCGCCTTTAATTGAGGGGCTGAAATGATTCTGACGAAGATAGTTGTAGGAAAGCTGCTAGCACGGGATTGAGCAACGAGAGGAGAAGGGAATGAGAGAGGAAAAGGAGATAAGAGAAGCATTAAAGGAGCTGAGTTGTGTCTGACGGTAAAAAGGCAACTAATCCTGATTGCCCGCTCAAGCTAGAGGTATGCTACCAGTCCTGCTACTTCTGGCGGGATGGTAAGTGTGACTACGATGCTATTATGAAGGAACATAGTAAGGAGAAGGGAAATGACCGACCTAGTCGTGCGTAAGGTGATTGACAAAGGGGGGGTGTTGAAGCTGAGGCTGGCCCCGGTCGTGCGTAAGGTGATTAGGGAAGGACTGGTAAAGCTGGAGCGGGTGCAGGTCATCTGCCCTGCTTGAGAAAATGAAACCATGGGTATCCTTGAGCTAAGATATGATAGAGTTTTACTAATCTTAGAAAGGAGATACCCGAATGAATCATATTGGAATGGACAGTCATATCACTACCTTGGAGTTTGCTGTGGTCAATGAAGCCGGCCGGCTGGTCAAAGCCGATAGGGTCGCCACCAGTGTTAACGGCTTCATTGAATTTGTAAGAACGGTGCCGCCACCACGGACAATCTATATGGAGGAAGGCACACTGGCTGCCTGGTCACTAGAAACCTGCGTTCGCTTTGGAGAGAAGCTTGTGATTACCGATCCCAAGAAAAACCATTGGATAGGTTCCTCCGGACAAAAAGATGATTCAATTGATGCTCTAAAGTTGGCCCATTTGGGCCGGGGTGGTTATATCAAAGAGATTCATCATCCGGTTGGCCAGCGCCGGCGGTTCAGGGAGTTGATGATAGCCTATCATGATACCGTCAAAAGCACCACTCGTATTAAGAATAAAATCAAAGCCAGGTTCAGACAGAATGGTATCCCATGTACTGGAACTACCGTTTATTCAGAGACCTACCGGGAAGAATGGAAAGCGAAATTACCCCAGGAGGCAACCTTGCTTCTTATTCTGGATGGCCTCTGGCGTCAACTGGAACAATCCGAGCAAAGCGAAAAGGAGCTTCTGGCAGCTGCCAGAGCCCCGGCCAAACGCTATCCCGAAATCAAGCATTTTCAAGCTCTTCCCGGAATTGGCTTTATTCATGCTGCGACAATCTCCGCCATTCTGGAAACTCCGTATCGTTTTGCCGACAAAAGAAAGGTCTGGATGTATTCCGGGCTGGGTATAATGAGAAGGTCTTCTGGTGGCAAAGTCTACTCCGAAAAACTAAGCACAGATTACAATCGCCTCTTGAAATATAGCATCAAACAGGCTGCCGAATCAGCCATTCAGGCCAAAGACAATCCTTTCCGGCCTTTTCCCTCTGGACTATTACCTGCATAAAAGCTAATTTAACACCCCTCCATGGAGAGAATATTTCCTATCAGAAGAAAACGGCGTAGCAATTTCTTATAGTCCTGATAGGGATAATATGCTTACGCTCTAAAAGGGAACGTTACAATATATAATTTGTTTTTGTTGCTTATGTGTGAATCTCACCAGAAGACATTGATAAAACTATA
>CAZZHQ010000328.1:0-2073 GCA_964654015.1 uncultured Dehalococcoidales bacterium | reverse complement strand
AAATGGGGATTTATAGATAAAGCTGGGCATTTCGTGATCCAGCCAGAATGGGACTCAGCGATGGATTTCCAAAACCACCTTTCACTGGTGACAATTGAAGGGAAGAAGGCATATATTAACCGGAAAGCAAACATCGTTTGGAGGAAAACTGAATGACCCGATGCTTTCGCCTAACAATGTGCTCGACAAGTATTTTCAAAACCGCGGCTTGGTTTTGAAAAACGGTCAGCACCGACGGTCGGCGAGATATGAAACAGGGACACATGTCTTGGCTGAACGAAATCAATATGTTCCTAGAGGAGACAAAGATGAGAAGGTTACTATTAAAGGGATGCATGTGTTGGATTATCGTTACAGGCATAGTCGCAGCCTCATGGGCAGCGGAACAAGGGAAGACCGATATTCTTGACAGGTTGATAAAAGACGGCAAATGGGCGGAAGCTCGGGAAGCTGCTAAGGCATTGAGAAACACTGACGCGACTTCAGCGATCCCCGCCTACGTGGGTGACATTGCAAGCGATATTGTGGGCGACATGTGTGGGCAGTTATCGCAATACCAGTTTCCATATTCAGACAAGAAGGCACTTTCCAAAATTCAAGAGTGGACTGCAACACTGATGAATAATACGCCACATAATCCCAACGTGTTACTGGCAAGTGCAATGGTGTATTCGCCAAAGGCTCTATCCAATTCCTCGAAGTTCGTTGAACTTCTTGAACGAGCAAAGGCAGGATCGCCCAACGATGCCTTCATCTTGGAGGCTCTTGGTTCCGGCTACGGGGCACAAGGCAAATATGATCAGGCTGTGACTACGCTTCAAAGGGCCACACAACTCAACCCCAAATCCAGCGGTGCCTGGACAAACTTGGGGGTTGCTTACCTGAAGAAAGGCGATACCGAAGAAGCAGTAAAAGCGCTCAAGAAAGCTGTTGAAGTCAATTCACAAGACGGAACTGCACTTTTTAATTTGGGTAGCTACTATGCTGAGCGAAACATGAACGACCAAGCGCGGCCCTTCCTCGAAAAGGCCATTCAGTGTATTCCACAACTCATGGAGGCTCGATGGAACCTGGGTGGAGTGTATTTCAAATCCGGAAAACGCGAAAAGGCCGTACAACAACTCAAAGAAATGATCAAGATCGCACCTGATTCACCCATGGGAAAGAGGGCGAAGCAGATGTTGTCACGGCTCGGCGAATAGGAAGGAGGGCCTTAATAAGCGCAAAAACACAAGGACAAATCCCGACGGGAATTTCCATCGCCTTCGCTGTCGTCACTGCAATTCTTTTTCAAACTGGCAATGCGAAAGTTGTCTGGGTCGTCATCATCGTTGGAGCATTGATTCTCGGGCTTGTTTTAGGAAGTCAGAAGCGGAAACAAGACAAGGAATCTGACAAGAACAAATAATGGAAGAAGGAATCCTATGAGAACCACTTCGCCGAGCTCGTTCAGTTTCATCATGTCACTCTTGACACTCATATCCCTGTCCGTACCTGCATTCGCAGCGGACAGCCCAAGCTTTTGGGAGAGACTTGCCCATAACTATGGCGACCCAAAAAACTGGATAATTGGTGCGGTCATTGGACTAGTGATTGGCATTTTTGCAATGCTGGGAAAAAAAAGAAGAAATAAGGTATAAAAAGGATTGCCAAACAAAAGCATCGACCAGACGCGGGATAAGCTGCGACGTTTTTCATTCCAGCGTAATTGCCAGCGCTGGTCATGCAAATCGTTAGCCAAAATGAAGCTGGTAAGCCAATACCCAAAAATAGAATATAATACAGCTCATTGATTAGATATAAGAAAGGTAAAAAAAAAGGACTGGTATATTCCTGATCTTAAGAGGTATAGATGGAACAATTTATTTATTGGATAATAGAGAACAAAGAGTGGGTATTCTCTGGTATTGGAGTAATATTGTTGAGTTTTCTTGCTAAATTCATATTCGCCAGAAAACAGTCTAGCAATTTGTCCCCTGCTCCTATAATTTCGTCATCAGTAAACATAGGAATTTGCTTTTTGGGATTGCTTTGATTTCTACTCATTTTCGTTCAATTTTCCACCCTCTGAGC
>CAZZHQ010000327.1:0-2134 GCA_964654015.1 uncultured Dehalococcoidales bacterium | reverse complement strand
TCGATAGTAGAGGACAAGATAGCGTTTGTCGGGTCATCAAACACTGGAATAGTCTTTGATAAACTGCACCGTTAGCTTTATACTACCACTGAGGATTAGAATGATTGGCAATAAAATCCTGATTGTTGAAGATGACCAAAATCTACTAGCTACGCTCAAATATAACCTTGTTAAAGAGAGCTATGATGTGATTACGGCCATCGACGGTGCACAAGCCATAGAGACTGCGCGACGAGAAAGACCGGAACTGATTGTTCTGGATGTGATGCTACCAAAACTGAGCGGTTTTGAGGTGTGTCGCATACTGCGGAAAGAAATGACTGTCCCAATCCTCATGCTCACTGCCAAGACGGAAGAGGTCGACAAAATAGTCGGGCTTGAAATCGGGGCTGATGATTACATGACCAAGCCATTCAGCATGAGAGAGTTACTGGCTCGCGTGCGGGCCATGCTCCGACGAGCCAAGATGGCCGAGCCAGAACCGTCTGATGAGAAGACTTTGCTAAAAATCAATGAACTTGAGATTGACCCTGCCCGACATAGAGCTTCCCTAAGAGAAACAGCGCTGAATCTTACCCCAAAAGAGTTTGACCTGCTGGTCTTCCTTGCTAAAAATAAGGGGTTCGTCTTTAATCGCGAGCAGCTCCTGGAAAAAGTGTGGGGCTATGACTATGCCGGCGATACCCGTACAGTAGATGTCCATATCAGGTGGCTAAGGCAGAAAATTGAGACTGACCCGGCACACCCGAGAAATTTACTGACCGTAAGGGGCGCGGGTTATAAACTGGGAGATTAGAATTGTTCCGTAGTATTCAATGGCGCATAACTATCTGGTTTGTTCTACTTGTCCTCGTAAGTATGGCGTTTCTGGGTGCGTACCTTACCAGTTCTGTCAGAAGCAGCCAGCTAAGTAGCCTGCGCACCCAGCTGGAAAACGAGGCTAAGATTATCGCTGAAGCCAGCCTTCCAGGTTTTACCAGGCAAGAAGGAGGAAATAGCCTTGATGCTTTGGCTAAAAAGCTGGGAGGTCAGATTGGCACAAGGATAACCATAATCGCCTTGGATGGTTTTGTACTTGGCGACTCCAACGAAGACCCCGCGACTATGGAAAATCATGCCACACGTCCCGAGGTTAAAGATGCCCTAGCTTCAGGTATCGGGGAAAGCACCCGCTATAGCACCACCCTGGGAAAGCAGATGATGTACGTGGCTGTTCCCATAACAGACAAAGGAGAGGTCCTGGGTGTCGCCAGAGTTGCCCTTCCGCTAAACCAGGTTGAAAGATCGGTTAATCGCATTATCATAAGTATCGTCGTCGCCATGATAATAGCAGCTGCTCTGGTTATTCTGGCGGCGTGGCTCATTGCCAGGATGACAATACAGCCAATCAGGGAACTTACGAGGGCATCCCAAAAAATAGCTTCGGGAGAATTTGGCCAAAAGATATCTTTAGGGACAAAGGACGAGTCGGGACAGCTCGCCCATGCCTTTAATCAGATGTCATTGAAGCTAAAAGAAATGATGGCGACAATCTCCGAAGACATGGCTCGCCTCACAAGTATCCTGGATAACATGGCTGATGGTGTCATCTTGACTGATGCCGAAGGAAGCGTTGTCCTGACCAACAGTACTGCCCAGAGGCTCCTGAGCATCAGGGATAAAAACTACAAAGGTAGTCCTCTTATAGAAGTAGTACGTGAGCACGAGTTGAACGACCTTTTAAACTCTTGCCTGGAAACAGGCCAAGAGCAGATTGCCCAATTCGAGTTGGCCACATTAAACAGGTTTCTGCGGGTAATTGCCATTCCTATCGCTAATGACAGGCTCGACGGAGTGCTGCTTCTAATTCAAGACCTCACCGAGCTAAGAAGCCTGCAAACCATGCGGCGTGAGATGGTGGGGAATATATCCCATGAGTTCAGGACACCGCTGGCCGGGATAAAGGCTATGGTGGAAACGTTACAGGACGGCGCCGTTGATGACAGGGAGGCAGCCGGGGATTTCCTGTCCAGAATTGAGGCTGAGGTAGAAAGAATGACCCAACTGGTCGCCGAACTGACCGAACTGTCGCGGATTGAAACCGGCAAAGCCGAGCTGAAGCTGGAGCCCGTGAACCTCAACATGATTGTAGAAG
>CAZZHQ010000326.1:0-2150 GCA_964654015.1 uncultured Dehalococcoidales bacterium | reverse complement strand
TACAGCCTTCTTTCAAGCGGGGTTCGTCAGAGGCTGTCTCTTTAACTAAGCAGGGGTATGCGGCACTGGAGGCCGAGCTGGCGGCTCTTAAGGGTAAGCGCTCTGAGGCGATTGATGAGATTCACCGAGCTGCGGAAGATAAGGACTTCCGTGAGAACGCGCCCCTGCAGGCGGCCCGGGAGCAACTCAGTCATCTAAAGGGACAGATTAAAAAGCTGGAGGGAACCTTAAAATCAGCGGCTGTCATTGATGAAAAACAGAAGGTTTCCCTCAATGTGGGTATTGGTGACAGCGTTACCCTGCGTGACCTGGCTTCCGGTGAAGAATTACGCTACATGTTGGTCAATTCTCGGGAGGTAGACCCGGCTAAAGGCAAAGTTTCCAGCGCTTCACCTATAGGCAAAGCTATTATGGGTCGGGGTCGGGGAGAGGTGGTAGAGATAATAGCCCCGGCGGGCAAGTTGCGCTATCAAATTGAACGAGTTTGGCATTAGCCGGCTTCACTGAAAACACGGGAAGTCGCGGATGGAAAATTTGCATCTCTTTCAGTAATTACCGCTTGGCTGGTCTTACTCTTGATAAGAACTAATGAGTGGATTATTATAATAATATAGGACTCAGGTATAATATTCGTTATAGTCCATAATCATGGTAAGCATTTGCTCTACTGGGGGGTAATAATGGTAGGTGAACAGGATAGGACCCTGGAAGCACTTCAAATTGCCATCCAGATGGAAACTGATGGTAAGGAATACTATCTGAAGGCCAGTCAGCAAAGCAGCAATGAGCTGGGAAGAAAGCTGATGGAGTCACTAGCCAGGGAAGAAGACACTCACCGGCAGAAGTTTGAGGGGATATACAGGACTATACAAAGCAAAAAAGTCTGGCCTGCAATTGATTTTCAGCCTGACGGCGGCAAAAAACTGAGGACCATATTTACCAGGGCAATTGAGAAGACGGGCTCTAATATGAAGTCCCTGACTACTGAGTTTAAGGCTATAGAAACAGCTTTAGATATGGAGAATAAGAGCTATGACTTCTACAAAAAACGGGGGGCAAATGCTACCTATGATGCCGAGAGAGATTTTTATGAAACCATAGCCGCTGAAGAAAGGGAACACCATTTAGTTCTAGCTGACTACTACGAGTACCTCAAAGACCCGGCAGGATGGTTTGTTGGCACAGAGCACCCATCTCTGGATGGAGGTTAAATAAACTCTGGATAATCCGGCGACTACCATTGCCGAAAAACACAGAGGGCAAAATCTTGCTTGATAGCATTTTCTAAAAGGAGGTGGGAAAAATGACAGCACAGAAGCAGGTCTACAGGTGTAATGTTTGTGGTAATATCGTTGAAGTACTGCATACTGGAAAGGGGGAGCTGGTCTGCTGCGGGCAGCCCATGGAGCTATTAACAGAGAAGACAAAAGATGTCGGTCTGGAAAAGCATGTGCCTGTTATTGGAACCACGGCTAAGGGGGTAAAAGTGAAGGTCGGCGATGTCCCCCACCCCATGGAGGCAAAGCACTGCATAGAGTGGATAGAGATAATCGCTGATGGCAAGAGCTGCCGGGTATTTCTTAAGCCGGGAGAAAAGCCAGAGGCGGAGTTCGAAATTAAGCCGCAGAAGGTAGCCGCTAGAGAGTATTGCAACGTTCACGGTTTGTGGAAATCTAGCTAAAAAACCTGTGCCCTGTAACCGGTATACCCGCTTGACTTTTAGCTAATATATTGTTACGATTTGACAAGTGGCAAAATTCCTGCTAAATAAGGAGGAGACGATAATTACGGTGGCTGAGTAGTTTAGAATAGGGCTAAGAGAGCATTGCGATTTTTAAGGTCAAATTATACTCAGAGAGGGTAGTCCACTAATAAGAGGAGAAAGTTGGGATGGTAAAGAATCTAATAAAGAAAAAGTCCTCTATGGTAGCAATAGCCTTGGCTTTAACCTTAGCTATAGCTGCATCGTTATGGTTTTCCGTGCCGGCTAAGGCAATTTTCGTCACTTCTACTATTCCGTCGAGTATGGCCGCTGGCAGCACCTATAGTTTTGATGTCCAGATTGATATTGAGGCCGGCGAGGCGACCAATATAAATGTAATCAGGGTAATTATTCGTGATTTAAGCGGCACACCGGTTAGGCTTGTCTT
>CAZZHQ010000325.1:0-2164 GCA_964654015.1 uncultured Dehalococcoidales bacterium | reverse complement strand
AAAGTGTACAATGCGGGGAACCTCCAGGTTCTCCGCCAGCCCCTTTCGTGATACCGAGATGAGCGGCAAATTTGTTCCACTCGTCTTGCGCCTTTGCCTGATTTCTTCAATTACATGTGACGGCAACAATGAAACTATGTCAGTGCTTACAAAATATCCGTAGCCTGAGTAGAGATAAATGTTAAAAAGAGCGGCGATCTTCGGTCTTTATACCGGTTGTCGTGCTTCGCTCAGAATAACAAATTGAATGTTAGTAACCTAACAGACGAGCAGGATTATCTTCGACCATAGCCTTAAAGGTTTTATCTTTAAGTCCCAATTGCTTTAACTCATTTAATAAAGGCAGGCGACTGAGTAGCGGATAGTCGCTGCCGAAAAGGACCCTGCTCTCTAACGGTCCTTTGATATATTGAATCACATCATTAGGAATATATTTTGGACGCCAGCCGGCAATATTGAAATATACGTTGAGGTTGCGTTGAACCACTGCCAGTGCTTCATAAAACCAGGGAAAACCGAAATGAGCGATGATGATTTTTAGCTGGGGAAAATCTACAGCAACATCATCAATATTCATGGGCTGCCCGTATTTAAGACGGATACCCGTGTAGAAGAGTGTGCCGGCATGGAATAAAACGGGCACCTTGCTGCTTTGAGCAATCTCGTACAACGAATATAATCGCCTGTCATTGGTATACATTTCAATCAGATTCGGTACTATTTTAAGTCCCATCAGGCCTTTTTTCTTAATGGCCTGCTCAAATTCCTCTGATGCCAAAATTCCTTTATGTGGGTCAACACTCGCAAACCCAATCAGTCTGTCAGGGTATTTAGCCACAGCCCTGGCTACCATATCATTGGTTACTGCATAGCGGTGAGTTGTAGAGGCATCAATAGCGACTATGACTGATTTATCCACTCCTGCCAGGTCCATGTCTTTGATCAAACCTTCCAGGCCGGATTTGGCTATATCGTGAAAAATATCGCCATACCCGGCCATAAGGTGTGTGGGGATACCGGCTATAGCCTCCTTGGTAGTCAGTTGTGAATGAGTATCAAATATCATCTATTCGCCTCCAGGCCGCTTATCCATTTACTTAAAGCTAAAATTACTTATACAATGACTCCAGGCGTTCCTTATACCGATTGATTACAATATTCTTTTTAGTTTTCATTGTAGGAGTGACCTCGTCCAGTTCGGCTTTCAGATCACGCTCCAGAAGTATGAACTTTACGATCTGCTCCTGCTTAAATAGACCGGTATTAAGCGCCTCCACTGTTTTGTGTACGAATTCCAGCGTCCTTCGGTCAGTCGCAATTATCGTGTATTTCTCGTCCTCACTTGCGGATTGGGGCAGCTCAATTCCAAGTTTGACGGCTAGAGAAGGTATTATTGACGGATCCAGTGTGAGCAAGGCAGTAAGATATTTCTTATTATCGCCATACACAACAACCTGTGAAAAATAACCGGTATTTTTATAATGGTTTTCGATATGTTGTGGGGCTATATTCTTGCCACCCGAGGTAATGATAATATCCTTTTTCCTGCCCACGATGGAAATAAAGCCATCTTTATCCATGGAGCCGAGGTCGCCGGTCTTAAACCAACCGTCCTCGGTGAAGGCCGCTTTGGTTCCCTCCGGGTCGTTAAAATAGCATTTCATCACGTTGGGACCATAATTTTCAATCTCGCCGTCGGCAGCCAGCCGGGTCTTACCAGGCTCACCCTTCCATCCCGTCATCGGGAAAGGCACACCGACTGTGCCGGGCTTTACTTTACCCGGGTAGTTGGTGATTGTACCGATGGTCTCGGTTGTCCCATAAAGCTCATAGACCGGTATGCCGGCAGCCCAGAAAAACTCGGTAACCTCTCTGGGAATTGCGGCGCCACCCCCATAGAAAAATTTCATGTTGCCGCCCAACACAAGGTGCAGAAAGGCAAACGGGTCGTTTTTCATAATCTGCTCGAACTCTTTAAGTGTTTTTTCACCGGAGTCAATACCGAAAAGCGCTTGGTCTACACGGACGGCTTTGGCAATTGCCAGGGCATGTTCGAAGGCCTTAACGGCCTCTGGCCCCTTAGCCGCCGCGCCTGATACAAACATAGAGTAAATTTTTTCCAGCAGCCGGGGAGCGGTACGATTGACGTGCGGCTTAATTTCAG
>CAZZHQ010000324.1:0-2166 GCA_964654015.1 uncultured Dehalococcoidales bacterium | reverse complement strand
TCTTTACCTTTAAGGTCTATGCTGTACTGCTGCCAATCCTTGGTAAGTATGATAGGCCCTGCTGTGGCAATATCTGAATCAGGGTATGTACCATTTACGCCGCCAATCTTGACCTCTTCTATGCGCTCACCGCCCTTTTCACCACGCGCCCAAAATGTAAGTTTTTTGGCACCTGTCAGATCAAAACCACCTTTTTTCTCACCCCAATTATTAGGCGGGTTCTGCCAATACATGCCTGCCCATCTTGCGCCCTGTGATGCGTTGGGCCTGTATGTTATCTTTATGCATGTGTTTCCTGAGTATGGATTTTCCTGCCATGCGTCAGTAAAAGCTACGTCATTGTAATCCCCCATCCATCCTGACGGTGCAAAATGATTGCCGCGCGCGTTCTTATCTGCATAGACATTGAACGGCTCGAAATACTCAACATCTTGCGCCTTGATAGCCATTGTGGTAAATACAATGGCTGCGAGAAGAATAAAACCTAAGAACCTTTTCTTACCCATAGTTTTCCTCCTTGTTTGTATTGCGTATATCGTATTACTCGTCTTTGCGCCTACCCTCTTTTCGTCTATCCTCTTCTCGTCTATCTACTGTACGCCGCTCCTCCCTTCGTCTTTCGATCTCTGCGCGAATCTCATATGCCTTGGCTTCTGTGATACTAAAATTCATGAGAATGAAAATAGCTGCTATTGAAGTTACGATCGGAATACAAATATCGCATATCCTCATCCAGAACATGGTTTCTGCTGACTGGGCAAGGCCGATCGACTGCCGAAAACCAGTTGCGTTAATGAGGAACCCAGAGATAACAGACGCCAATGCTACTCCCAATTTAACCATCCACCAGTAGATAGCACTAAACATTCCTTCCCTGCGCAAACCTGTTTGTAGCTCATCATAGTCGCAAACATCAGCAACCATAGAGCCCATCAGTGTAAATAGCGAGCCTAGACCAAATACTATAAAAGGAGCTGTAATTAATAATAGATAGGGATAATTGGGATTATACCCGATCCATTTCAAACCATAACCGAGAATAGAAATAGGAATGGTGATAAAAAAAGTGTTCCTTTTACCGATCTTTGTGGATAACCATGTCACCAATGCGATAACGCCCATGGTAAAAATAGCGGATAATGTTCCGTACCAGCCAAGAAGCAATCCGCCTCTGGCATAAGCCTGATCAAGCACAGGGGCATTACCAAAAACATAGAAGAATATAACATATATAGTAAACGCTGAAGCACACATGAATCCACCAAAGATAAGGAACGTGGCCATGCACAGCTTAACAAATGGCTTACATTTAAGGGTAATTAAAGCCTTGCCAAAGAAATCTTTCAAGGCCCTCAAGGCGCCATGCACTTCGGATTTTTCTAAGACATGGAGGGACTCTTTATCGTCCTTGCCTTTGGGCTGTGGTTGGGTATGAAAATATTCTTTATTGAAGATAGCCGGCATAATACCGCAGCTAACAATAACTGCACCAATTATAACAGCGAGAGTACGCCCACCATGAACAATGTCCGGAAACCAATTCCTATTGTGCATAATTGCCCAGCACCAGGGAGCAATCAACCAAGGTAACTGACCTACCAGATTAGCTGAACCTTGCAAGCGTGTACGTTCATGATAGTCAGGTGTCATTTCATATCCTAAGGCAATCCAGGGAATTGAAAAACAAGTGAATCCAATGAAATAAAGAATTTGGAATATCAAAAAGTATATAAAATAATACATTTGACTATGCCCTGGATAAAGCCTAAATAGAAGAGCATAGAAAATACCGCCGGTAATCGCTCCAAAAAATATGACTGGCCTGCGGCGTCCCCAGCGGGTGCGGATATTATCTGAAACATACCCTGTAATAGGGTCTGATATGGCATCAACAATACGTGGGATTGCACCAGCTAATCCTACTAGGGCAGGATTGACGCCTAACCCGAGGTTTAAAACAATAACCATCTGTCCAATAAAAGCAGCCTGAGCAGTATTAGCAAATGCCCCTATACTATAAATGGCTTTTTGGAAGATAGGGATGCGGTCTTTAGGGGCTGTAATATGGCGCTCCGGCTTATTCTTTAGTTGCTCCATTAGCTATCTCCTTCGATATTTGGTTTTACCTTAATTAACAATAATGAGTTCATATTATAACAAATATAT
>CAZZHQ010000323.1:0-2169 GCA_964654015.1 uncultured Dehalococcoidales bacterium | reverse complement strand
AATATTTGGCATCGGTGCCGGCATATTAACGGTAGTTATAAGACGCTTTGGTGGCTTACCCGAGGGGGTTTGTTATTCAATTCTTTTCATGAATGCCATCACCCCGCTTATTGATAGATACGTCAAGGTCAGGCCGTATGGTCTGGTGAAGAAGGCAAAAAGTGAAGCTTAAAGCACTAAAGGGAGTTTTCCCAATAATCTTCATTACGGTAGTCGTTTTCGCCTCCGTCGGTCTGATTACCTGGACGGATAGCGTCACCGCGGATAAAATTGAATATCAGAAGGAGCAGGAGATAAAGAGCATGCTCCAGGAGATGTTCCCGAGCATGAGCCGGTACACCTTTGAGGATGATATTTACACGATATATGCCGACGGTGCCGAGGTTGGCTACGCCTTTCTGGCAACGGGCAAGGGATACGGAGGGGACATTGATATCCTGGTCGGGCTTGAGGATGAGACAACCATAAAGGCGATTACCATAATCTCACAGAGCGAGACCCCGGGACTGGGCAGCCGAATAGCCGAGAGCTCTTTCGCCGCCGAATTTACCGGGGTAAATATTGATGATGTTGCCCTGAAGCAGGACGGCGGTCAGGTAGATGCCATAACCGGCGCCACGATAAGCTCCAGAGCGGTGATTGAGGCAATTAGAACCACGGCCATGGAAAAGGTTAAGTCCCTGAAGGAGCGGGAATAAAGATGGGTAAGTTCTGGAAGGAGTTCGCTAAAGGAATAGTTATCTCTAATCCGCTCTTCGTCCTTGCCCTTGGCTTCTGCCCGGCGCTGGCGGTGAGCACATCGGTGGATAACGCCATCGGCATGAGCGCCGGTGTCCTCTTCGTCCTTCTGGGGTCAAACCTGATAGTATCCGCCGTCAGGAAAGCGGTACCGAATATTGTGAGGATTCCCGTATTTATCGTCATCATCGCTACCTTCGTTACCGTGGTGAACCTGGTATTTCACGCCTACGTTCCGGCTCTATACGAATCACTGGGAATATATCTGCCACTGATTGTGGTGAACTGTATAATACTGGGCAGGGCAGAGGCCTTCGCCTCCAAGAACCCCGTAACCGCTTCTATCGCCGATGCACTGGGAGTCAGTATCGGTTTCTTCCTGGCCCTGCTCATTATCTCGTTTCTCAGAGAGACACTGGGGACAGGCAGCCTGTCGGTGTTTGGCGCCAAACTGTTCACGCTGCCCGTACTGGGTGAAGACCCCATGATCCTATTCATACTTCCCCCCGGGGCATTCCTCATCATGGCGCTTCTGCTGGCACTATTCAGAAAGATAGGGGTGATGAAGTGTGAGTAATCTCATAGCGATATTCCTCAGTCTGGCTATCATCAACAACTTCATCGTGTCAAAGTTCCTGGGCCTTTGCCCCTTCTTTGGCGTATCCAAGAAGCTGGGTAACGCCGTCAGCATGGGAGTGGCCGTAACACTGGTAATGCTTATTGCCTCGCTGGCAACATGGATTATCAACCATTATATTCTTATTCCTTTCGGCGTTGAGTATATGAATATCATCATGTATATACTGGTAATAGCCTCACTGGTCCAGATGATAGAGCTGTTCATAAAGAGGACAAATCTTACCCTTTATAATGCGCTGGGGATATACCTACCGCTTATCACCACCAACTGCGCCGTGCTCGGTATCACCCTGATAAATGCTCAGGAAAGCTATTCACTCGTTGAGAGCCTGGTTGCCGCCCTGGGTGGAGGCATTGGTTTTACCTTCATCCTAATCATCATGTCCGGCATACGGGAGAAACTGGAAATTGCCGATACTCCCCGCTCAATGAAGGGACTACCCGTAGCCATGCTGGTAGGCATGCTCCTCGGTCTCACCTTCTTCGGCTTTGGAGGGATAGTTTGATTACCGCACTCATACTCACTGCAATCGCCCTTTTTCTGGGGATACTGATATACGTGGTCAACAGGACAGTACCCACCAAGGTAAAGGGCATTGAGAAAACCGAAGAGATTGCCAGTATCCTGCCGGGTATGAACTGCGGTGCCTGCGGTCACCCCGGCTGTTTTGCCTATGCCCAGGCACTGACCAAGGATGCCGAACTGATACTCAAGACACCGTGTACCGTTGCCTGCCAAGACCCCGAGAGCCTGAAGCGGCTGGAGAAGGCCCTGGGCGTGAGCATAGATAC
>CAZZHQ010000322.1:0-2187 GCA_964654015.1 uncultured Dehalococcoidales bacterium | reverse complement strand
TGAGTCTGCTATTTCAATAGGCATTAATTGTGCAGCAGAAACATCGACTTTCAAAACAGCCAGATCACTCTGCGAATCCTTTCCGATGACTGTTGCATTTACGCTGTTGCCGTCATAGAAATTGACACGGATAAGGTCTGCTCCATCCACGACATGGTTGTTGGTGATGATGTGCCCTTCAGTGTCCCAAACAAACCCAGAACCTGCGCCGCTTAGTTGAAATTCAGGTGCCTGCTGCTGTTCATTGCCAAAATCAAAACCTTTTGGTAGATTGGGGATGTTCGGAAGGGTTTGTGAAGTGGACTTGGAAACAGTGATGCTGACTACTGAGGGCAGAACCTTTGTGTAAATGCTTTCATAGGCTGACTGCAAAGTGAAGAGGTCAATTGCTGCAAAGGTTCCGGTATCTGGGGTAGCCGCTTGCGTTACAGGTGCAGTATCCTCTGGCGCATTTTCAATTGCCGCCTCTGGAGTAGCCGCAGGCAGATCTAGCTTTACTGCTCCGTTACAGGCTGCCAGCGCGCTGACTACAAGGATACTGGCAATAATATTTATAGTTCTTTTACTCATTCATACCTCCAAAGTTTTTGGTTTATATGATGCTAAATTTAATTCTTATGTGTTATAAAATAGTAAAAGATTTGTAAAATTTCTGTAAAACTACACTTTGTATGAATTAGTCAAGGTGGGACTTGGGATTGGTTTTCTTCAATACTATTTCTTCGAGGAGCCTGGTTAAAAGTTTCCTTATCCTTTCGATAGTATCTGCGTCATTTAAGTGTCCGGCTTCATCGAATAACTCGCCTGCCTTGCGTACAAATACCTCCGGCCGGCTTAATGGTCTCGCATCCATTGCGTGCAGCGTCTGGCGCAGGTGCATTTGTCCGCGGGTGGTGCCGAATAAGCCCCTGGAAGCGCCCATAATCGCGACTATTTTTCCTGCCATTAAGTTGCCAAAAGTATTGGAAGACGCCCAGTCCAAAGCATTTTTAAGAACTCCGGACATGGAATAGTTATATTCAGGAGATGCAATCAGTAAAGCGTCTGCCGCAAGGATTTTCTCGCGAAATTCTATCAGCGCTTCCGGTAGATTTTCTTTTGGCTGATCGTCATTATAGAGAGGTATTCTATTGAGTTCAATAATATTCATATTTAATCCTTCAGGTAATACCTCGCGGGCTTTGGCCAGCAACCCGCGATTATAGGAATACACTCTCAGGCTGCCCGCGAATCCAAGTACATGATAATCTTCCATTATATTAATCCTGCCTTTTCTTGAAGCTAGCTTCCTTTATAATACACTCTATAGCTTATTGATTCATTAATAATTCAAAAGGATTTTGTGACGAATTATTTCAAAAATAATTAATCTTGGAATTGGCGCTGGGTAGTGGCTTAGCGTGCGTACATGCGCATACTGAAATACTTTATGGCAAATCTTACGCAACAAAATGGTGATGTTCTTTTGGTCGGCCGCTATTTTTGCGACCTTGTTTTCACTGGTCTGCCGGAGCTTCCGCGTTTAGGTCATGAAATATACAGCCGGGAGTTCCATCTGGTACCGGGAGGTGTATACACACCGGCTGTGTCATTAACACGATTGGGAGTTAAAACAGTCTGGCCGTGCGAGTTTGGCTCGGATGTCTTTAGCCAATATGTCAAATCTGAGGCGCTTGGGGCTGGCGTTGATGGTTCGTTTTTCACTGATTCTCCCACCCCTTCACTGCGCATTACCGTTGCATTTTCTTTCCAGGATGAACGCGCCTTCCTTAGTTATATCGATCCGCTGCCTAAAATGAATTATGAGGGAATTATTCATCAATCCCGTCCGAAATGGGTCTATATCACTCATCTGATGGTTGGGGAAGAACTGGAGAAAATTGTAAAAGCTGCGCGTGTAACAGGGACAAATATATACATGGACTGCCAGGCGCATCATACAACGATTAATGATCCGCTGACCGCGGACGCGCTGCGTAAAGTGGAGGTTTTTTCTCCGAATGCGCAAGAGGCTTCTGCTTTGACGGGTGAGGATCATATAGAGCATGCTCTGGAGAAATTATCTTTATTAACGCCCCTGGTAATCATTAAGCAGGGCTCTCAAGGCTGCCATGCCAGGCAGGCAGAAGCGGCTATGCACTCTGATGCGATCCCTGTTGAAGTGAAAGATACCACTGGGGCAGGCGA
>CAZZHQ010000321.1:0-2198 GCA_964654015.1 uncultured Dehalococcoidales bacterium | reverse complement strand
ATTCGCTCCCGTAAAGCACCTTTATCAAAGTCTATGGCAAAACTATCTCGTGCAGTTACAAACCCTACGCTGTTCACTGGGAATATATCTGTTACCTTCCACCCTTTCTCATATTCAGGTCTTAGCTCCTCCTCGCGTGGCACAAAGAAGTAGAATGGAGTGTTAGGAGTGAGTTCCTTCCACGTAGTATCATCAACATCCGTCTCGAAAAGAGCCTGGTACTTCCCTTCTCGAAGTCCCCAGAGGTCAGCGTAATGCACTTTGGCGGGCGCGGTATTGCCAGGCTCTTTTACCAGCAGGCAGATAGCTACCCCCTGCTGGATATCAAAGACGTTTTCGTCTTTACCGCCTTCCGGGGCGGCTTCCTTTTTCTTCACATTCCCGTGCAGATTCAGAATGTAGATATCGGTAAAGGTGTTCATCAGGGACTGGCGCATGCCGCGGAAGGTTGGGTTATCAATATATCCGTGATTAGTGATAAAGGCAAGTATGCCTTTTCCCGTTTCTTTTATCCGCCACTGTCCAAAACGGATGAATTTAACATAGTCATCCTGCAACCAGTGTTTGCGTTCGTTAAGTGGTTTACCGTCAACCACTTTATAATCCTCGATCAACTTGCCTATCCAGGTAAGCTCTCGCTTCGGTTTCCCAGTCTTCGGGTCAGTGACGGTGCGGATACTAGCATTAGCAGAAATCCCGGAGTACGGCGGATTGCCCAGCACCACCATAATCGGTTTTTCCTTCTTAATCTCGGCAGCAGCGTTGGCTTCCTCGCTTATCCACTGGGCAAAGAGCGTCTCGGCGTGTTTAAAAGCCTCGTCCAGCGTATTGGTCAGATAAATGCCCAGCCGCTCGTCACTCTGAAACTCGTAGCCTGTCTCCTGGAGTAAAAGCCCTAGCTTGAGGTGGGCTACGGCATACGGAGCCATCAGCAGCTCAAACCCGAAGAGACGCTTCAGTAGCTTGTCGGCCACGTAGTCGTTCCACATTCCCTCCTGCCCGGCAAAGGACTGGTGTATTTCATTGATGACCATGTAGAGGAAGGTAGCTGTGCCGGTGGCAGGGTCGAGAATGAGTGTATTATTATCTGCAAGTCCTTGCGGCTTGTTGAATCGTGTCTTAAGCAGATGGTCTATGGAGCGCACAATATAGGAGACGATCGGTTCTGGCGTGTAGTAGACACCGCGCATCTCCCGTATTTTTTCGTCGTATTCTTTAAGGAAAGTTTCATAGAAATGCACTACAGGGTCTTCTTTACCACTATGCTTCCCAAAGTCCTTCAGTACCGCCTCCATATCTGCCTGAGCCAGTACCTGTGCCAGATCATCAACCAGCCAGGAAATGCGGTCATCGAGGTCGTAGCCAGCGATATACTGAAACAGCTTCCTCAGAAAAGGATTGGTCCTTGGTAGATTTTGAGCAGCGTCAAGACGGGTGAAAGAAGCACCGTTCTTAGATGTGCAACGGGCGGCAAACAGACCGTAGGCTATGGTCTGGGCATACATATCGGCAAAATACTCGACTGATAAGTCAGGGATAAGGTTATCTCGGAAAGCCACCAACTGAGTGTGCAGGCTGCCAGTCTCTGCCTCATTCGCAAAGGCGTTAATGATGAGATTTCGTATTAGATGCGCCTGCCGGGCCATACGCTGGGCCAGTTCCTTGGGTGTGCCTACACCTTCGGCTTTGTGGGACAGGAAATTGGTTAAGAGCTCGGCTACCTCCGGCGTGCCGTCTTTATCACGCCTGATTTTGCCGTCTTTGCTCGGACTTCCCAATCGTGCCGACAGACGTTTCTCTCCATCCACGTACCAGCGGAACTCGAGGTAATCGGTAAGAAGTAGGTTAGTAAGCGAATCGCGGTAGCGCTTGAGTTGCTCAGATTTTTCAGCTTTATCCAGGCTCTCCCCAACATCCTTAGCCTCGATATAACCAACAGTAATTGAACCTTTTCTGAGGATGAAGTCGGGAGCACCACATTCGATATGTTTTGGTTCGTTAGTGGCGGTGATTCCTGAAACTAAACTTTCCACCAACGTTTCGAGTGCGGAACGGTGAGTGTGTTCAGTAGCATCGCCTGCCGCCAGCTTCTTTTGCAGTGTCTGAATGTAACTATTGAAAGGTTTTATTTCATCGCTCATTGACTGTGCCTATTGACGATAGGTTGTCTCACTCCTCCGTGCTACTTGAAGAATCAA
>CAZZHQ010000320.1:0-2216 GCA_964654015.1 uncultured Dehalococcoidales bacterium | reverse complement strand
CTCGCACCATTTTCCCCAATCATAAGGTCAATTCCATCACTAATGGTGTACATGCTATGACCTGGACATCGCCAGCTTTCCGTCGCTTATACGACCGCTTTATCCCACAGTGGCGCCGTGACAATCTTTACTTGAAGTACGTTTTACGCATACCACTGGATGAAATACGGAACACCCATACTGAAGCCAAGCAAGAATTGCTCACTGAGGTGGAGCGGCGTATCGGCATGCGCCTGGATCCACAAGTTATGACCATCGGTTTTGCTAGGCGCGCTACTGAGTACAAACGGCACGATCTCTTGTTCTACGATTTAGAACAGCTGAGGGGGATAGTACGAAAAGGTTATCCGCTCCAAATTATCTATGGAGGAAAAGCGCATCCAAGAGATGAGGGTGGTAAGACTCTCATCAATAAAGTCTGCGAAGCAGCAAGTGCCCTTGAGAACTGTATACCTGTAGTTTACTTGGAAGAGTATGACATGTCATTGGCAAAGCAAGTATGCTCTGGCGTTGATCTGTGGTTAAACACCCCCCAAAAGTCTCACGAGGCTTCAGGAACGAGCGGTATGAAAGCGGCGCTAAATGGGATACCTACCTTTAGCATTTTGGATGGGTGGTGGGTTGAAGGGCACGTAGAAGGGGTGACTGGTTGGTCCATAGGTGATGGGTGGCAATCTGAATCCAATACTGGTCAAGAAGCTGCTTCTCTATATAACAAGCTGGAACAAGTAATAGCCCCCACATATTATAAAGAGCCAAACCAGTTTGCCAGAATTATGCGTTCAGCAATCGCTCTAAATGGCTCGTATTTCAACGCACAGCGTATGGTTACCCAATATTTACAGAATGCATATCACCATCCACCAAGCATTAACGTAATGAGTGAATAAGGGGCGTTGCGGGTGATAGTAATGGACAGAGTTTTGGCAATAATAATGGCAGGTGGAGCAGGGGATAGACTGCAACCACTGACAATAGAGCGGTCTAAAGGGGCAGTCCCATTTGGAGGTAAATTCCGGCTTATTGATTTCCCACTTAGTAACTGCGTGAACTCAGACCTGCGACGGATTTATGTCCTCACACAATACCTCTCTGAGTCTTTGAATCGCCACGTCCAGGAAGGCTGGGCTATTTCAGGAGCCGGGTTAGGTGACTATGTTTACTGTGTACCGGCTCAACAGAAGATTAGCGCAGAATGGTACGGTGGGACAGCAGATGCTGTACGGCAGAACCTGAACCTGATAAATCCAAAGGATGTTGATGACGTGCTCATACTTTCCGGTGATCAGATCTATAAGATGGACTACCGAAAACTGGTTGCCTATCATAGGGCAAAAAAGGCTGGCCTAACAGTGTCTGCCATTAGGGAAACTAAGGAAAAGGCAGCCGGAAGACTTGGAGTACTCGAAATAGACAGGGATTATAGGTTGATTGGTTTCGAAGAGAAGCCCGCGCAGCCTAAGACACATGCTGATGCTCCAGATTATGTCCTAGCTTCAATGGGTGTCTACATATTTAAAGTAGATATTTTACTGAGTGCTTTAGGCGGGAAAGAGGATGATTTCGGTAAGCAAATTATTCCAGGAATGATTAGCAAACGTCACGACACTTTCGTTTACGATTACGAGGAAGAAAACAAGATAGTGGATTTTGAAGTCAAAGTAAAAGATGGCATCAGAGAAAGGGTGCTAGTCGACAAGGTACATGATTCATCCTACTGGAAGGATGTTGGAACTGTCGATTCATACTATGAAGTAAGCATGGATCTCCTGAGCGTCGAACCTCTCTTTAATCTTTACGGGGATAGATGGTTTTTCAGGACTTATCAGCGCCCCCTGCCTCCAAGTAAATGTATTCTAGGCGGAAGAATATCGGAGTCTATTATATGTGACGGCTGCATAATCAGTGGTGGGGTAGTAGAAAATTCCATACTCTCTCCAAGTGTGATTGTAGAGAGAGACGCGATGGTGGAGCAATCTATCATTTTTGATGATGTCATTATTGAGCCGGGTGCAAGAATAAGACGAGCTATCATTGATAAGGAAACCATAATCGGGGTTGGTACCAAAATCGGCTATGATCCAGAGGAAGACAAGAGAAGAGGCTGCACAATTTCAGATAACGGAATAGTGATCGTCCCAAAAGGGATGTTTATACAGAAGGACTGATGGGATTGAAAATAAGACTTAACGATTTATTCAATGTAGTTCAAAAAA
>CAZZHQ010000319.1:0-2220 GCA_964654015.1 uncultured Dehalococcoidales bacterium | reverse complement strand
TTTTGTAACTGCTTCAGTAACAGCATTGATTATTTTGTATGGTGCTATAGCTGCAGTAGCTGTAGTACTAGTTCCTTTAATGGCTTGGTCAAGGATAGAATTAAAGCACCACTCACCAGCTCAGGTAGCTGCTGGTGCTCTTATAGCCGCTTTAATTGTGGTTGTGGTGTTTTACCTTTTTGGCCTGGTCTAAACCGTATATTTCACACGTGTTTCAATCGAAACCCAGCAAGCCCCGTTTCGCGACGTGGGGCTTGCTGGGAGTAATGTGTGCTAGATAGTGCAGTAAGCACGACTTCTGCAATGATGCTACCAGTGAACTCCCAGTTAGCCTGCGGGCGCTGGAGTGGTAGTTGATGTAGGTGCAGGCGTTAGGGTTGGTGTTGGCATTTTAGCCAGCTGCAGGTTAACCCAGGCTTGAATTTCCGAATCAAAGTTGTACTCTATGTTATGTGATGGTACTTCCGTTGAAAGCCAGTTATAAAGGACCTGGTCCTTAAGGATTCCCAGATTATTCTCATCTATCTCCCGGGAACTAGCTTTCTCAGAGACCATTAGAAGGAAGTAAGCATCCGGTGTTGCATTTGGATTTGAGGAGTCTGGAGTTGTTGATCCCGTTTGACTGTAATAAGGCACAGGTTCACTTATGTCATCGATTGGGAGACTGAATATCTGGCTATCGAAAATTGACATCCCATGAGGTACCCAGCCGATGTCACCACCGTTTTCCTTGGACTCAGTATCCAGTGATACTTCCTGAGCGACAGCAGCAAAACTTTCTCCCGCTTCTATCCTTTCCCTTGCCTTGTCGGCATCATCGTAGGTTTTTAACTCAATGACATTGAGGTGAACCTGCTCGGCTACAGTTGGCACTCTTTCCGCCAGATATTGCTGAAAGACATCGGCTAACATATTAGTGCGGATAACATCTTTGTATTCAGCATCAGAAAGCCCGGTCGCCTTAAGCTCCTGGCGGTACCATTCCTTGAATTGACTATCGGTAAGGTCGGCGGCAGCGTTCTCGGTATCATCTGAGCTGTTACTACCGGCGGCGATGTACCGCAGCGCTGTATCAATATCCTGCGGGGCGGGTTCTCCTACAAAATCGGGCGCTTTTAGTTTGATAATCTGCTCGATAGTCAGTTGTTGCAGCATGTTTATAGGGTCGATATTTGCTAGTTTGGTTCTTCTCAGAAAATACTCCATTTTGATGGAAGTATCGTCCACGGTAATTACGGCTAGACGGTTGTATCGTGCGTCTTCTCTGAAATAATAAAAGATGCCGACTATAACCAAGATTACGGCGATAACTACCGAAGCAATGACAAAAGTTGTTCGTCTACTCCCCCGGTTTCTACGGGTAGTTTGTAAACCGGTTTTTCTCTCTACGGATGTGTCAGTTTTGTTCTTTCTGCGTTGTGACATTTTATCTAATCCTAATAGGGATTATAGTTCTTAAGTAGTTTTCGGTCAAATCGACCATGCTAAAATACTGGACACTGACCTGCCTCCCAAAAAGGAGTCCCGTTTCGCGACGTGGGGCTTGTGGGATACTACTTAATTAGGCTGAATTACTTGACTAACGTACCAAAGTGACCGCCAACTGAGAGTATCCCAAAGGGAATATCTCGCCCCGCAGCCTTATGGATTTGAGAAATCATGGACTCCGTATGGGCTAGCCATTGCTTGGCAGTCCTAATATTGGTGTGTTTTTCCCACCCAGTTTTGGGGTCTATCACTCGCTCACCATCACGAACTATTTGAGTCCTTCGGTCTTTAATATTTTCAGTTTCTGCGTGGGCTAATAAATTTCGGTACTTTACAATATCTTTGAAGGATTGGAATGGAGCATGTGAGTAATCGGGAGCCAAATTAAGATGATGGCAAATGATTTTAAGTTTGTTATGTACGCTGAGTCCTTTCTTAATTTCTTTATCCCAATATGGAAGGAGTTCGCTGCCGATATGGTTGAGATACGCCTCAATACAGAAGGCCGAGAGTATTATAGAGGCCATACAATTGAGGAAACTACCATCCTCGGTTTTTTCTGCCTGCTCTAACGTAAAATCAGCGGCTTGGTGAAGATAACCATAGGTATAAACGCTACGTTCACTTGACACCGAAAGCTTTCGTTTTCTCATTTCGCTCTCTAGTTATAAGAAACTTGGCTCCCCGGGTAGGACTCGAACCTACAACCTAGCGGTTAACAGCCGCCCGCTC
>CAZZHQ010000318.1:0-2230 GCA_964654015.1 uncultured Dehalococcoidales bacterium | reverse complement strand
TGGCTATAACGGATTTAAAAGTTCATTGAAAACAAGGTGGCGTGATAAAACCGCCATAATTAAGTAGACACTGTATACATATTGTGCTACATTCCTCCTTAGCCCATTGGGGTGAACCCAAACGTTAAGGACTCATAGCTAAAGGAGGAAGCACTATGATTAAGATCGAGGGCAACGCATTGTTTCTAACGGGGCCAAAGGGTTCTATTCCTGTAAAGGAGCATGACGAAATCACACTTAAGCTTGGTATGCTATTCGAGGGGGAGTGCGAAGGAATCGGTCCAGCCAGTGCCGCAGAAAAATTTGGATATACAAGGCAACGATATTACCAAATCCTCCAGCAGTTTCAGACAAAAGGCGCCGAGGCTCTTAAGGGCCAAAAACGCGGGCCAAAAAGGAACTACAGGAGAACAGGTGAGGTTGTCCGTCAAATTATACGATATAGATTCCTTGACCCGCAGATTTCACCGGAAGTTATTGCCCAAAAGCTTATACAATGTGGATATCCGATTGCGATACGTAGTGTTGAACGGGTTATCTCTGAATATGGCCTTCAAAAAAAAAGCTTCACACGTATCGCCCAGGAATAGAACCGATAAAGATTGAAACTCATCGAACAAAGCAAAAGGTACGTCTGGAACTCTGTGACGCTCAAAGTATTGAACGGGGTGTTCGCCAACTCCTGGCCAACAAGATCTCTGGAAACATGGTTGGCATCTGGCTGCTAATACCGGAATATCTCAGGTTGGGAGCATGGGATCTACTTAAGAGTTGGAGTAGTATGCCTGATGATCAGGTGGAAACCCGATTAGCCATGCAGCTTGTCAACGAAAGGGCTTTGTGTGTTACAGGCATTCGCGAGAAAAGGACGGTGAGCCAGAAGGGGTTTGAATTGGCCAATGGGCTTCCATTCATAGCCACCGATCCGGCTATACACAATTTATTAGACACTCATTCTGTCGCCGATGCGCACAGATTGCAGATAGCTCTCGGCAAGATACGACAAACATTTGGTCATTTTAACGGCAAAATCCTTGCTGTCGATCCGCACCGGCTTAAATCATACAGCAAGCGACAGATGGTTAGGCGCCAAAAAGATAGAGATTCAAAACCTGCGAAAATGGCACAAACATTCTTTTGCCTGGATACCGAAACAAAACAGCCTATCTGTTTTACCTCTGCATCATCCGCCAGGACGGTAACACAGGCTACACCAGAACTGCTGACTTTGACTGGCAACATTCTCAAGCTGGATGACGAACAGCCACTTGTTATGGCAGACAATGAACACTACACTGTTGAACTTCTTGACTGGATTTATTCAAAATCGCCATTTGATATGTTAGTCCCTATGCCATATAATAAGTCCGTTCGAAAATCGATTCAGGAGGTTCCGGATGCAGCATTCAAACGGCATTGGGCTGGATACGCCACAACAAAATGCTTTTACCAAATAAACGGAAGTAGTTATGGGCCATATCATCAGTTCATTCAGCGTAAAGGAGAACGATTGGACGACTTTGATTTCAAAGCATTTCTGTGTACTGGTGACCGAGATGAAGTGGAAGATCTCTCTGTTAACTATCCTGAACGATGGCACATTGAAGAATTTTTCAACAGCGACCAGGCTCTTGGGTGGGACAGGGCGGGCACAATGAATCTAAATATCCAATATGGCAAGATGACTATGGGGTTGATAGCACAGGCAGCCAGCTTTATGATGCGACAGCGGGTCGGATTTCCTGTTGCCGAATGGGATGCAAAGCACATGGCAAAAGATTTCTTTAGGGGTTTAGAAGGCGACATTCGAGTGAAACATGACACTATCGTCGTTACATACTATAATGTTCCGAACTCCGAATTTATGAAAGAACACTACGAAGACTTGCCCGATAAATTGACTGCGGAAGGCATACTACCTACTATCCCATGGTTGTATGATTTTAAACTTGATTTCCGATTCAAATGATCTTTAGACTTATTCTTAGTGTTCCAAAAGACGCACGTAGGGAAGTGGGGTTCCTCTTGGAGACCGGTGTCAACCACATTTGTAAAATAAACTACCCCGGTAAAATACCTGCTGATGCGGGACTTCGCATCTAATTTGAATAAAACTCAAAGGAGCTCAGGAGGCTTGAGGGGAGCCCCTGGGGTCCCGCCATCTGGCGGGACAGGTCTCCCGGGAATGCCCCGTTTACAGCGGGATAAACTGCGGGTTGCCTTAGGTGGG
>CAZZHQ010000317.1:0-2268 GCA_964654015.1 uncultured Dehalococcoidales bacterium | reverse complement strand
CTCCGTCTCTTTATTTTACCTGACTTTGGTGTCCGTTAATTCCATCCTACCTCAATGAGGGGCTTACTACCACTGCCATCACGTACCGCTTGAGATCGTTAGACGCACCTACAAAGTCGGGGAAGATATGGACGAGACGGTCAGTCTATGAAAGACTTACGAATATAGCATACACAGGTAAAACTTATGTCTTTACGGCTTCGGATGGTAAGATATTTGGCAAGCCAAAAGAGGATTGGATAGAACTATCAGATATTACGCCGGCTATTATAAGTCAGGAACTATTTGAATCTGCCCAAAAACAATTAAAAGTAAATTTTGAAAAGTCTATACGCAATTGTAAGCGTGAATACATGTTACGAGGGCATTTACGCTGTGCTAAATGTGGCCATGCTTTTGTGGGTGGTGCGATGAATGGCAAAAGGCGTTATCGCTGTTTAAACACAATGAAGATAAACGCTCCAATAGAACGCTGTAAAAGCCGGACGTGGGATGCTGAGAAACTAGAAACTTTGGTATGGGCCCAGATAGTACATTATCTAAGTGACCGTGACCTTATTGCGAGTGAACTTCGAAGGCAATGCGAGGACGCAAGTAGGTTAGGGGACATTTAATGCCGAACTGAAGCGTATAGAACGTCAACTGAAGTCAGTAGAACGTGAGCAGCACCAGCTCTTACGGTGGGCATTAAAGGATTTCCCGGCTGACCAGATAGAGGCCGAAAACAAGCGTCTAAACAAGGCAAAGGAAACACTGAAGGTACAGCAGACCGAGTTAGAGGCACGACTTATGGCCAGCCAAAACGCTGTTATCAACGTGCCTCAGCTAGAAGGCTTTATCCGGGATATGCTGGACAAATTATCTTTACTAGACTTTGAGGGCAAATGCCTTGCCTTAGATATGCTTGGAATCATAGTGTATCTTAATGAGCAGGACATAGAGATAACGGGCATAATCGAGCCTAAGCCTAAACTATATATTGTGAACCAATCATCCCGATGTTTGTCCAATGGTAGATAATTTGAATTCAGAAATGATTTAGGGCAATTGAAGGCGCCTTGTGAAAAAAGCTAGGCGCCTTTTCATTTCTATAAAACAGACAACTGCCTGATACCAAGCTAGTTATTGACACCTTGTATTTAGCGTGGTAAATTGGCGAAAATAAAGAGAAGGAGGTGACCCCAAAATGGCTTACCCAATCACTTTGTCAGTAGAATTTCCAGAGAAGCTTTCTCGTTTGACTACATTTTTCAGGTTTTTCATGCTCATTCCTCAGGCTTTCGTGTTTGCTTTTGTGTCTATAGCTGCTGAGGCCATATTGATTCTCTCGTGGTTCGCAATTCTATTCACTGGTAGATATCCTGAGCCATTTCTGAATTTCATAACCTGGTGGCTTCGCTGGTATGTTAGATTGACTGGCTATACTTATCTCCTGACAGATAAGTATCCACCTTTCAGCGGCAGAGAGGAAGCGGGTTATCCTATCATCCTTGGGGTTGAGACTCCCCGACAGCTTTCCCGGCTAACGACTTTCTTTAGATTGCCAATTGCTCCAATGCCAACGTGGACTTTTGACAGTGGGTGGAAGTTGATATGGTCAACCGCAATCGGTATGCCAATGGCTATACCCCACTGGGTAGTCCTATATTTTATCAGTATAGCGGGTGCATTTATTCTCTTTATTTCTTGGTGGGCAATTCTATTCATTGGTAGATATCCGAAGGTATTCTTTGACTTCATCACATGGTGGTTTCGTTGGAGTACGAGAGTAGGTGGCTACGCTTTTCTTGTAACAGACAAATACCCACCTTTTAGTGGAAGTGAATAGGTATTTCGAGGACCACTAATACTACTAAATAATAAATTGGCGTCTGGTGAAAAATCAGGCGCCTTTTTTATTGTTATTTGAGGCAACCTTACTGTCAATGCACTTCGATATCAACAACCACCGGCTCCTGAGGCTATTTTAAATATGGTTACGACTTAACAAGTGGTATCACTATTGGAGGCAGGACACTGGGTTTTGTTTTTACGTCATTGTAGTACATGTTGCTCCACATGCACTTGTGCTAGGGTTTTCTTCCACCAGCGCTGCCACGATTCTCGCTACAATTGGTGGAATGAATCCTGTCGGCAAGGTAGTGCTGGGTATTATTGCCGACAGGATTGGAAACAAGTACATTATTGTTCTTGGTTCATTCTAATGGCAGTAGCGCCTTAGTTACAGGTCAAAGAGTAGGAACAATAAGCCCGGCTTTTTGTTTGAAC
>CAZZHQ010000316.1:0-2272 GCA_964654015.1 uncultured Dehalococcoidales bacterium | reverse complement strand
TACGGAGCAGAACCCACTCTTAACAACCTGTCCAATTTTCGGGGTCCACCTCACACAGCCATAAGTTTCATTCTATCCCCATATAGTATTGGTGTCAACGTAAGCGATATTTATAGTACCACTATGATATAGACAGAGTAATTAGTATAATCAATCCTGACCACAATCTACCAATAAAATTGTTATAGCACTACATTATGAGTGATATAACTACTAAGAACAGTTGATTATCTAGTATTCCCCTTATTCTTTCCTATACAGATAATAAGACTCCATCCAAACATACCATCAGGTGAAGGCCGTCTACCTCTATCTTGTCAGTATATATAACTCTATTCACTAACTAAGCAAAGTGTGCCTGCCTCCCTCAGAGTGCAATTTCTAGCTAACTATGTACGATGCTAGCCGACTGTTATATATTTAAAATAAAGAGGAGGATTAACTATGAGTAAAGGAAGTTGGCACGAAGGCAAAGTAAACACTAAGAAGAAACATATCTATATCTACTACGGAGATGATGCAATACTAATATGTTCAGTTCAGCCAGAGAAGGATAATAATACCTTCGTTGTAGACTTTGTTATTGAAGAAAGCCCTCAAAACAAAGCTATGATTGATCATGTGAAGGAAGAGCTAGACTTCTACTTAGCTGAGACACAAGAACGTGACCGCTGGGAATACCTTCAATACCACTGTGGTACAGCATCTAATCTCTATTCAAAGGTACATTGGGTAAAGCAATATCACAAAGGTAAGTGCTGGTAAGGAAGCAGAACTGTAATGATTAATATTAGGTGTCAATAGTATTGACTTAATCAATACTTGCGCATATATTAGATTCTAAACCGTGCAATTTATATGCGAAATATTCAGTAGCATTTGAGGCATGTTTTGAAAATACTTTTGGGGAAACATAGGATTCGCATTCAGAATTGGCTAGCGGCACTTTTATTGATTCTTGCGCTTTCCATTATCGGCCTGGGAATCAGCAGGTTGGCTGGGAGCTTTATTCCATTTTGGCTGATGTTTGTCTTTTCTGTCATATACTCAATTGAAAAATGGCTCTATTATTTTACCAGAAAGTACAAGGGTATAGGGAAGCTGTATCGATTGCTCTTGAATCTTTTGATATGGTCATTGATGGGTCTTCTTGTTTGGTCAGGCATTAAGCTATTTTCGCAGCAATTTGTTCAAAGCTCAGTCATTGGCAGCTTGATATTCCTCGCGGAATTTATTTTCTTTGTATATATTTGGAGGGTTGTAGCTAGAAATAGTTGGCGGTGGCCAAGCATGAAACTTACTACATTCTCTTTGATAGGTATATTTTTGGTTTTTTCATTCGCCGGGGTCCAACCGATAGCAAATTATAAGAACCAAGTAGTTGATTCAGTGACCAATATAGTCAGTAAATTGCCAGAAAGAGAAAACCAGGAGGCAACAAAGGCGGAAGAAACAGACCAAACGATTATAGTAATAGAACCGCCTAGCATTGTAACACCAGAAGTATTTTTTCCAGATCCATTGCCTTTTTCCCCTGAAATAGCTGAGGACCCTTCTCTTCGCAACCCTTCTTGGGAGGAATTAAAAACTTTTTTAAAGGAAGATAAGACAGACCAATTGGAGTATATTTTTCCCAGTTTTGTTTGTGCTGATTTTGCCACAACTTTGCAGAGTAATGCGAAAAAGGCAGGGTTAAGATGTGCTATTACCAGTGTCGAACTAAAAGGATATCCCGACTGGTATAACTATGGTATTCCGTCTAATACTGGACATGCACTAAATGCTTTCGAAACTACTGATAGGGGATTAGTTTATATAGATTGTACTGGCTTGCCTTCTGGTTCTCATAATTCAGGAAGCTGCGATACAATTATAGATATGAAAATTGGTGGAGAATATTTACCGAAATACGTTTTCCCCAATTCATCAGACGGGTATTGGGAAAGTATGGGAACTATTGTTGAAATAGGCACTAATCAGTGGTAGTAATAACGCTAACAATAGAATAGCCACTATGATTAGCTTCATGAAGATACTATAGCATATCAAGAAGATCTCTCTACCCCATTCTTTTTAGTTATTTGATACAGAAGCAAGGAAAGCTATCAGACTCAGTCCAGGTGAACACCAGAGGGCGGCTGGTGCCCTGTTTAACTACCGCTAATATATCTCTATTAACTCACTGAGAAGAGTATCGCCAGCGCACCAAGAGTGCATCTTGTTATAGCGACTAAATAAAGAATACTACAATGCCATT
This sequence comes from uncultured Dehalococcoidales bacterium, assembly GCA_964654015.1. Lineage (GTDB taxonomy): Bacteria > Chloroflexota > Dehalococcoidia > GIF9 > AB-539-J10 > JAUUZT01. The sequence goes on along the minus strand of CAZZHQ010000316.1, from coordinate 15 downwards.
TCTGCTAAAGATGAT
>CAZZHQ010000315.1:0-2281 GCA_964654015.1 uncultured Dehalococcoidales bacterium | reverse complement strand
ATATTCCTTGCGGAAGGCGTCCCGGCCTAGTGCTTTAAATTCGCTTGTTGGTATTTCTGCCTGGCTTTCGATTTGGTCAAAGGAGCCATGTCGAATTATTTTTTTAGTCATTCTATTACTGTTGGTCTTCGAAACATGAAGCACCACTGGAATAACTCCTGCCTCAAATATTTCCACGTCCTGGAAGTAGTCTATAGAGCGTACGCAATATCTTTCTTGAATTAGATCAAGAAGTTTGGAAGCGTACTTTGACGTGCAAATAGCATTTGAGACTATATAGATTAAAGTTCCATTTACATTACCGATACGTAATCCTTTCTCAACAAAGGGGATCATCAGATCCCATTTCTCATAGAGAGTCTCATATTGACCAGATTTCTCTAGTTTTTCTCTAAGCAGCAGGTGTTCCAATCCTGAATCAGCACGTACGTAGGGTGGATTGGCAATCACTATATCAAAACCGCCGTCAACACCAAACATCCAGCCTGGGTGAAACCACCCGCATTGTTTATTGGAAAAGGGCTCCCACTCCGAGAGCATTTGAGTAACACTACTCGTATTATTGACAACTTCTATTACATTTCCAATAAGATCTTTCTGTTCCTTGTTAATATGCTCTAAATAGAAGTCAAACATTTTCTTTTGTACAGATTTAAATTCCCTTTCTGCTTGAGTTTTTCCATCGCCATGGCTATTAAAATACTTATTCCTCAGTTTCGAGAGAATCCTAATAGATACCTTATCTTCATAAAGATCCATTTCACCTGCAGCAAGTCTTGGTAATCCTATCAAGCTGTTGGCTGCCACAAATTTAAACTCCAGGTTAGGTAAGGGTTTAATCCCCCTATTAGTAGCATTATCATCTATGACTTCATCCACTACCAGCGATAGAAAACACCTGAGTTTAGATATTTCAACTGCAATAGGTTGAATATCTGCACCATATATAGAATCCCTGATTACCAGCAGTTTGCGAACATAGTCCCAGTTCTCTTTACGGATGTTATCTTCTACCGTTTGTCTAACGACACCATCAAGAGAATCCAAATATTGTCTTCGCCAAACTTCTAATTTTGGATCAACTTTTTCCATGATTGATAACATTCTACGTAATACGCCCATGGGGAAAGCGCCAGAACCGCAAGCGGGGTCTATGATCTTAATCTCGGCAAGAGCAGAGACTACTGATTCTTTCTCATTGTCTCTCAGGTCAATAACTTCCGTCTCATAAGATAGCAATTTGGCTATATTATCTTCGCTAATATGTGTTTTTGTTAGCAGGTACTGCTTAAGGCTCTGCTCTACCATATAGTCGACAATTGTACGGGGAGTGTAATAACTACCGGTTGCCTTCCTGGCAGTTTTGCCTGTCTCGGGGTTTATTTCCGCAAGAAGGTTTTCAAATATCCTACCCATCATTTCAGGGTCAACTGAGACATCAGCGTCAACCGTGCTATTTTCATCAATGGTAAAGTTATACTGCTCCAGTACTTCGAAAAACTGCTTAAACCAATCATCTTTAACTTTTAGTCCACCATTCGGTTGCCCTTTCTCGTAGTAATCTTGCTGTGGGTCAAAGAGCCCACCATTCAAGAAAGGGATTCTTTCAGCACTACTTAGTGTATTAGCTTTTCTCATGTCTTGGGGTGTATTAAGTACATCAAAGAATAACTTTTCCAATACGGAATGATAGTAATGTGGATTTTGCTTAGTCGCTTCTGAAGAAAGAACAGTCTCTGGTATCAAGGCTATACCACCTGATGATTTCTTATGTTTCAAGAACCAACAAAATACGATCCGCCCAATCAGCCTAACAACAAATTCCTGATATGTTTTCTTATCATCTACACTAACGGAGGGAAGTATCATCTCTTTATTGCACATATAATCAGTTAATCTATAAAAGAAGCTAGCAATCTTCTTGTAGAACTCTTTATTGACCTTCTCGACCGAGAAGGCATCTTTAATAACATCCAGGCTTGAAAAAGAGCAACCACCAACCCTATCCATAAATGTTCTATATGCTTGATCTCTGCTTACAAAGTAAGTGAAGCGGCGGAAATTGCTCCAGGCCATACGGGTTGCATCCGGCGTGCCATAAACCAAACTCAAACGGAAATTACCGCTAGGGTCATTAAAGACAAAAATACCGGCATCATACCGCATATACTGTTTGAGGATTTTCTTGGCTTTTTCATACTGGGCCTTTTTGCCGCTGCGCTCCGCTAAATCCCCGGCTATATTCGCCGTAACGACTACCAGCTTTTCACCGAGACTAAAA
>CAZZHQ010000314.1:0-2282 GCA_964654015.1 uncultured Dehalococcoidales bacterium | reverse complement strand
ATTCACGATTTAGACAAATTTCTGTCGCTTGAGGAAGACAAAGAACTGGATTCTGCCCTGAAGAAGAAGGAGTAAGGGGAAAAATGGCCGCAGTGGTTTCAGGGGTATCGTTGGAACAGTTCAGCAAGTTCGTGGCTGAGCGGATTGGCTTGCACTTCCCCAGGGAGCGATGGCGTGACCTGGAACGCGGTATTCGTTCTGCTGCTAAAGAGCTGGGCTTTCAGGAGACCGAATCGTTTCTCCAGCACGTGCTGTCAATACCTTTACCTAGAAACCAGCTGGAGATACTGGCCAGCAATCTCACTGTTGGCGAAACCTACTTCTATAGAGATAACAAAGCGTTTGAAGCCCTTGAGGAGTATATCCTGCCCGAATTACTTCGTTCCCGCCGCGGCAAGGAAAAGTACCTCAGGGTCTGGAGCGCCGGCTGTTGCACCGGCGAAGAGCCATACTCCCTGGCTATTTTACTAAGCAAAGCAATTGCCGATTTGAAGGAATGGAACACCACTATCCTGGCCACGGATATCAACCCTCGTTTCTTGAAGAAAGCATCGCGGGCGACATACAGCGAATGGTCGTTTCGTGATGCCCCCGGATGGCTTAAGGAGAGATATCTCAGAAGTGTAAAAGATGGTCATTACGAGATTGTCCCCCATATCAAGAAAATGGTGACTTTTTCTCACCTCAATTTAGCCGAAGATGTCTACCCGTCCCTCTTGAACAATACCAACGCTATGGACATTATCTTCTGCCGCAATGTGCTGATGTACTTTACCCCGGAACAAACAGAAAAGGTCATTCAAAAACTCTATCATTCCCTTGTGGATGGCGGCTGGCTCATCGTCAGCTCCGTTGAAACCTCGCCTGTTCTCTACTCCCAGTTCACCACCATCCATTTTCACGGCTTAACCGTTTATAGAAAGAATTTGGGTTCGCAGCCTGTGTATCCTGTTCCAGACTTTGGCACAAGACTCGACAGGCTAGTCTCCAAACCCGCTCCTGCCAAACCGGAGCCAGTATTTACTTACCGCCTGGAGCCGCTTCCTTCATTGAAAGCCGAGGTAACAAAGCCCGTAGAGGTACAGCCAACCCCGTACGAGGCAGCGCTGGCACTTTATGGCCAAGGGCTATATGCCGAAGTTACCGAAACATTGCCAGGCTTGCTTTCCCAAAATGGGGCTGACTCCAGGGTAGCATCACTTTTGGCCCGGGCTTACGCTAACCAGGGCAAACTTGTTGAGGCGCTGGAGTGGTGTGAGAAGGCCGTAGCTAATGATAAGCTCAATCCCGGAGTGTATTATATTCAGGCGGCAATCCTGGAGGAACAGGGAGCCATGGAAGCAGCCGCCGCTTCTCTGAAACGAGCGCTGTATCTTGACCAGGATTTCGTGCTTGTCCATTTCGCCCTGGGCAGTCTTTCTCTGCGACAGGGAAAGCTAAAACAGGCAGACAAACATTTTGAGAATGCCATTTCACTTCTGAAGGCGTATCCCAAGGAAGCAATCTTAGCCGAATCAGAGGGGATAACTGCGGGTAGGCTGATGGACATTATCCAGTCAACGAGGTATGTGGAGAGGTTCGTATGAAAAGCGGAGAGAAAAACAGGCAGAGGGAACGACCGGCGGCCATCGATTGGCAGGAAGTCCACCAGCGTCTTGAATCGGCTCAAGTAGACCTTGAGCGTGGATTTTTGTTGACATCTAAAGAGAAGAAGGAGATCCTCAAAGCCAGAGCCAAATTACTGGCGCGTGAAACGGAAAAGGAGTTGCTTGACCAGGACTACCTGGAGGTCGTGGAGTTCCTTCTGGCGTATGAAACCTATGGCATAGAGTCGGCTTATGTCCGCGAGATATATCCCCTGTCCGAAATCACGCCTCTACCCGGCACACCGCCGTTTGTTCGAGGAATAGTAAACATTAGAGGGCAAATCCTTTCCGTCATAGACTTAAAGAAGTTCTTTGAGCTGCCGGAAAGGGGACTTTCTGACCTTAATAAGATCATCATCGTCCAAGACGACAACATGGAGTTTGGCGTCCTGGCCGACGCAGTAATCGGTATTCGAAAGCTTGCTGGTGGGGATATTGAGACAGCTCTTCCAACCCTGACCGGCATCCGTGCGCAGTACTTGAAAGGCGTGACCAGAGAACGAATGGTAATTCTCGATGCGGCAAAAATACTGTCCGATAAAAATATCATTATTTCCGAAGGGAGGGAAACAAAATGACTGTTGGTAGAAAAATCCTGGCTGTAAATTTGGTGTTGCTGGTGTTACTGGTCATTGT
>CAZZHQ010000313.1:0-2302 GCA_964654015.1 uncultured Dehalococcoidales bacterium | reverse complement strand
TTTTCATGTTATAAAACCTCCTGTTAAACTTCCCACGACCTTACGGTCTGTGTAAATATCGAATGTTAAAAGAATATTGTTGTTGGCATAGTCTAAAATTTGTCTTCCCTCCTCTCGGCCTGGCTGGGGCTTTTTTAAGCCCCAGCCACAACTCGATGCTCCCCTTCGCTGTTAGTTGGGGTACGTAAAGTCATCATCACCGGTGTGGGTGAGGGTGATCGGAGCCGAACCAGTCGCAGTCACATTGACACGACCGTTTCCAGTGTTGGTAACTGTCACGAAACCAGTCGCCGTGCTGTTAATCGTCATCACACCATTGCCAGTGTTGGTCGCGATAAGCTCACCGCCATTATTGACAATGTTGATCGTTCCTGTTCCGGTTTGAGTAGCCGCAACATGGTCACCATTGTTGACCACGTTGATGAAGCCGCCGCCAGTTACCACTGGGGCCACATCGCCCGCATTGGTACCGGACACCGTAATATTGGACGCTGGCGGTTGAACTGGTGCTACACCTGGGGCAGGCGCTGTAATGGTATTGGCGATTAATGTAACCGCTGTCTGTGCCAGCGCTCTGCCGTTCAGCGTTGCGCCGTCGGTCATCGTAATATTTGTTTTGGCCAATATATTTCCATTGAAAACAGAGGCTGATCCAAGAGCCACTACGTCTGCAACCTGCCAGAAGATATTCTTGGCCTGTGCGCCACCACTCAGAATAACATGGGCATCGTTGCTCACGGTGAGAGTTCCCGCTATCTGGAAGATCCAGACATCATCCGGGCCGCCCGAGAGGGTGACATCCGTTGGTATTATCACACAAGAACTCCATTTGTAGAGTCCGGGAACGAGTGTCAGCCCGCTAATATCTCCGGCGCCCAGTTCAGTAAAGTCGGGTAGTGTCCGTCCAGTGGCGTCGTCATACGCGGCTTCCATGTCGAGTACAGCTATGCCTAGGTTAGTAGGAGTAGGCTCCGTATAGTCGGCCGCATAAACTTTTCCAGTAACTAGAACTGATGTCGAAAATGTATTCGTGCCATCAGGTACTACAGGTATTAATGAAAATCCTGTGATAGCGGCATAGGTGATTGGACTCACTCCAATATCTCCAACAATTGAGGTGGTCCCAGTGGTTGTGATTCCTGATTTTGCCAGAATCGCGAAACTACCGGCCGACCCAAGGTCGACTGGCGCTTCAGGGGCGCCTGCCATTGCCGGCACGGCCATTACCAGGCTGAAGCTCAGCACCAGTACCAGGGTAAGCAACATACTAAAAATTTTCTTTTTCACGTTTTTCTCCTTTTTTTTGTTTATTTTTGTTTATTTCTTCACCCCAGAAATATTTGGGGTGTTTCTTATCGCCCAGGACCGACCGGCACTCCCCTTACGATGAATGCTCCATGGGCAAGAATAGTCCCACCAGCTAATAATAAGTATGTACCTTGTATCCCGGGGCCACAAGCCTCTAAAAGGGTAATCGATGGTAACTAATAGCACTTGACAAAGTGGGGGTAGAGGGGTAGACTAGTATCTAGAAGGCGGCACTAAAGTCTACCAAGGAGGTGCCCCACGATGGTAGTCAAGCAACGCGAAGGTGAAAATCTGAGGGTCCTGCTGATTGCCTTCAGTCCGGTTATTCGGGCGGGCTTACAGGCTATCCTGGCTAAAGACCAGGGAATTGAAGTGATGGGAAGTGCTGCGGATGGACGTGAAGCTCTTCCGCAGTTGAAACAGCACTATGCCCGGGGGCGGCCCATAGACGTGGTGTTGACCGAAACGCGGCCCAGGCGTTTGGATGGCGTGCAGGCGACGAGGCTTATCATGAACGAATTCCCAGAGGTAGCTGTCCTGGTGCTGACGGAGTTCGACAACGATTCCAATGTCATTGACGCCATCCAGGCGGGCGCGGGGGGGTACATCTTTCTCAAGGACATGACGCCGGAAACGCTGCTGCAGAGCATCCATCAAGTGGGCGAGGGCGGGGCGCAGATGAAGACGGAATTGCTGCGCAAGGCCGTGGACGACCTGATTCAAAACGGGCGGATGACGCTTGCCGAGCGCACGGCTGAGGCTGCTCACCTCACCCCCAGGGAGGTCGATGTGCTCAGGCTCATGGGGAACGGAGACTCAAACAAGGCAATCGCCGGAACTCTCTTTATCACCTTGGACACTGCCAAGAAACACGTCGGAAACGTTATCGGCAAGCTGCAGGCACGTAGCCGCACCCATGCGGCGATTATCGCGGCCCAGTCAGGCATCGCGGGCAATCCTATCGCTGCTTTTTTTGAAGCCCAATCTGAGCCGG
>CAZZHQ010000312.1:0-2307 GCA_964654015.1 uncultured Dehalococcoidales bacterium | reverse complement strand
AATACAGAGGAACAAATCGAGTACATCAAATCCGTCAGCTTGGGCCATGCTCATAGAGAAATCAATAAGGCAATGCAAAGAGGGGCTGAACAGGGAAATCGGCAACAATCCAGGAATGCTTTTCTAAAAGTCTCTTTATCAGTAAGACCCGGTGCGCCGCCAGCCATTATTCCAATTGAAGCAGCTGAAACAATGCAGCAGAAATTTGTTTGCGAAGCTTGTGGCTGTAAATATGCTTCAATTGGAGCAGCCTTCTTTTGTCCAGTTTGTGGTCACAATTCAGCGACTACTTTATTTGAACAAGCACTCGAAGCTGTGCGCAAATCCATCGATATGATTCCTATGATGAAAGAGACTATCGCATCTAACTTCGGTGCTGATGCTGCACAAGATACAATTCGCCAGATCATTGAGACTGGTTTGGGGAAACTGGTTTCCTCATTTCAGCGTTTTGCAGAACAAAGGTTTTCTACGTTACCAAATGCTTCTAGCTTTAAGACGAGGAAGAATGTTTTTCAGAATCTGACAGAGTCCAGCAAACTTTGGCGGGATGCAACTGGAAAAGGATATGAGAGTATTCTTTCACCAACGGAGATGGTAGAGCTAAATAAGCTTTTTCAACAAAGACATTTGCTCACCCATAAGGATAGTATCGTTGATCAGGAATATATAGACAAGTCTAGGGACATAAGCTATTCAGTCAGACAGCGTTTAGTTATGAAAGAACATTCTGTTCTCAGGCTTGCAGATTTGCTATCGAAGCTTGCTAGCAACTTGTGATAAAGCCTGAATCGTATATGTTCCAAACGTCGCCTAACACAAGCATCCAGCGGAGGCCGCGAAGCAAGTTTCTTATCGTTCCCCGCGTGTTCAGCGCGGCCCCGCTGATGCGAGAGTTAGGGACAAGATCATGAGCGATTACATTTATAATTTTTGGGCTCCCTTAACAAATTTCTATTCCAATGAGAGTGAAATCGTACTCAACAAGAATCTTATAATACGCCCTGCCACCGAAGGTGATTTAAAAGTGCTAAACGATCTACAGCGAAGATGGACTAATATAAGTAGGTCGGAGAGATTACTACAGGTCAAAATAGTTAAAAACCGGCCCGAAAGTGAACCCGATATTTATTTGCAAGATGCTCGTAAGGAAATTGAAAGAGTCGTAACTTTGTTGAGGCTTTACAAGGAAGAATCAGTTGGTTTTAATCTAATCGTTCAACGTTATTCTGATGAACCTCATTACGCGTTATCCGCAAACGCATTACTTCATTATATGATCTGGACGCCTCCACAATCAGAACTTCTTAAACGATCCTACGAATTGATTGGCGAGAACGTCCAAGGCTTCATATCTTTCTTTTCCGAGCATAACCTTCCTTCTCTATCAATCATTAGTTTAGCTCTCAGCTACTTCAATAAAAGCTATATTGAGCCGTACCCGTTTCGCGATGGTTTTATTGACTGTATAATAGCTTTGGAAAATTTGTTCCTAAAAGATACCAGCCAAGAGTTGGGCTATAGGCTTCGAATAAGAATTGCACACCTTTTAGGTCAAAATACGGGACACAGGAAAGAACTATTCAAATTCATAAAAGAAGCATACTCCCTTCGGAATACAATTGTTCATGGTGAAAAATCACAAAAATTGAAAAAACTAAATGATATTTATCTCCTCCAAACAAGGAAGATATTACGGGAATCAATTAAATATGTTTTGAAAAACCCAAATGTTTGGTCTGGTGATAAATTAGATGAAATAGTTTTAAATGGAACTTATTTCCCTAACCACAGCGTCGAGTAGGACAATACTCGCTGGCGCTCGCTTGCCAGCCCCTCACGCTGAGCGTTCGGCAAAGGAGAAAACTATGGATATCGATTCACTGTCAAAAGGTATCGGCCTCGTTTCCACTACCATAACCACACTAAAAAAATTGAAAGATCTTATCCCCTCGGGGGATAAAAAACACGATGTTGAGCAGAAATTAGAAGAGGCCGAAAAGAACCTGAAAATTGCCGAGGCGGAAATTGCTAAGGGATTTAATTATCAGCTCTGCCAACGCCACTTTCCCCCCGGGATATTGCTGGAAATAGCTCCATTTAAGTCCAAATGCAACATCTGTGGACACGTCGAGGACTATGATGCTTATTAGAGGGGTCTGCTCTTGACTCATAACTAAGTAAGTATAAATTCGTGATCAAAGTTATAGATAGGGGTTAGAAGTCAAAATCTAAGGATAGAGAATCAGAAAAATCAAATACGAAATCAAAAATTGCCTGAGATCGCATAAGCGCCCATTTCTTTAG
>CAZZHQ010000311.1:0-2311 GCA_964654015.1 uncultured Dehalococcoidales bacterium | reverse complement strand
GTCTACCATGCCTGGCCTCCGTCTGACATTCTACCACCTTGTTTGAGATACAAGGGTCTTGCTCCGCCGGGTATACCCAGAAAGACAAGCTAGAACAAGCGGTCATCCGCAAGATAAAAGAACATATCCTCACCTATGAAAATCTTAAAGAGTTGGTACACCTGGTAAACGAAGAGATGGATGCCTCAGCTGATGATTATAGTGAGCGCTTGAGCGTTACTTCTGTGGAGCTAGAAGGTGTTAATCATCGCCTAGAGAGATTGTATGATGCTCTGGAAACCGGTAGTTTAAAGCTTGCTGACCTGTCACCCCGGATACAGCGCCTAAGGCAACGCCAGGAACAATTAAATGCTGTACGCTTAGAATTGGAAAACCTGCTTTCTGATAGGAAGTTAGAGTTTGCCGATATGGAAACGGTAAAGAGCTACGTTGAAGACCTGCGAAATCTACTCGAAGATAGCCCACTGATTGAGAAGAAATCTTTTATCAAGAGCTTTGTCAAAGAAATAAGAGTTGCCGGTCACGAAGTCGTGCTTAAATATAATATCCCACCTTCAGTAGGTGCTCCACATCAAGAGACTCTCGTAGTTCCCCCTATTGTACACTATGGTGGGCCAACGTGTACAATAGACAGAACCTTTAGCTTGAGGTTTAGCCTTGTAACTTAGTTACCCCTTGCTGGCTTGCTCCAGAACTGCCTTCTGAAGGCGTTAGAGCGATGCTAAAATTAACGCCTTTAACTAGTAATCAGCCTTCTTGTCGGACAGGACAGGAAGGCTTCTTTTTTGCTTCTGAAACAGCGCGGCATCAGGATCAGCATGGATGAGAAAGGAAGCTACAATGACAATCTGTTCATCGAGCGGTTATGGCGGTCAGTGAAATACGAGGAAGTATATCTGAAAGCATATCAGGACGCCAGAGAAGCCAGGATCGGTCTCGATAACTACTTCCGCTTCTACAAACACCGAGCGTCCCCACCAGACCCATGGTTACCGGACACCGGCCGAAGTATATAATTCAATCCTGGTAGAAGCTACTAATGGAGGTATGGTAGAATCCTTAACATCAGACCCCTTGAGGATAGCAGTACCCGACCTTAATATTACCCCTATCCTGTCCTAACAATGGGGTCCACCTCACATCAAGCTGAACAAGAGCAATTCTCTCGAAGGTTCAGCTACTGCCTTTTTCCCAAATTCACAGTTTTTTCAATGTAACCTTGTTTTTGCCTAACCGTAACACAACCCTCACGTTTCCCCCAAGAACTTTTATCACAAGGCCCTCGGCAACGTGACGCCTGCCGATGTCTTGTATGGCAGAAGAGAGCAGATCCTGCAACGCCGAAAGGAGGTGCAAATACAAACAATCAATCGCCGTAGAGACTACAACCGGAACCTCAAGGAGTTTGTAAACGCCGCCTGATTATGCCAAAGTGTTCGGTTTTAAAAGTCCCATTTCGCTGATTGACAACATAAACTCGGCTGGCGCTCGATCCAACTTGTCGTCAGAATGTGACTCGAACAGCATCAGCTATGTTGACCTGTCGCTATCAATCTTGACTGTTTCGTGCTTGTCAGAGTATTTTATGGTAATATATGGCAAAAATAGTGAGGATGCAATAGGAGTAACCATATGAAAGTGCAACCAACATTGGTACTCAATTTGGATACAACTGCATTGGCACGCCTGATTGGTAAACGGAAGTGGGATAAGGCTTTTAGAGATTTGTGCGAGGTGGCTGAACAAAGAGCAACTCAAGACTACTTTGATAAAGCTCGCAGTATCGAGTTGCCAAAAGCGCTTCTTGAACAGCCTGAACGTAAGGCCCGTAACTACACGAAGGCCGACGGTACTAATGAGGGCTCTGTGGTTGTCGAGATGATGGAACGGCTTTGGCAGTTTAAGCAGGAGCGGTTTGATTTTTACCTCAAGTCAATGATGCAATTAGTCGAAGCAGAGGTCAGTTCGTCTGGTAAGTAACCATTGCAGCCCCCGGACGACTTTTGGAGCAAGAGGCACTTATGGAGCAAAGCCCCGGCTATGGTATATTGAAACAGATAGAGGTGCGAGATATCAAAATAGTGGTGGAAACTTCTCTTTAAAAGTACGAAACTTACCTTTTGTACATAATGGTGGAGCTTAGGGAATTCGAACTTCAATAGACCAAAGCAAAGGTCTTTGAGAATGATTTAGTTCTACCTATTGACATGCACGGTCTACCAAAGCTGGAAGACCTTCCCTACCGGGGAGTTTTTGAAAGAATCAGGGTGTCAAGACACTAGGTGGAAGTGCACAACTAACAGTCAAGTTT
>CAZZHQ010000310.1:0-2337 GCA_964654015.1 uncultured Dehalococcoidales bacterium | reverse complement strand
AAAGAGGACATTTCTATCGAGTCCTATAGAGGACATTATCATGGAGTTTCAACAAGTTTGTAAGAAGTAAATGACACAATGAATCAATAATGTTAAACTTAATCCGAGATGTCTCATACTTATTTGCAACAATTATTGAGTGGGGTAGTTGAGCCTTTGATGCTTTTCATTATTAGTGATCTGCCTATGCATGGGTATCGAATTGCTAAAGAATTGGAACAGAGAAGCAATGGTTATTTCAAACTCACCGGGAGTACAGTTTATTCTGCCTTACGTCGTTTAGAAAAGAATGGCCTTGTATTGAGTTCGTGGCAGCAGGTAGCCAAGAAACAAAAGAGACGTTACTATCAGCTTACAGAGAAAGGCTATCGAATTATGGCAGAGAAACTTTCTGAATGGAGTAAATTCTCTGGCGCAACCGGGCAGGTCATAAAACAACCAGCAAAATGGAACTGAGCATCCTTGGGGCCCATGACCTTGAGAGTAAAGACGCACACCCCACTTCTCTGCTTATCGATGGTCATCTGGTTATCGATGCAGGAGGGTTAGCTTCTTCACTGACACTGTCACAGCAACAGCAAATTAGAGCTGTATTGCTCACACATCATCATCTTGACCATACTCGAGATCTACCCACTTTGGGCTTCAATGTTATCCTTTGGCAAGGGCAGGTGACAGTTCATGCGTTACCACAAACCTTCGATATTATTGTTCCTTGTTTACTTGATGGAAGAATATATGTTGATTTACTGAAAAATCCCACACTGGTCTTGAAAGGTGCTATGTGTCCTCAGACTATGTCGCCAGCGGAGGATAAACCTCCCCTGAAGCTTTGTGAAATAGAGCCTTATAAAAAAGAGATTATAGATGGATATGAGGTCTTACCCTTACCAGTCAAGCATAGTGTACCAGGTGTTGGTTATTTGGTCACTTCACCGGTAGGAAGAAGCTTATTCTACACAGGTGATACCGGGCCAGGATTAGATGATTGTTGGCATCATATCAATCCTCAGTTGATTCTTATTGAGGCTACAGCACCTAGCAAATTTACTGAAGAACTAGCCAGTAGAGGACATTTATCCCCTCAGTCGCTTAAGGAAGAACTTAGTCAATTTAGACAACTCAAAGGGTATTTGCCAAGAGTGATTGTTATTCATAGAGCACTTCCTTATGAACAACAGATAAAAGAAGAAATTGACCAGGTGGCTATCGAATTAAATGCTGACATTGGATTGGGCTATGAAGGGATGACAATATCTGTATAACAATCAGTGACTATCGGAACCTGAAATCATTCGTACCAGCCTGATTATCTCATTGGTAACCGATCTGTTCAGTATTGTTCATCGCAGCAAGTTCAGTTTCCAGAAAGTTAACTACATCTAGATTAACAAGTTCTGCTGTTCTTTTTATAGCTCGAGTTACCTGTTTCGCCTGGCTGTCGCCATGTAGCAGATGGACCATGCCTTTGACTCCCCATAGTAACGCCCCGCTATCCCGTTCATTACTGGTTATTCTGTTGAATAACCTTACCTGGTCAAGTATTTTCATAACAGATCCGGCTAGAGGGAGAATATCTACCTGATGTCTCAGCCATCTGGCAAAATAGTGGCCCATCCTTTCGTAGAATTTCATCAGTACATTGCCTATTACTCCATCACAAACAATGACATTAGCTTTCTCAGCGAGGATATCGTAGCCTTCGATATTGCCGATGAAATTCAAACCACTATCATGGAGAAGAGTATAGGCCTCTTTTATCAATGTAGTGCCCTTGCCTTCTTCAATACCGACACTTAAAAGGGCAACTTTTGGCTCGCTGACGTTAAACAGTTTCTTAGCATAGACAGACCCTATAACTGCAAAAGATAAAAGGTGATGGGGTTTGCAGTCAACATTGGCGCCACCGTCGACAAGCACTGTTTTTGGGGCAAGTCCTACAAAAGGCGCACAAATAACTGGACGATTAATTCCTGGCATTAGCCCCAGAGTTTTCATAGCACTTACTGCTATTGCTCCCGTGGGTCCGGCACTGAGAATAGCATCAACAGCACCCGATTTAACTAATTCCATAGCCACATTTATGGTTGCATTTGGTTTGTGGTATATAGCAAAGGCAGGGGCCTCTCCCTCTTTAATGACCTCTTCAGCTTTGATTATAGTGATGGGGAGATGCGCGATATAATATTTGCCCAGCTCTTTTCTAAGAATAGCTTCTGGACCAACAAGGACAATCTCTGTTTTCCCTTCGCTGGCAGCTCTAACTGCTCCTTTCACTATTTCTCCGGGAGCGTAGTCACCTCCCATGGTGTCTATAGCAACTCTCAGCTTCTTACC
>CAZZHQ010000309.1:0-2338 GCA_964654015.1 uncultured Dehalococcoidales bacterium | reverse complement strand
GGCTCACCAGTTTTTATTGCCTTCAGCACATTTTGTACTACTCCGATAGGATATGATGCTAGTTTTGTAAAGATGCCTGGATGTACTTTGGGATCCCAGTCAACACGTTCTGGCTTCATGTCGTATACCAAGATAGGAATACGAAAATTTGCAGGACTATTCAGTTTCAAGCCGGTAGGGCCGGTGGGGTCATAATACTTACCGCCGGGACGATCAAATACACCAAGTAAACACATAAGTACGTTACGTGCACGACACATTTGAAGACTATTAGAATATTGTGCAGAAACATTATTCTGACTGTAAATGCAGACACCAGGGCGTGCCGCTCCCATATCATGGGCCATCTCTTCGATCTTTATTGCTGGCACACCGGATATACGCTCAGCAATATCTGGTGCGTATTCCGACACTCGTTCAATCAGGCATTGAAAAGCAGTCTTACATGTTCCAGTAAAGTCAACAGTATTTACATCAACAATCCCTTTAAGTGCGGGATTGATTCCCTCATCAATAGTGCAAGTTTCCCCTTTGCTATTATCCCATACTAGGAAGTGGCCCATACCATCTTTAAGGGGATATCCATCCGGACGAATTAGTATGGGGGCATTGGTCTTTTCTATGAGGAAATCGGCATCGTAAAGTTCATCTCTTATTAGAACATTGATTATACCTAATAGAAAAGCAGCATCTGTACCAGGCCTGATAGGAACCCATTCGGCACCATGGGCATAAGAACCCTCGTTAAGGCGCGGATCCACAAAAATGTATTTCATACCCCGACGAATTCCATCTACAAAACGAGCGGCGCGGGTAATCTGACGTATGCCATTAAGCAGGTTGTGGCCGATAAACAGGGTATAACGAGCATTGGCAAAGTCGTCTTTGCCCATGTCATAACCCATGTCATTTCCAGCAGTCAGTTTATTTGCAATGTCCCCATCAGCGTAACAGGAGGTAGTCGAAGTATGTATATCATTTGGAGTACCGTAGTGGTGAGTAAAGTGATTAAACATATATTCCATAGGAGGATGAGTTCGTAGAAAAGCCACCTCGCGAGCTCTGCCTTCATCACGGTATGTCTTAAACACGGTGGTAATTTCTGCAAGTGCTTCATCCCAGCTAATACGCTTAAATTTACCTTCACCGCGTTTTCCGACACGCCGAAGAGGGAATTTGAGCTTATCAGGAGCATATATCTTGGCAATAGAAGCTAGCGCTCTGACATTCTGCTTACCGTCATAATAAGGAATATCTTCTCTACCAGTAATTTTTTCAACTCTCCCATTAACCACTTTTACCTTCACCGGTGAATACCAATCACGTTCTGTGGTCGTTGTGTAAACCCAACGCACTTCTGGTTCCATGCTTGCATCATACGGTTCAAGAAGTTTTAGCGTACTGGTGTCATATGTCATATCCTTTAAAAACTGTTTATTGCCGTTCTTAGAAAAGGCATTATCCCAGCTAGCCAACTCTAATAAAAATTCACAGATAAATTTGACAACAGGTTTATAGAATTTAGAATCGGTTTTATTAAGACAAGTATGCAGTGCCGAAACCCATTTCAACAGATGATGTTTCAGAAAACTGTCAGCATCGTAGACAGTGCCATCGATGCCGGCATTGCGATACAGAAAATGCATAAATTCAAGTTCAGCAGCAATGTGATCCGGCAAGTCAGCAAATCCATGTGATACACGCAAACCATAGAGTTTGTACTGCTGTTTTACAGCAATCGTACTGTCTCCTACCAATCGCTTGTTTGCCTCTAATTGCATCGACTCGTACGGGTAACAGACAGTACCCCTTCCAGCATATATGAAAAGCCCTGTATATTCTATCTGTAAGTCTTCTAGTCTATCGCTCGAAAGAATGGGGGCAATTGATTGCCTCAATTCTACAAAGCTATTGTTTAAACCAGGGGATGAAGGCAAATTCTGAAGGCGCATAGCTATTTCAGCGAAAAACGATTTACTTAAGTAATTGATATCAGACTTTGTAGGGTACTTCAGACACTGAGAAAGAAGCCTAAATATTTCACCGAGACGTTCTATCATTAGCCCATTTTCTCAACATTTTTTTAAAGTATTCTGTTCTAATTAGTTATCATGTACTTATTAGAGTCACAATTAAATGCTATCAGATTAAATTGACTGACACAGAGGACAAGTGATTATTCCTATATTTGTTTAATTGTAGTTGTACCTGCTGAGCATTGTCAACGCTTCTTGGAGTAAACCCCTAAAACTGGACAGATTAGGTTAGGAAGGTTTGGCAAAGTGGACTTGCCCCATTTCCTGGACAGTAGATTAGCGTTATTATGCTATTTCCAGTA
>CAZZHQ010000308.1:0-2339 GCA_964654015.1 uncultured Dehalococcoidales bacterium | reverse complement strand
GCCTGGAACACCTAAGAAGAAATAGTACTTGAAAGACGTTTCGTAGACACTAGCTGGGGGGAAGGGCAGCTTCTGTATTGAATAGTCCTTCCCCCCTTGTATAGGTAGTAAGATTAGACTGATTCCTATATCATCCGAGCTTCAAAATGTAGAGCAGTAACTAGATTGAAGAAAAACTTTAGAGAGGTATTAGCCAACTGAGTTCGATAAGGCAAAGGAGGTAACTAAATGAGTAATTCACCTCGAAAGGAGAAAGAGGGTCCACAAGAACCGATGAAAATGGAGGAGAGACAACCAAAGATAATGACTGAACCTCTACCCCAGATTCTGGAGGAGCTTGAGGATTATATTAGACGTGTAGAGGAAGCAGTAAGACAAGCTCAAGCTGCAGCTAGAGAATCTAGAGAAGCTGCGGCTCAAGCAAAGGCAGCTGGCGAGAGGGCAGCTGAAGCGGCCAGAAAAGCGGCAGAGGCAGCGGTTGCCAAGGTTAGGGAAGAAGCCATTAAAGCTATTAATGCCTTGGAGGTGAGTGTATCTACTCTCGAAACAGAATTAAGCACGCTTAAGGAAAATGTAACCCAAGAGGCCCAATCTTTGGACAAGGCATTTGTTGCTTTGAAAAATAGTCATATGGAAGGTTCTCCCTTCCTTGGGAAATAGGCAGGGGAAAGCTAAAAGTGGCATCACCTCGTCAAATAAGGCGTTCTGGGTAAGGAGGTGGTTGGCTGAACGGTATAGGACTGAGAAAGGGGATGACTGTTTGCTATCCTCAAAGTATAGTTTGATTGAACCTTTTCTGTTTGGCTATGTCGGGATGGGGTACAATGTAATCAACCAAAAGTAATTGCCTCCTAATTAATGGGCATCCAAAGAGGTATTAACGGGGGGGGGAATATATGACGAAGAGTCCTAAGAGAAAGCAAACTGGCTCTACTGCTTGCCCCTACTGCGGTACCCCAAGCACTGGCTCCTATAGCACTGTGGAGAAACAAGACGAGGCCGGCCCCACTAAAATTCTCTACAAATGCAATAGTTGTGGAAGGTTCTACACTGTAGAAAGAGTAATTTCGTGGCGTGTCAAAAAGATGTGACGCCCGCAATTAGGTACAACAGTGCACGGTACTTCATAAAACATTAAGCCAAAATGTAACATTACGGACAATCGGTCAATCATATCAATATCTCGATATACCACCTCCACTCGTTCTTGCCTTTGCCTCGCTCTATAAGGTGAGGCGATGTTTGATATTATCGGTAAGAGATTCTGGTTCTTTCTGGTTTCTGGTGTTGTAGTGCTTGCCAGCATTATCTCCTTGGCTACTTTTGGTCTTAAAGCCGGGGTTGAATTTAGCAGTGGCTCCTTGATGATAATCAGTTTCACACAGGAAGTAGACGAGGAGAGCATAAAACAGGAGTTGACCGATGTAGGCTATAAGAGCGCCCTCATTCAACGTACCGGGGAAGGGGACTTCCTTTTGCGCCTGCCAGATATGAGTAGTGAGGCCAGGGTAGCACTGGAGTCCCAGCTAGTAGCTGAATTTGGCATTCTCGAAGTCAAGGAGTTACAATCCGTTTCGCCCATGGTGGCTACTGAGACAATCAGGAATGCAGCCATTGCTGTAGCTATTTCCATCATTGGCATACTGCTTTATATTGCTTGGGCATTTCGTAAGATGCCAAACCCATTCCGTTATGGCACCTGCGCTGTAATCGCCCTAATCCACGATGTAATAATAGCACTGGGCACTTTTTCGATTCTAGGTGGCATATTGGGGTGGCAAATCGATCTAATGTTCGTTATCGGCATCCTGACTGTCATCGGTTACAGTATTAATGATACTGTCGTCATCTTTGATAGAATTCGTGAGAACTCGCTCAAAAATGGGGGCCTCGATTTTGAGGAGGTAGTGAACAACAGTTTTGGTTGAGACCTTAGGCCGTTCATTGAACACCAGCTTAACCACGTTGTTTGTGGTAGTAGCCCTACTGCTCTTCGTTGGTGAACCAATTCAGAATTTTGCCGTAGTTATGCTTATAGGTATCATCGCTGGCACCTATAGTTCAATATGTATTGCGGCTCCATTGCTGGTAGTATGGCGGAGGAAGGTTAAGCATGCCTGAGCAATCCGCCTTGCTTTTTCTGGTTGCTATGGTCCTGGCTATTGGCTTCAGTATGGTCAATGGTGCTACTGATGCCGCCAATGCTATTGCCACAGTGATTGGTAGCAGAACTCTCTCCCCCAGAAACGCAATCATAATGGCTACCCTGCTTAACTTTGTCGGTGCTGCCACCGGTCTGGAGGTAGCCCGCACTATTGGTAAGGGAATTATAAATCCGG
>CAZZHQ010000307.1:0-2347 GCA_964654015.1 uncultured Dehalococcoidales bacterium | reverse complement strand
CCCCGGATTACGTGGAGGCCATGTGGCTGATGTTGCAGCAGGAAAAACCTGAAGACTATGTAATAGCTACGGGAGAATCACATACCGTACGGGAATTTACGGAAATGGCTTTCAAAGAGGCAGGGATTGCTGTTAGGTGGGTAGGGAAAGGGATTGATGAGACAGGCATCGACCCTAAAACAGGGAATGTCCTGGTGGAAGTCTCAGCGCAGTATTTCAGGCCTGCGGAGGTCGATTTCCTGCTCGGTGATTCCACTAAAGCCCGGAAAGAGCTTGGCTGGAAGACCAAAGTTGGTTTCGAGGAACTTGTTAAAATTATGGTTAAAGCTGACCTGAGAAAGGAAATTATAAAAATATAAATTGGCTGTAGTCGCTTGTCCTGAGCAGTTAGTCAGAGTAATTCATATATTTTTCAGAAGGAAAATCTATTAAATGCGAGTCATTTATATGGGACGAAAGCCAATTGCCTGCGAAGGGCTAAGGTTCCTTATAGAAAAGGGGATAAATGTCGTGGTTGTAGTCGCGCCTCCAAAGGGTCAATATGTTTATGGGGAAAATAGCCTTGTGGATACAGCAGAATACTATGGTATCCCCATAGCAAGCGACGAGGAATTATACGGTTATCCTGAAAAACAGCGTGTAAAGGAATATGAATTTGATTTAACGGATATTGATTTGGTCATATCATTTCTTTTCTGGAAACGCATTAAAAAACCACTTATTGA
Source organism: uncultured Dehalococcoidales bacterium (assembly GCA_964654015.1). GTDB lineage: Bacteria > Chloroflexota > Dehalococcoidia > GIF9 > AB-539-J10 > JAUUZT01. The sequence goes on along the minus strand of CAZZHQ010000307.1, from coordinate 1,622 downwards.
CTTGCCAAAAATTGGATGTATTAACATCCACCCTGCACCTCTGCCAGACTTTAGAGGATTTGCCCCGTATAGTTTTGCCATTTACGAGAATCTACCATACTGGGGAGCAACAGCGCACTTTGTTGACGAGTCATTTGATACGGGTAGCATAATAAAAACACTCGAGTTTGATATTAATCCTACAGAAGAAACAGCTTTTTCCCTTCAACAAAAAGGTCATAAGTTCGCACTGCAACTATTTAAAGAAGTGATTACTGAAGCGCTGGAAAAAGGAACCCTCATGGGGACCCCACAAAGCCAGGGTAGATATATGTCAAAAGACGATTTTGAGAGGCTTAGGCAAATACAGTCTTCCGATACAGCGGAGGAGATAGAAAAGAAGATTAGAGCGTTTTGGTGTCCACCCTGTCCTGGTGCTACTGTTGAAATAAACGGTACTGAGTACACACTAATTAACGAAAAAATATTGAGGGAAATAAGTAATGCTGGGCACATTTGAAAATGTAGATCGCAGGATCAAGGAACCTGAGATGGAGCCAGTAGATGTGCTGATGCTTACACTGGATGCGGATATATATCTTGAAAAAAGCCTGGACTCCATTTACAGAGAAATCCCTGTAAACAGGGTCATCGCCCTCGATGGCGGGTCGAAAGACAAAACCGTGGAAATACTGGGAAAATACCCCCGCGTGGAGGTCCATGTCCGGCCGGATATAAGGACAACAGGAAAGGGGGTTGAGCTTTTATTCTCTCTTGCGGCCACGCCATGGGTGGCTATGATTGATGCTGACATGGAGCTCGTATCGGGCTGGTACGATGAGATGGCGAAGCACAAGGGCAGCTACGATTATTTTGAATCCCGAAGGATAATGCACTACGAGTTTTACAGGGACGTGCCCGAAAGTGTCGATATGAATAAGAGGTCAGCCGCGTGGGGCCAATTAGGAAGGCTGGACTGCCTAAAGAATTATCATGTAGATGATGATTACATGTGGAGGGCAACGGATATGTTGCTCAGGCAGGTTATCGAGAAGGATGGCCATAGATTCGGCAAAGTCGCCACAACATATCACTATCATCACACCACTGACAACCCGATGTACGAGTCCGATGAAGAGAAAATGGGCAACCGGTTGGTTTTTAATGTGCCGGAATTGGATGTTCTAAACAAAGTAAATTGGGAAAAAACCCAGGATGATTTTAGAAAGGCGGTTGTTAAATACCTTGACCCCGAATATATATATCCGCGTGATCATGATGGATTGTTACAGACACTGGGGAAACTGGACATTGGATGGGTCAAGAAAATGAATTTGAAGTGGTACAGCATCCTGGAAAAATATAAAAAGAAACACCCCCTCAAAGTGGCCATTTTTAATTCGGCCACCGCTACCAACAAAGGTGGAGCAACACTCAGGCTACTAATAACGGTGAGAAAGGCCTTTCGAGATTATATCAGGCAAATTACCGCGCGTTAAGTATATTGGCGAAAGGGGAATGACAATGGAAATCAAAGCAATTGACAAATGCCGAATTTGTGGAAACCGTGATTTGATTCCGATTTTAGACCTTGGTGTTCAGACGCTGTCAGGAAGGTTCCCATTCGGAGACGAAGCCGACCC
>CAZZHQ010000306.1:0-2353 GCA_964654015.1 uncultured Dehalococcoidales bacterium | reverse complement strand
AAAGCCGTAGATAAGGCCACTGGTAAAGAACAATCAATTCGTATTACCGCTTCTTCGGGTTTATCCAAAGAAGAAATTGCCAAAATGAAACAAGACGCCGACGTTCACGCTGCAGAAGATGCTAAAAAGAAAGAGACCAAAAGTCTTGAACTTGAAGCAACAGTTGACAAATTGACAAAGGAAAATGCTGAATTAAAATCTGGGATGGAAGATTTGAAATCCAAAGTCGAGGAAATGAATGCAGCAATCTCAAAGCCAATATGTTCAAAAAACTGTCCCATATATTTTCCTACTGGAGTTGCCTCATTTATCCCAGTGTGGGGTCCGGAATAAGTACAAAATACTACAGCAGTTTTCCCAGATATTTTAGGCGCACATAGTTTGATATCGCCACGTTCTCTATGTAGTTTCATTTTATTATTGATGAAATTCATAACTGGTTGTGCCGGCAGGAATGAATGTGAGGGTGTACCGAGAAATACCAGATTGTAGTCATACAATTCCTCTTCAGCAGCATCTTGAACCTTAAGTAGATTTACCTTCACCTTCTCTTCTTTTAGAGTTTCCCAGATAGCGGTAGCAACCTTCTCAGTATTTCCCGTAGTGGAGAAGTAAATAATTAGTGCATTCATCTGGCTTTTTCTATTATTTTCATTCAATTCGGATTCCTCCCTTTTCGCCTGTGTCTATAGTCTTATCCTATCGGAATTATACTGTATATAAGGTTAAACATTGAAGTTGAAAAAGGAACGATTTTACCTATTTATTAATATGTTTATTTCCTCGATCCATCTTACAGAAAGAGACTAACCACAAAGATACTGCCGTATCCGAAGAAGGAGAAAAAATGAAAGTAAATGAATTGCCGATCGAAAGACTTAACGAAGCTCCATGGAACCCGAATCATATGGATGAGATAACACTCAGTCGTCTCATCGAGAGCCTTTCCCGATACGGTCTGGTAGAACCTCTGGTAGTAAGGCCCAATGAAGATTCATCATATGAGGTGCTTTCCGGTAACCATCGGCTCAAGGCAATCAGAAACATGGGATTTAATTCCATACCTTGTGTAGTGGTTAATTTAAACGATGCCGAAGCTATGCTACTGGCACAAGCGTTAAACGGGCTTCACGGGGAAGATGACCAGGCACAAAAGGGAGAACTCCTGAGAAACATCCTCTCATCTATTCCGGAAGATAAGGTTCTTTCACTACTTCCAGAGACAACAGAGAGTCTGAGATCATTAGCTTCTTTTAACCAACTTGATCTTGCCGAGCACCTGCAGGCTTGGGAACAGTCGCAGGCCGCTAAGTTAAAACACATGGTATTACAGTTTACTAACAAGCAACTTGAAACGGTGGAAGAGGCATTAAGACGGATACTACCCAAAGCTAGAGATTATAAAGCTAAGAGTCCTAATGCCAGGAGTACCGCAATGTATTTGCTATGTAAATTCTATTTAGAGAAGGAGGGAATAGAATGAAAGAGATCAACTGCCCCATATGCTCAAATACCTTATCGGTAAGGATAGCAAAGGGAAGGAAGAGTAATAAGCTCTTCATCATGTTGGTATGCGGGAAAGACGGCAGGCATTTCCGGGGATTCATTACTGACCAGATCTACGTCAAAAAAGTACTGGGAGAACAACCATTACAGGGTACGGGTATAGGTAGTGGGTAGGCATGAAGAAGCAGCAGCACTATATATATTGTAGTACTAGTACCGAAAAATAGGGAGGACTAACATTAAATGCAGCAAACAGATGATATTCTGAATATCTTAAAAGGGAATATAACCAGCAGGGGCCTGAAAGAATTGAAGATACAACTGGTGTTAATACAAGCAGCCTGCGTATTGGCTTTAGAAGGAATTACCCGGGCAACCGCTGGTCAGATTACAGCTAGAGCGATTAAAGATTACGGCATCGAGGTATTACCGTCATTCACCGGACTGATCTTTACTAACCTGAATATAAAAAAACTCACCAGTCATGGTAAGAGCCGGTTCGTTCTGGAATACGACCAGCTGAAAGAGATTAGAGAGCAGACAGAAACACATTGTAACGAGATGATTGAGAAGCTGGAGACAGCGATAAAGACTTTTCATCAACTACCGGAACGTATCACTGCTTTGCAGAATGAGTGGGCAGAGATCGTAAATAATTTTAAACGAGAGCGGGAACTGATAACGCTGATTAATATAGAAAAGAAGAAGTTATAAAAGGTGGTACAAATTGACGAAATTTGGCATCTATGCCCGGGTATCGACATCGGATAAGGAGCAGAATCCTTTGACTCAGCTCATGCCGATGCGGGAGTTTGTCGATGCCCAGGATAGCGGGGTCATCTTCCGG
>CAZZHQ010000305.1:0-2400 GCA_964654015.1 uncultured Dehalococcoidales bacterium | reverse complement strand
TTCCTGCAGATTTGTTGTATAAGGTAACTTATTGCGAACCTCAGATTTGGATCTATGCTCAGCCTATTCTAGCATGGACTGCTGATCGCACTTCCCGATATAATGTTTAATACTCTACACGATAAGATGGATTGTGCAATGGCTTACATTGTGACGGCTGAGAGTTTAGTCAAAGTGCAGCTTCAAACCCAACTTCGTAGGCCAAACTAGTCTCGGACGTGCGACACTATGATTAAAAGATATAAAATAATAGCCCCACGGAGCACAAGTAGTTATGAGTAGCTTGTTTTTGTGATTTAGCTTCGTTATTATCCCACTAGTAAAGCAGAGTGATTCATATGATGTCGACAAATAAGAATGGTGGACTTATAGTCTTTTACACAAGGCAAGGTGAGCGAATAATAGATTATGATGTCTGGCTACAATAGTCTTATAGACGAAATAGAGACGATTAGTCTTCATTGTGTTCTTTCTTGATAATTACTCGATACAGCCTGCTAACAAAGTTATTTACCGCAGTGCTTGAGGGCATCTCTGTACAGACTATATCCAAAGTCGTTTTTAATACATCTATGACTTGGGCTTTCGTTCTCTTCGATATTTTTTGAGCAGAAAGTATATCTTTGGCATCAGATACTTCTCCAATCAATTGCTTAGCAATTTGAACTTCTTGTGCGGAATGTCTCCCATTTACACTGTTCAAACGAGTCACGATTCTATCTCTCTGGCGCAATGATAGATAACCGTAATTGACCACAGCAGAAGCTTGTTTAAAAAGGATCTCTATATTGTCCTGTTCTCTAGATTTCCCACGCTCTTTAGAGAGTGCTCTAATCTTGCTAGAAAAAGGAATACCTATTTCCTTTATGAATTCGTTATGCAGCTTCCCTTTGATAGCGCTGTCCTCAAAATCATCCCTTCTTGAGTTGGGCGTTAACCGTTTGTCAACAGTATGTAGTTCGCCAACCAAATAGTGATTAAACCGGGGCTCTCTAAAAAGAGCGGATAAAATGTCTTTGTTCCCTAAGAGAATATTGCCACAACGGAGCCTAATACCATCAACCCCACTAGCGGGGTTGACTGCCCCAAGAAGGTTGAGAATCCCTAACCAGCCAAAGGCTAGTATATTTGTATCATTGTGCAATTCTACAAAATGGATATCATCAATCTCGTCAATGGAGTCTCTACATAAATTCACGGTGTTTCTGTATTGCTTAAAAATCTGTTCTTTATTTAAGACAATATGATAATTTCTATACGAGGATACATTCTTTGATAATTCTCTATCGATTTTCTTGCCAAAAACAAAGTCGGGAGAGAATGGTACAGGGGCCACTTGGGATAAATACGACCTGATTGCAGGGATATTTAGTAGGTCATTTCTACTATCATGTATATTACACATTTGTACTTTGAAGAAATGGTCCATTTCTGAGCCAGAATATGCAGATATTTCTACGCTTGTAGCTTTGTCAATGAGGGAATATGTATCAATAGATTGTCTGCCATTGATGAGTTGCCTTAACAATTTTGAATCCCAGACGCAAGTAGTATATGTTCTTTCACCTTTACTTTTTGTAATAAATGATAAGATGTCACAATAGCCCAATCCTCCCAAACGGCCGATTCCACGAAACCCTCGGGATTTGACTGGGTCTTTTTCACTTGCACCTATATTTAGTAATGTGTTTTCTACTTTAGATGACGGAATTCCGACACCATTGTCCGAAATTTCCAAAGAACGATTACGACCATTAATAGTTATTTCAATTACTGGTGGAGGAGAATTTTTGGCAAGCATATCAATAGAATCGGTACTATTCTGAATATATTCTCTCAAAACCATGAGGGGGTCAGAATACATTCCAATTGAAAGGCTGTCGAGAGTATATTTTCCAAATGTTATTTTATTCATTACCTTGCAGTTGAGCCGTAGCAACAATACTGTTTTGTTCCAGATGATATTCAAGAAGCTTTCTAACTCTATTGTTAGCTTTGCTGTATTGACCCTCTATCGCCTTACTATCACGAATAGCAATAGCTGAGATAAATAGGTCTTTTTCAACTTCGGAAAGTTCACGGAACCCGTTCATCCATCCTCTGACGTATGGTGTCCATCTGCCTTCAATATCGTCTATGTCTCTCCAGTTCGGAACGAGCCTTTTTCTGATAAACTCTTCTGGCATCGATAGTATAGCTTTAAATTCGTTCTTATCCCTCCCAAACGCTTGTAAGAAGAATTGCTTTCCTGGCATTACTGGACCTCTCATTACATTCAGTATTACTTGGACAGATCTCAAGAATGCATTGTTCCAATATTTGTTACCGGTGTCGACGGCTCTTTGTTTCGCATTCAATGGAATATACCTCATAGGGAATGAGTATATGGAAGTTCGTGTT
>CAZZHQ010000304.1:0-2401 GCA_964654015.1 uncultured Dehalococcoidales bacterium | reverse complement strand
CGTTATAGCTGGTATAGAAAAGGGGAAAGGTCAAACACAATTAATATCACACTTTGCCTTCTTTGTGATACTGAGGGAAAGTCATTATAATTACCAGAATCTATAAAGTCGAACCAAAGTTACCGATTGAGAAAAAGAGTGGGATTACCAAGATTTGACGTCAATTTCTATAAAATCAGTGTCGGGGCTGTTTTGGGGTAAGATAATGTATATAATATGAGAGCAGCCATCTTTCTTGACCTTTATATGGTTCTACTTAATAGTTGGAAGCATAATCTTGAAATGGGTACTTTTCGCAATAATCGATCGGATTGGTCTTAAAATCAGACTTAAAGAATTAAAAAAGAAATAGACAAGTCCGAGAAGCTTATCGCTGACATCGATAAAGATCATCCTCACGGTAATGACCCCTCTTAGTTTCAAAGTATCACAGCGGGAACCTGGCAATCATAGCCGTCAAGATGGTCGAATTATACCATATCCTCATTAGCTAAAAAGAATAGGCCCGACCACAGAATTTTGGATGGATTCTGGCCTTTACCGATGCCGTGATTTAGCAGCGTTGGTTAGATTACACACCCTATGCTTGGATAGTGACGGCTTTAACTTACAAGTTAGTACCTATCTGGGATAGATCACCTATAGAGACGCATAAAATCGCGATTTAGTTCTTCAATTTCAGCCATTAAATCAGGCGTGAAAACGCCTATCTCTATATTTGCATCCCGAAGTAATCTCTGGCCCTTACCTGAAATCTTGGGATTGGGATCAATCATCCCAATGACTACTCGGGCAATTTTTCGCTCAATAATTCTTTTGGCGCATGGTATTTTAGGGTGATTGCGAGTAGTACACGGTTCTAAAGTTGTATAAACGGTGGCGCCAGCCAAAGTTTCATCCGGCAGTTTTTTCTCAAATGCAGTGAATTCCGCATGATTTCCAGGGGCGAACTCACCCCGGTGTGCCATTGCCAGTATATTATTATCTTTGACAATTACGACGCCTACTTTTGGATGAACGCGTTTATCCTCTGAGACACTCTTCCTAGCTTCATCGATTGCGAGACGCATGAAATGCTTCTCGAGGGGCATAGTTACTGTAGTCTTCATGTCCGACCTAAAATCAATTGAGAACTTCCTAATATCAGACCATGGACTTTTTAAACTAGCCCCGTTTGCTGAGGAAGTAACTCTACATCGCCAGTAGTAAGTCTGGTTATATTCGAGGCCGGGAACTTTAACTGTTGCTGGTGATGTCATGTTATTGCCTATAAAATACGTTATTCCGGGAGAATAGTCAGAGACAGGGCCAAAATCAGAAATATCGGCTATGAGTAAGCTAAAATTAATGTCTTTTGCAATCTGTAGTTCGTATTTTGTGGAAATGCAAAGCTGTTGCCATGTGAAGAATATCGCCTTGTTCATGTAGGTTAGCGGCTCACAGTCTATTATCGTATTATCACTCATGGTCAGAATAGGTCCTTTTTTCGCGATACAGTCGGTGTACCACCATAACATGCCACGTTCGCCGCTTGACTTCATATTGCCAAGACCATTTTTTACATTGTGGTTTCCAGCGTAAAGGTCATCATCAATTGCAAAAATAGTTGAATTCGTGTTAAGAGTCCGGCAACCGGCTATTTTCAGAGATGAAGGTTCCAGGCTGAATCGAGTCCCTAATGGAGGGCTCGGAGAAAAAATATCCAATGAATCCCAAGAAACCTCTGGCCACGGAAGCCATCCCTTTCTGTTAAGAGTTCGGTATACTCCATTTTCCCCATCTGGAGTATTACATGAGGCTACATAAAGTGCGGATTCTGGCACACCTGTTTTGGCAATGGCCAGGCCATATTTGCCCCCCGAATTAGAAGTATCCTTAGAAACAATGCCACTTTTCTGCTGTATTCTAGGCATAAGATCGGCGGTCTGCCATGGTAAGTAGCTAGGAAAAGTGTTTCGGAAAATAGAACCGGATTTTGAATCACAAGCTGCATAAATAAACCCATTACTTCTATATTCGGGGTCAAAGGCCACATGAATATTTCCTTGGCCAGGTATCTGGTCCGCAAATAGCATCCAGGTATTACCCCCATCGCTGGAGGACGCAATAGATTGGATTGAGGCAGCTGCAGACGCACCGACCAGTATGTTTTTTTCGTCTATTGTCGTGATGTTGTGAGCCGAGCCCAAGTTAGTACTAGTAGCACGAACACTTTTCCATTCAATTCCGGTAGACGCAATTCTTTCGACAATGCCCGTTGGGTTCAATAGATATATTATGGTGGAAGATCCGAACGTAAAATCTTGCACAGTTGAATTAATTTGTACCGGCACCCATAAATCACCGTAGTCTGGTGATGCGAACAAAAATTTAGAGCCTTGAAAGGAACATGCTACGTATG
>CAZZHQ010000303.1:0-2419 GCA_964654015.1 uncultured Dehalococcoidales bacterium | reverse complement strand
CCTCAGCGGCTGGAAAGCGGCGCAAACGTGGCCATTGATCGTAGCCCCTGTCTGGTAGACCGAGGGCAAATATCGAAATTCATAAGGCCAGAACAAAACCAGAGCTGCCAGCCGTCAATTAATGATTATTTCCTCGGAATCAATGACGATTCCCCAGCCCTCATTTAGCGGACGAACAGTCACATTACCATAGTGAAGTTTTTTATGACAGGTGGGACAAACCACCAGTAAATTCCAGCTTTGCAAAGTTAAAGGGGCCAAATTACTTAATTCAATCATGTGATGCACCTCAGCATACATGCCACCACCTTTCTTGCGGAAACCGGAATAACCACATATCCTGCAAGTATAATCATATTTCTCTTTGATCGCAGCAGATAATGCAGACGGCCTTTGTATTTGCCTAGTTACGATATCTTTAAATGCGGGCGTATTAGAATATCTTCTATCAAATTCAGCAATAAAATCATCGGGGCAATATATATTATCCAATTCGAATTCAGCTGCGGCTATTTTTCTTTCATCGTAAGCAGTGTGCCTTTCTTCCTGGATCCATTCCAGTATTACGTCCTCGTCATCTGGTAACACAGTCCCATGTGTCTGTATCGCGCCATAATTTTTCTTGCTGACTTTAATTTGATCTATATCGAACGGCTCGACAGACCGTAGATTCTCTCCGCGGATAATGTACTGCCATTTCTTGCCCCATATCTTTTTACTTTCATCGTTAATATCCAAATTGCACGATACAAAATCCATTACCCAGCGGATTGGTTTTTGATCCTCTGATAAAGTCCCCTTTGTCTGGGCAATAAGTATAATATCGCCCTTATTAATATCACTTGGCCGACCATCTGTCGCATGCATTGCGTTTCTAAGCACACCATCCATAGTACTGGCATCATTCTTGAAAATAATCATCTCAACAACCTCACAAATCGTTAGATTAAATTAGTATTATTTTGTATATTTACCCTTGAACTCATTCACCGGGTACTTTAATGAATTCTTCTGGATTTTCTCCTCGATTGCCTTTGATAAGTCTAAATCGCATGAGTTTGCCATGCTGATACAATAAATGACGATATCGGCTAATTCCTCTTTTATCTTGCGCTGCCCATCTTGAGTTTTCAGAAAATCCGTGATCTCCTGGCCATCGATCCATTGAAATAACTCCATCAACTCAGCAGTTTCAATTCCAATCGACATAGAAAGATTTTTGGGATTGTGATACTTACCCCAATCACGCTCACAGACAAAGCGGCCCACCAATTCTTTTAACTGCATAAGGGTTGTTTCACTGTCATCCATAACTAGCACCTCAACTTATAATGAATTGCTTGTATAATCTTAGATTATATCGCCAAGTAAACCATAAAGAAATTTATACTGCTTCCCATTAAGATAGGGGGGAACCAATCCGTGCTTGTGATTTGGCCGACTATTCTTCTATGTAGTTGATGCCATGATCAAGGCCACCCCTACCCCGGCTGGCATCCCATAAAAGGGGCAAGAGGATGGTCTTTCTAAAAGAAGACCTGGTGAGATAGATCAAAGATCACTAGCAGTGTATGGTATTCTATTCTATTCAGCGTTACATTCTGGTAGTTTCTGATGCCGGATAGCATAATCAAGCAGTAGTTTTCTTTCAACAAATTTTATCCAAGCGCAACTCATCTCGCCCTTTATTTTAGCCGAAGCTTCCTGTTCAAACCATTCCTTAAAGCGGATAACATCTTCTGTTGAAACAACATCTTCTCTACCAGAGGAAAGCTGGCGGGCAATCTCTTCATTACTATTAGAAATCCAGTAACCCCAGTCCAGAGGAGATTGCGGTGATACTGCGACATATAGTGCACCCAACGGATTCGGATAATGCATTAGCCGATACCTATCCCCTTCACTATGGTTTCCACTACCACCAAAGGCAGCATTATCAAAATCCCTTAATCGATCACGCAAAGCCCTGCGAGTCTCTCCAATTACTACTATATTGGGACATAAAGGATCGGCGTGCCCATTCGGGGGTGAATCTAAGAATCTTGCGAGTAGATATATACCTGGAACATTCCGCTGCTTTAAAGGTATAGCAAGACGATTCGGCCAAGGATACCATTGAGTGAAGATAATAGGCTTTAGTAATAGTAGCTGGATACTATCCATATTCTCCCCTCCCGTGCTTAGGCTCTCCAGAATTTGCCTATGAAAGATATGCTGCTAATTATAATACGGAAGTAGAATGAAGGTTGGTCATCGTTTAGCATTACTATTCCACGTCTGCCGCTTTCCTTGACGCTCCCCGTGACTCCTGCATATACCGTACGCATCGAGGAATGGCTTTGGAGTGCTACGATCGGGGACAAGTGGTGGGCGATACTGGATTTGAACCAGTGACCCCCTGTGTGTAAGGACTCCGTCA
>CAZZHQ010000302.1:0-2423 GCA_964654015.1 uncultured Dehalococcoidales bacterium | reverse complement strand
CCATTTCAAAGGAGATAAACCCTATTCCTCGAAGTTGACCACATTCAATTGGCATCACGGCGAGCCTATCCGGACGGTCTGCGAATTTAACTTGCCAGCGCTAGTTTACGAAGATACCTGGACACCTGAAACCTGGGTTGAAGAATGGCAGAAAGCCTTCGATGTCGAAAAGGTCAATAAAGATTTCTACAAACAGATTGCCAAGTTCTATTACCGGCTTACTGGAAAGGAAGGGCAAAAGCGTGAGTTCGAGCTTCCATATGTCGGGGATGATTCAGGCAGCATCGGCATCTACGAAGAATTTGCCGTACGCCTAATCGGCAGGACTATCTTCTGCTGGTTCCTAAAACATAAGGAATCTGCAAATAGTGTGCCGCTTATTCCCCCAGAAGCATTATCCCTTACTGCCGCTCAGGGGACAGCAGACTTCTATCACTCTATGCTAGAACCACTCTTCTTCGAGGTGATGAATAAACGTGTTAGTGAAAGAAAATCGCTTTCTATTCCTCGTTCGGAAATTATCCCATTCCTCAACGGTGGTCTATTTGAACAGCACCACAACGATTTCTATGCCGGTGCGCCGAATTACGGATTAAAGATTCCGGATGCCTGGTTCGTCGATTTCTTTATTCTTTTAGAGAGGTACAACTTCACCATTACGGAGAATAGCAGCATCGATATTGACGTGGCGGTAGACCCGGAAATGCTCGGTAGAATCTTTGAAAACCTGCTGGCTGAGGTGGTTCCTGAGACAGGAGAGACCGCACGCAAGGCTACCGGCAGCTATTATACTCCGCGCGCAATAGTGGACTACATGGTTGAGCAATCCTTGAAGCAGTACCTGCTGACAAAGACCACGCTCGGCGAGGAGAAGGTCAGCCGACTCCTCGAGTACGGTGAAGATATCGAGGACTTTTCTCCCGAGGAAAAGCTAGCGGCGTTAACTGCTCTCATGGAAATAAAGGTTATTGATCCGGCCTGTGGCTCGGGGGCTTTCCCTATGGGCATACTGCACCGTATGCTGGGGGTTCTGGAAAAGGTAGACCCGAGGCTTGAGTCATGGCGAGCACAGTACTTGAAATCGCTTGATGGTATCGTGCGACAGACAGTAGAGAAGAACATCAGCCGTGAGAATTGGGCTTATATTCGCAAGCTGATGATAATAAGGGACTCCATCTATGGAGTGGATATACAACCGATTGCCGTAGAAATCGCCAAGCTGAGGTGTTTTCTTTCACTGGTGGTGGATGAGACCGTTATCGACAGCGAGGAAAACCGGGGCATCGAGCCATTACCGAACCTAGAGTTCAAATTTGTTGCGGCGAACACCCTGATTGGACTTCCGCCTAGGGTGGAAGCTCAAGGGGCCTTCGGTGTATCAGATGCCATTAAAAAGCTGAAAGAACTCCGAGAGAATTACCTACGCAGCTTCGGGGCAGAGAAGCTGCAGATTGAAAAGGAGTTCAAGGCCACCCAGCAAAAGCTCTTTAAAGAAAATGTGCAATGGCTGTTGACCGACGCCAATACCCGGCAACTTGCCGAGTGGGATCCGTTCTCCTACAAGGCATCCATATGGTTCGACTCGAACTGGATGTTTGGCGTTGAAGACGGCTTTGATATCGTTATCGCTAATCCGCCCTATATCGATTCCGAACTCATGGTCAATCTGGGGCTAAGGGATCTCCGTGAAACAATTCAAAGAACCTACACTATGACAAGAGGAAATTGGGATATCTATATAGCTTTTCTTGAGTGTGGGTTCCGATCACTGAATAAAAATGGTGTTTTAACATTCATTACTCCAGATAAATGGATTTCAAAACCGTTTGGAGATGCACTGAGAAAAGCAACAATCGATAACATTTTTTGTATCCTCAGGTCCGGACGAGATGTATTTGAAAGTTCAAACGTTGATTCTATAGTAACGTTCTTTTCAAGTGTTAAACTTAGTCAAGTGAAAATTATTGATTCTGAGCGTGATAGATTCGTTTTAAAAAGGCAGATAGACAAGAGTTCTCTGAAACCACCCTTTGCTTTTGACTATCTTTTTTCCGAACATCTCGATCTTTTACTTAAGATTGATATTGCGTCCAGTAAAGTATCTGATTTAGCTATTTGTGAGAATGCTTGTGCTACATCTGATGCTTATAAATTAGAGCCTCTTATTAACGACTCTAAAGGGGCTTTTGACAGAAGCAAACAATTAAAGATAGTGAATACCGGAACGATTGGTAAATATTACCCAAGATGGGGTAATAAAGAAATGACTTATTTAGGGCATAAATATCTTTGTCCTGTTGTAGATAAGAATAGGTTTCTACGTTTGTTTCAGAATACCTATGAACAAAAATCTTTACAACCCAAAATCATAATCAAGGGTTTAAACCTGCTGGATGCTTGCTTAGACTCAGATGGTAGCATTA
>CAZZHQ010000301.1:0-2430 GCA_964654015.1 uncultured Dehalococcoidales bacterium | reverse complement strand
TGGCTGCCTCCGGCAAGATTCCTTTTGCCAACACCTTTGCCGTCTTCGCCCCGGGGCGGTGCTTTGACCAAATACGTGTGTCGGTGGCTCAACCCCGGCTCAATGTCAAGGTAGTCGGCACTCACGGTGGCATCAGCGTCGGCGAGGACGGCATCTCCCACCAGGCTATTGAGGATTTAGCACTGGTCAACTCCCTGCCCGGTTTCAGCGTGGTCGTACCGGCGGATGCCCTTGAGACCACCCAGGTGGTTAGAGCCGCCGCCTCAACCGATGGCCCCTTCTATATCAGGCTGTGCCGCCCCAAGACACCGGTAGTCTGTAACAAAGACTACCATTTTACCCTGGGCAAGGCAGCCACTATGCGACAGGGGGATAAGGCAACCGTTATCGCCATCGGCATTATGGTAGCACCGGCCCTGGCCGCGGCTGATAACCTGAAAAAGGATGGCATCAACTGCCGTGTGCTGAACATGTCCACCCTCAAACCCACTGACGAGGCGGCTATTATCAAGGCGGCTACGGAAACGGGGGCTATCGTTACCGCCGAAGACCACCTGGAGCACGGCGGGCTGGGCAGTCTGGTCGCCAGGGTGGTAGCCAAACACCGCCCGGTTCCCCTGGAATTCGTCGCTATCAAAGACACCTACGCCGAATCAGGCAAGGGCCCCGAGCTTCTGCAGAGATACGGCCTCACCGCTGGAGATATTGAGGCGGCTGTAAGGTCAGTGATAAAACGGAAGCAGAAATAGCCGTCCCCTAAAAAGGCTGAGCACCTTACGCCCCGGCGGTTTTAACCGTTCGCTCTTGAGCAATGCAATGGATAGGAATACAATTCACCTAATCCGATGGCTAGTTATTAGGAGACTATTATATGCCACGAAGAAGTAGAAATGACCCGATGTGGACAATATTCTCTATATTGATTATTGCCTTTTTACTTTACGCAGTATTACAGCAAGCATTAACTCTTGGTTGGTATTTTCTAGTCATGTTCATAGCAACACTTATCCTATATATAAGGCATTGGGGTTTCCATCGTCTGATTGAAAATCCTGGTAGGATTATAATCCTCTTTGTAGTACAGGTAGTAGTTTTCAGTCTTGGTGATTTGCTAGTAGAAGCGAAGGAAAGCATACTAAAAGGTTCAATATTGACAGCCTTGATTCTCTTGGGAACTTACTTATATCTGCGTTCAGAGTTCAATAAACTAAAGGATATGTAATCATTAATCATATTGAGTCATTATAAAGTTTCATATTTACCCTTTTTAGGATTCCATGTTACCTGTTTTGCATCTTTGGAGGATAGTTCTGCATACCCTAGGTCTATTAGCTTTTGCATGATTTTTCCCGCCAAGAATTGAAAAGCATATTTCAAACCCCCAATACAATTTGCCATGCCCCAGACAGAAGCAATCTCAGCATTGAATATTCACTAGCTTTAGCACTGCTGGATGATTTTCTTCAGAATAGAAATTTGCGAGAGGGAATAGAATCAAGTGAAACAACATACCAAAAGGGCGATACCGTACCCTCTTATTGATGAATCATTCTCAAAATGTTAAGCATTTAGCCGAATTTTGCTTAACATTTTGAATGTGCATATGGATTACTAGTCCGTTGTGTAGTATCAAGTAGAGCCTATGTATCTAATAGATTTACTCCACGATACCGGAATACAGTTTCATGCTATCTTTAAATCTAACTGACCTTGTATATCTTTGCACCATCCCTAGGTTCTCCCATCTGCCTAAGTCTTTAATAGTCATGGTATCTACACCCGCTTTCCGCAATAGACAAGCAAAATGGCCCAGGAGGCTAGACCGAACCAACAGGAATCAGTTCTAGAGCCACTAATCATGAATGAAGTTATGATAAACCAGTGGTTGACAGAACACAGGCAAGAGTATAATAGTGCAACAGAGACCCTAAAAGCTTGTATGGTGAACTTAGGGTTGCATAGGAGACATAGGCAACTAGTTTGGGATGTTTATTGTAAAACTAACCTTAGTCATTTAAAGCAAAAAGGAGACTCAAATGAAGAGACTTGTTAGTAAATTTGGTAAGTACAACGTAGTAGCATTTATCATAATGGGTGCAGGGATAATTCTATTTCTAATTACCCCACTCCTGATTTGGCTATTTGATTTGGACTCAGACATAGTTGGTCTCCTCATCTTTATAGTTGGACTAGTAATGTGGATTGTAAGACTCATTGTTAGGAAGATTAGAAGCAATAAATAAGCCGGTTGGAATTAAGGTCATGAAGATAAACGAATTGCCACAACCCAAGAAAGTTTCAAGTGTCATATATGTTAACGAAAGACCTCTATTCCCTATTAGTTGGCTAAATAAACAGGATTACTGCGAGTACCAAATCTGACCTGCCCCCAATAGTGATACCACCCTTTAAGTCATAACCGCACCTAGA
>CAZZHQ010000300.1:0-2433 GCA_964654015.1 uncultured Dehalococcoidales bacterium | reverse complement strand
TATTTGGCAGAATCATTACCTTCACCAAGAACAACCGACCCGGCTACAACAGTCAAAACAACCGCCGCCATCACGATCAAGAACCACCGCTTACCAATTTGTAGAGTAGACATAATATGATCTCCTTCTTTAGATTTTCTTTGTTTTCCCTGTTAGCTCGTCCCTTTCGGTCCGACGAGTGTCACAATATTTAAATCATGGAAGGACATTTCAACGCCCCTCACAGAACCGTACTTGTGATTTTCCCACATACGGCTCTTCAGTTAATTTCACGTATAGCTCTTTAGGATCATAAAAGTTGTGGTAGATCGCTGGCTTCGGCAGAGGATATTTCTTCAGATATTCTCTGAAGGTCCCACTGTTGAAGCTCTTCTTCTGACTCCGCCTATTCACCCATTTAACGATTAACCGCATCGCTTCGACCCAGTATCGTCTAATGCTTCTGAAGTTTCCACTTACTCCATAGTATCGAAAGTGCCCCGCCAGCTTTGCTCGTAGGGTCTTCCATATCTCTTTGATCGGAAGTATATTCCTTACGCTTTTCAGCCAGTCCTTGAGCTCCTTCTGTTTGGCCGTCCATCTGTTCCGGTCGGTTTTCCGCCCAAGCTTGTATTTGCCTGTGCGGGTCTGATCTATGAAGTGCGTAAAGCCAAGAAAGTTGAAGGTCGCCGGTTTGACTCCCTTCTTCCGTGCATTCTGTTTGGCATACCGCCCAAACTCTATGCATCTTGTCTTCTCTTCCGCCAGTTCCAGACCAAATTTCGCCAACCGTTTCTTCAGACACTTCAGTATTTTCTCAGCTTCATCTTTGTACTGTACACATATGATAAAATCATCTGCATACCTTACAATCTCCACCACTCCCCTGCTCTTTCGTTTGACCACTCGCTCCACCCACAGATCAAGTACATAGTGCAGGTATATGTTCGCCAGTACAGGGGATACTATCCCGCCTTGCGGCGTCCCCTGTTCCACGTCGTACATCTTCCCTTCCTCCATGTACCCGTTGCGGAGAAATCGGCTTATCAGCCGGTGAAAGTTCGGATCGCTGATTCGGTGCTTCAGAAACTTCTTGAGCCAGTCATGATTGACGTTGTCGAAAAACCCCTTGATGTCTGCATCTATTATGTGGTTGATCGGTTGCGTCATTATGATCTTGTTCAACTTCTTCAGCGCATCATGGCATCCCCGGTTCGGCCTGAATCCGTAGGAGCAGTCCAGAAAATCCACCTCATATACAGCTTCCAGTATTCGGGTCATCCCTTTTTGTACGATCTTGTCTTCGATCGAAGGTATTCCCAGCGGTCGCATTTTGCCGTTTGTTTTCGGTATGTACGTCCGCCTTACAGGTTGCGGTTTATATGCTTGTCTTTTCATCCGCCCTACCAGACCACGCAGGTTTTCTCCCAGGTTTGCCTCGTATTCCTTCAGCGTTATCCCGTCTATACCTGCCGCCTTGCCCTTTTTGAGCAGGCCAAAACATTCCTTCAGATTCTCTTCGTTCAGAAGATATGCCACATTATATATGCGGCCTTTCCTATCCCTCCTTGCTATCTCCGTTATAAGATCAAGTTTAGTTTGCATAGGTTTCTGGTCTCTTGTACCCCTCTTGTTTCCCTCGATCTCTACAATCAACTGCCAGCCCCTTCGAGTCGGATTTCCCCGCACAGGGCGTTACCCCTGCTACTCCTCTACTATGAGCTGGTCCGACTCCCGCGCGACCGTTTCTGCTTCCTCTCTTCTTCAGATCGTCAGCAGATATCCCCATGCAGGGAAGTCGTGCGGGTCTCCCAAGTTCATGTAACAGGCATTCAGCACCATACCACGGTCTCAGACCCCGGACGAGACGTGCACAGCTTACCGTTACGCCGTGCGCCTTGTTGCCTTCCAGCACATGAACACTGTCGGCCTCATCAATATTGGATATTTCGGGGCTCAATCCCTTCACTTGCGTTGCGGTCTGGTGTCTCCTCTCCTGTGGCTTCATCCGTTTCGTTACCTCCACAGATGCACATTCGGTAACGGCCCGCTGGTTAAGCTTTGGCCGTGTCGGATTTTAACCGACTGCCTGTTACACGCTTTGCTTGGCGCACTCATCGTGTTTCCTTTCTTATTTCATTCCGAATCAAACGTTAGACATTTTGCCATGCAGTGAGTTGCCAATTCATTTTTACCCTATCCCACAAAGCTTTAGTCATAATAGTGCATCATAGCCCTGTTGACAAACCCTTCTACGTAATGTATCGCATCTTTTGTATGATGATTTCGGCACTATTACGGTTCACTAGCTGCTTTTTCGCGTTCTATTTGCAAACACTTAGAGGAGTAGTATTTGTTCAGGTTTTTACGTCAGCATCCGGGCGCTGTCACTGTGCCCCATTCTCATCCAGTCATGAAGATGATTCTTCAACCGCCTCTGGCTATTCTGCGTAT
>CAZZHQ010000299.1:0-2447 GCA_964654015.1 uncultured Dehalococcoidales bacterium | reverse complement strand
GAGTTGATATTAGCCTTATATTAAGGGAGGGGTTTTAATGCCCCTCCCTTTTTGTTTCCCCACCTGGCTGTTTTTTAGTTTCTTGCCTAACTTGTATAAATCAATAATCCCCACTATATACAATCCCTATCTCTTAACATCCGCCAGTTAGTGTTTAGCCTTACCTTTTTTAGTAATCAAACCCGTTTATGAATTCTGTACTTAGGCAATCAATTTCTTCCAAGCCTCTGCCTGCTGCTGGCACCATTGTCCTATTATTTGGATGTCCCAGCCAATGCAAAAGTGACGAACGCCCATTTCCCAAAATGGCTTGGCAGCTTCTATGCTAGGCAGTTCCACCCTGGGATGAACACCCTTTTTCAGTGCCATCTCTATCATGTCCCGCTGTACCTTTTGTATATCAGGGCTTCGTGCCTCACCTGGCCTGCCGAGACTTACTGAATAGTCACCAGGGCCGAATTGGACCATATCCACACCCTTAACTGCCAGTATATCTTCTAGATTATCCATAGCGGCTTTTTTCTCTATCATAATAGCAATGACAGCTTCGTTCATTAACTTGCTCCATTCTTTGGGGTTGGAGCCTATCTGTACCCGCCGCACGCCAGTGCCGTGAATACCACCAGCTTCGGGAGTCTCTGGCCGGACGAGACGAACACACTCCCTTACTTCTTCCGCATTTCGGCAGTCGGTGAAGAGCAAGTTTTGAATACCAGCATCTAGTGCCCGAGTAGCGATATGTCCTCTTCCCTGCTCCTCAACCTTCATCATTGAGGACATATTAGGATAGAGATCAATGGCTCGTCCCATATTCTCTAGATGCTCCAGAGTAAATGTGGAATATTCGCCAACAAACTCAACATAATTAAGGGTACCAGTATTGCCAATATATTCTATTAACCTTGGCCAAGGGATAATAACATGGGTGCCTATTGTCGGTTTGCCTTCGTTCAAGAGTTCCCTGAGCAGATTATTTTTCATCCTTTTTCTTACTCCTTTCTGATAACTCTAGCATTTTAGCCCTCCACTAGAGGTCATATTCAATATTCAGTTCTTTGGCTACCTCCCGCAGTGAAGCGAGTACGCTTGGGTGAAGGGGAATTCCTTGGCGACGCTGTTCCTCCGTTTCTTGTTCAACTTCGCCAGCCAAGTATATTCTATCTACGCCTAGAGCTTTTGGTAGTTTATGATGTGCTCGGATCATAGCGTCCATTCTCTCCTTGAATTCATCGGCAGGCATAAACCCATCGATGCGCAGAGCGCCGAAGAAGTGATTCGCCTTACCCACAGTGCTTGGTCCGATCCCCCTTTCTGGAACGCTTAATCCACCGGAAAGGGTACTACAAAGTATATCAACTAATACTGTCAATCCAAAGCCTTTATACGAACCCAGCTGGGGTATCCCTCCGAGTGGTAAAATACCACCGATTGCCTTAGCTACTTCAGTTACAGGATTTCCATCCATGTCTACTGCCCAGCCCTCTGGTATAGGAGTGTTATTTCTCTTTGCCAACTCTAGCTTACCTCCAGCGACGACACCTGTAGCCATGTCAAGGACGAACGGAGCCTCTTCTTTTGCTGGAACGGCTACACTGATAACATTGAGACCAACCCCTTTACCCCGGCTCCCCGGGGCAACTATACCTTTGCCCCCTTGAGTGAGTGATATTCCAATCATATTGCGGGAGAGAGCCATCATTGCATAATAAGCTCCAGCACCAAAGTGGGTGCTATTGCGAACAGCCACAAAGCCAGCACCTGTCGTCTCAGCTCGGCGTATAGCCTCCATCATCGCCCTGTGACCCACGACAAAACCTAGTCCTTTGTCACCATCCATAATGGCAGTAGATGGGGCATAGCTGAAGACCTTAATCTGCGGTTTCACATTGATATGTCCCTCCTTTATCCATCTGATGTAGAATGGTGCCAGATGGGCAACACCATGGGAGTCCACACCCCTCAGGTCTGCTGCTACCAGTATACAGGCTATTATTCGTGCATCCTCCTCTGGGACACCCACCTTTTGGAGTGCCCTGGCTGTAAAACCAGTTAGCTTCTCAGCATCAACTCTAGTTCTTTCTGTAGTCATTAAGTATGCCTCTCTGCTATTCTTATTTCCTTTATTTAAGTAGCCTCATAGTTCTCAAGATGCCATGATATCTCCTTTCTTGGCCGTTACTTCATTTCGATTCTTTCAATCCTTTCTTTCGTCAGTGGGAGGTCTGCGTTCTCGAGGACGGAGGTTAGCATCAGGAGATTTTCGTTGGATACGAGGTTTTCCGTGGACATTTCGACGACCAGTCTGTCGCCTGAGCCAACATCCCTCAGAAGGTTCAGGGCGTGTTTCTTCACTGCCTCAGGCCCAAGGCTATAAACCGACCCTGGAAAGCCAGTCCAGACAACCTTGTCCTTCCAGAGGGAGAGTGCTTCGCCTATAGGCAGGTCGC
>CAZZHQ010000298.1:0-2465 GCA_964654015.1 uncultured Dehalococcoidales bacterium | reverse complement strand
TGGTTAATGCCAGGACCCTCATATGTCTCAATTCCGCTTACGATGAGGCAAAGATGGTCGAGCCGGAATTGGGTATGTTCCGAGCTGAGGACATAATCAACCTGAAAGTCGGTCAGGCTATTGCCCGGATGGATAGAGCTAATGAGACTTTCAATTTTAGTTTCCCAGAGATGAAAATACCGGTGACGTCCTTTGCAGAAAAAATCACGTCGGCTTCCCGAGAGCGTTACTGCAAGCCCAGAGCTGAAGTGGAAAGTATGATAAGTGAAGACTCGGTGCCGATAAGTGGAGAAGATTCACAAGAACTTAAGCCAGACGAGAAGCAATTTTTGGAGTTCATCATTGAAAACCCCGACAAATCGGTCACCGAAGTGTATAAATCCTTAAGCTTCGGCGTCTGGAGGGGTAACAGGATCAGGGAAGCTCTAAAGGGGCGGAACTTGATTGATGAAATTGAAACCCGACTTGGTAAGGGAAAAACACTTGCCAAGTTCCTTATCCCCACATTCGAAGCGCTTCGCTTGCTTGGCCGTGAAAGCTATGGCGGAAGAGGAGGATCAGTTCACCGACGTGTACAACAGCTTGTCAAAGAACAAGCTGAGTTGAAGGGTTTTACAGTTTACTGCGAGCAAAAAATAGAAGGTGGCATTGTCGACGTACATCTCGAGAAAGGAAACGACAGGTTTGCAATCGAGATATCGATAGTCCCGAAGCTAAACAGGGAGATTGAAAACATCAGTAAATGTCTCAGCAGCGGATACAATAAAGTCTTTTGTCTCTTTTTCGATTCAGATGCTTTATTAAGTTTAGAAAAAAAATCAAAACAGATATGGTCGGATAGTGAGCAAGCGAAGTTGGTTTTCTTACCATTAAGCAAGTTCTCCGGCTATTTCTAAAGGAGGGTAACAAATGCAAAATATCATCTGGATTATAGGTAGTGGAATAAGGCGAATCATGCTCTTAACCGTAGTCACAATGGGCTTCATGCTTTGGCTGCTTACAGAGATGTTGAAGACGGTAGCTTCCACAAGTACCGGCAAATCCCTCCCATTAAACCCCAATGCAGTGTTAAAGTGGTCGGCCGCCGTTTACCTCAACGGGTTAATTCGGATAAGGGCAAGGCTGGGATACATTCTGCAAATGCATGATCCCGAGTTGTTCAATTATTTCAGATTTCTATTTTAAGGGGAATTTCATGTTTTCTATGAATAGAGCTCGACGGTGTTTCCGGTGTTTTTTCACGATATCCATATTTGCCGGGGCATATAATCCCGGTGTTTCTGAAGTCCGAATAGATGAAAGTAAAAACAGCAGAAATCAGAAATAACAACAAGGTCTTGAGTTGAAATGGCAAGTATCTTAGAGCCAAGAAGAAAAGAGAAGAAGTTTAATCGACGTCAAAGCACTAAGCGAGGTCGCTTCTCTAAAAGTGAATGGCAGATAAGAGCACGCTTTATTTTAAGACACTTAGATGACCCAATAACGTTGCAAACATCTCCGCTGTGCCATCTCGTTGCCCTGGAGCGGTTGGCAAAAGCCAAGTACTCTGCCAGCATAGTACCTCGGGGTCGCGCTCTACACGAACTTGTCCTGGAGTGTCTGCACGAAATAGAGAGTGAACTTGACGGACATGCCGGTGTTTCCAAACTCAAGCAATTTGTGGAGTTAACACGACAGGGTTTGGGAGTTACCAAAGCCAGCCAAACTCTTGGTATTACGGCAGAATATGCAAGCAGATCCCTAAAACGGAACCTGGTAGAACTGCTGGCAGAAAAATTGCTCATTAAATTACACTGATACATTCATTCAATCAAAATAAGAACATTGTTTTACGTATCTGATTTGGATATACTGGTTCCTCGGATAAAATAGCACCTGAAAGGAGAGTACTTGGCAAAGATTCCGAATGCTGATAAGGCTATCATTGAAGCTGGTAAGTTGAAGGATTATATCCTTTCTCCGGTGCATCCGGTAGGTCGCTTCAAGGCAGCTTTCTTTCGAAAGCAGGGATATTCGTTTGCAAACTGGGAGCTGTTGGAACAGCATCTGCGAGATCTTATTCTTACAGAAGATTTAACAAAGACGGAGGAGATGCGCTACGGGAAGAAATTCATCATTGAGGGTCAGTTGGAATGCCCATCCGGTGAAAAAGTGAAAGTTGTTACTGTATGGGTTATACTTGAAGGTGATAATATCCCAAGGTTTGTCACAGTATACCCTGGAGGATAACAGTGAAGTTTGAAAAATTAGAATGTGTAGTTCTTGCTCATGATGTGTCTAAGCATGGCCTTCGGACAGGAGACTTGGGTACAGTAGTGGAAATTTACCCGGAAGACGGATTAGAGGTTGAATTTGTAAGAGGATCTGGAGTTACCCAGGCGCTTCTGACACTGACTGCGCATGATGTAAGGAAAATAGGTCCCTTTGATCTACCCGCCACACGACGCTTGGCTGAAGTGAAATAA
>CAZZHQ010000297.1:0-2503 GCA_964654015.1 uncultured Dehalococcoidales bacterium | reverse complement strand
CGCGGGTGAGGTTTTCGTTATTTACACGGTAAAAATGGGAGAGGGCCAGGAAGAAGTTGTTTTGTATGAAGATGAGATGGAGGCTGATTAGGGCTCAAAAAAGTGGCAGCGGGTGGATTCGAACCGCCGACCAAGGGCTTCATTATATAGCTATATCAGTTAGCCTAGCCTTTCTTCTGATATCTACTTCTTTCGAGCAATTGCTACAGTTATTAATCCCAAGATACCTATGGCTATTGCTGGACCAATTGTGTTATTGGAAAAGAAAGTCCAAATGGCAAATGCAATGCAAAGCAGTCCAACGATGAGTCGATCTTTTCTCATGTTTTTCCTCAAGTAATATATATAATATTACTGTATTATAGTATATGTGATTGCGGTGAAATAAGATAGTACGAACCTAATTCTATGGTCTTAAACACAAAGTGGCAGCGGGTGGATTCGAATATCTGATTTCTTAAAGTGTTACTGCTAAAGGGTTATTAGGTGTAGTCGGTATAGAGGATAATATTCAATGGACAGAAGGAAAAAACTGGTTAATGAATACAAGCAACGCAAACAAAGTGGAGGCATATATAAAATAACTAATAGTCTGAGTGGTAGGTATCTATTAGGATATGCCCAAGACATTAGGGGAATGCAAAACCGCTTTGAACTCTCGGTTTCTACTGGCTCCTGTATTCACCCTAAATTGCAAGAAGATTGGAAGGAATTTGGAGGTAAGGCTTTTACCTTTGAGGTACTTGAGTCAATCGAGATAAAAGAAGGCCAGAGCCGGGGTCAGTTCATTGATAACCTGAAAACGCTTCAGGAAATATGGCGCGAGAAACAGGGTGCATCAAGCGAATACTGATCTGGTTAAAGTGTTCAAAAATAAAGTGGCAGCGGGTGGATTCGAAAGAAAAATATGAATGGTCAGAAAGGTTATTCCGAGATAGAGTGATTAATGTGAAACAAGTGGTTATGAAATCATTCCTTGTCTTCCTTTTAATTACTTCCATGTTTTTATCTGCCTGTAGTTCATCTCTATATCCTCAGAGCTTAAGTGAATATTTATGGGAGTTGTTTACGAGTAATGGAATAACCCTGAATAAAGACGATTTCTTGGAATCGGTAGAAGATCCTTATCTTGCTTATGCCAAAATATTGAATCTTGTTCCCTTTTCTTACCAAGGCGATCAAAGGATAACAGAAGAAACAGCCGAGCAAATCTCAGGACAATTTCTTGCTGTCAAAGACAAACTGCTACTCGATGGGCTCTACGGGAAGATTGACATGCATGAGCACTATCGGACGGGTGGCGATATTGATGCATTTCTGAAAGCCGCTAGCTGTTTAGGCATTTCTAAGGTTGTTTTTCTGCCAACCGGTTCACCACCTGATAACGAAGGTTATGAGGCTTACTGGGAATCACTAATTAAGCAGGCTAAAGAGAAGTATCCTGACCAGATTATTCCTTTTTGTACGATTGATGAAGCTGACCCCAGAGCCGCAGAGCTTGTTGAGCAGTATATTCTGGAAGGGGCCAAGGGACTAAAACTAATTGGGGGCCATCCCGACTTTTATGACGAACCGCTTAATTCGGAAAACATGTACAAGGTTTATCGAGTAGTGGCTAAATACAAGATACCGATTTTGATACACGGAAGTATTATCAATATTCCCGAATTGAAAGACCAGTTAGACCAGGTATATGGAGATTTCCCGGAAGTGACCTTCATCCAGGCTCATTACTGCTCCACAATAATGAACGGGATTAATCTTGATCAGTGTGCTGAGCTTCTAGATAAACACCAGAATTTATATACTGACCTCTCCATGGGTGGTGGTATTGCTAGATATCATCAATATTTAAAGCAAGACCTAAAGAAAATCAAGGATTTTGTTATCAAGTACCAGGATAGAATCCTGTTTGGTTCAGACATTATTCTGAATAACTCGAAAACCAAAGATTTTAACTGGCTTTATGAACGGATAAGGTGCGACATTGATCTTCACGAGAAGGAGGAATATACCTGTGAGTTCGGGGAATCAAGCTGGCTGCATGAGGGTTTCAATTTAGATAAAGAGGTTCTTATGAAACTCTATTATGAAAATCCAAAAAAGGTGTTTGGCTATTAGCTTCTTCTCTATTTATTAGAGCCTTTGTTCTATAACTATTTATATTCGGATATCCGAACCATTTTTAGCTTCGATAGTGGCAGCGGGTGGATTCGAACCGCCGACCAAGGGCTTATGAGTCCCCTGCTCTACCCCTGAGCTACGCTGCCAGCAAGCAGAATGTAGCATAGTTCAAATTGAGCTGTCAATTCTGCCTGTCTTTTTAATCTCTCCAGGGTCTAGTCACTCCGTAACATATTTCCTTAATTCACTGGGCAGTTTGCTTTTATCGTTTGTTTTTGCCGGGATAATCGGTGTTTGGTAATTTGCCGCCATGATATCCATGCTCTGTTCGCTCAGCAGGAAATCGACCCAGGCGATAGCCAGCTCCTGGCGGGGGAAG
>CAZZHQ010000296.1:0-2513 GCA_964654015.1 uncultured Dehalococcoidales bacterium | reverse complement strand
AGTTCTATACTCTTACTATACCATAATAATTCCGTGTTGTCAAGGGATAATTACCATAAAGTATATAGAAAATAGCCCCATCCCTTTCCATTTCTTCTGGTGAACGATTTCTTTCCGCTATTGGGGCAAGGATAGTTTCTCTCGCTTCGTTATATTCCCTCAAAGCTTTGTCTACAAGACGAACAAAGTCCCTTCTGTATAGAGCCGCTTTCCGACTTAAACCACGGTCACCTACTAACACTTGCACCATCAAACGGCTCATCAACCTATCTAAACCTGATAAATCTGGCATCTCACATTTTGACGGAATGGTCATTACTTCTCCCTGGCTAGTACCTGAAATGTACGAATATCCTTCCGAAATTCTTGTCGTCTTTCTCCAGCCGATGGTAAAGCCTCTTTATCTCCGGCTGGGCGAGAAAGCGTAGAACACGCTTCTTAAGTTGTCCTGATCCCTTACCGGGAATAATTTCTATCAGACGTATTTTCTTCTCTAGAGCTTCTTCAATAACTCGGTTGAGCTCTGTATCAATCATCTGGCCATTACTGTAGATATCATGTAGATCTAATACTATTTTTGCCATGAGATATAACCCCCAATGATTCTACTCGATTCTTGTTAGGTAGGGTATGAACCATACATCAATTCTAAGCTCAAAAACCATTATATGCACCGAAGAATTTGGGAACGAAAATTGAAATTAATGGTATTGTACCAGGTCAGGAAAGAGGTTAGTAAAAACCATTGTTAGCAAAGGGAAAAAATGGCTATGTTGGTTTAGAGCTATGGGAAGCAATGGATTAGCAGACCCTTGGTCACTGATTCAAATCCAGCCGCTGCCGCTTCTGAGTTCAATTGACCTCACCTGAGTTTAGTAATGACAGACTATTGTTCCATTGACTCTAATGCGAAAGTGGCATAGCTGTTGAAGCAGGTCAACTAACTTTCGCCCCCATCAACTTTCCAGCTATATTCTACATTGCCTTTCGTTTTGCCTGATGAGTCACATTCTGTGTAGGTGACTTTTATTTCCTCGAAGTTTAATGAAAGTTCTTCAACTGGAGCATCCACTGCCTGGACGATAAAGGGTCCACCGGAGGGCATTGTGACATCTGGTGCTGGGGTTATCAGGGAGTACGCTAGAGGGTTGCTTCCGCTCACTTCATAGCTCGTTATCATCACGTTCTTCAACTCGTAGGCGTAAAACGTGCGTTCACATGTGCTGCAGTCGGAAGGGCCGGTCAGATGGATTTCCACCTTTGGGAAAATCTCACCAGCACACATTTTTTCGGCAAGCTTCGGTGATGACTTATCTATTTGTTTTACAATGACAATGTCTTCTAAAACGACGTCAACTTGTCGTCGAGTGGTACCCGTAGCATCTCCATTTGGTTTAGAAATCGCTTGACTAAAGGATACTATTTCACTCCAATTCTCGTGTCCCTCGTTTTGTGACTCTCCATCAATACCATCGAATTTAATATATGCGCTATTATTCATAGTTGGCTCTGAAGTCTCTCCATAATCCTCTTGATTATCTGCTGGTTCAGTTGTAGCTTCTGGCTCTGTAGGTTGCTCTGGTTCTGGTGAAGGGGTTTGTGCCGGTATTGGTTCTTGTCCTGGAACCGGAAATGACTGACAGCCGCTTGATAACACTACCGGTATCAATACGATCAAACTAACAGTCAGTAATATATTTGATTTCTTCATTAATTAATCTCCCTTCTGGAAAGTCGATATGTCCTAAGAGTCTATCGCTGCCAGGATTTATTGTCAACGAGCTGTCAGCCGATATTTGTACCTTGTGGCTTAAGGATGGTGGGGATACCTTTGAGGCAACATGGAGAAATAACGTGGCTTGTATAGCCTGAAAGAGGATATTTTGAAAGTCTACCTGTTTTTCAGGCATAATTTACCTGATACCGGCCGCATCTGGCTGAGTGCTAATGTTGTACCCTGCGAGTGATAAGACTTGGATATTACTAAGAAGAGTTCGACCGCAAGTGCCGCCAGGCTGCTGAAAGACCGCAATTTTGTATTTTTGCTTGCCATTGTGCTGGCCCTGGCTGTCGGGCTGGACGCACGCTGGACTGAGCCGATGCTGATGCCGGCCTTGGGCATCACTATGACACTGTCTACTCTTGACATAACGAATCAGGATATTGCCTCGATGAGAAGAGTGCCACGTCCGATACTTGTTTCCCTTTTGCTTAACTATGTTGTCATGGGCGGTGTTATGCTGCTATTGGCGAGGTGGCTAATAACCGATCCCCAGATATGGGTTGGCTTCGTTACCCTGGCGGCGATGCCTCCGGCCATTGCCGTGGTACCCTTCAGCTATATGCTGGGCGGGAATATGGTCTTTTCCCTGATTGGTACTACCGGGTTATATCTGGCCTCTCTGGGGATCACCCCGGTTATGATGGTGCTGCTGCTTGGGGCTGATTACGTTAATCCGCTGCGGTTGCTTACGGTACTGGCGCAGTTGATTGTGGTTCCGCTGGCGGTATCT
>CAZZHQ010000295.1:0-2561 GCA_964654015.1 uncultured Dehalococcoidales bacterium | reverse complement strand
TAATTGAACACTGCTTGCCATCTGACGGAATTTCAACCTGGAATGTGCCTGAATAGGCGACCTTTTCCCAGTATGTGCCAAAGGACTTTACATGATACTCGCCTTCCCAACCCCATTCGGCTGTTCCTTTGAGCATACGCGTGCTGACATCATCATACATGCCGTTTATTTCCAGATAACCCGGTCCGTTGAACTGAGATGGTATGTTAGTGAGTGAATAGGCGCATTGTTTACTGCCGGAGGCAATGCCATCTCGAACTGTAATCGGTGTTGTTCCCCACAAGTCTCTTATCATAGTACTCTGCCAATCATTAGTTGGTGCTACGGCCCATGGCGGCGTTATGGGTTTGAGTGTGAAATCGCCCGATGAAGTCCACCAATTCTTCTTATAAGGGTTTTGCCCTTTCTCATTATATTGCCAACCTCTGTTTTTCAATTCATATTGGCTCTCAGCCACGTCAAGCGGGCAGATGCCCATCTCGGCATCATAATAATAGGGTTTGCCATCGTAACAAAACTCAATCCAATTGTGCCTGGCCCCGGTAGTGCCTTTGTCACCATCAACTCCATATGCATCCATGCCAAGCATCTTGAACATGCTCAGGTAACCATTCGCTATACCTGTGCACTCCCCTATGTGGCCATTGCTAAACCACGTCTCTGTTGGCATCCAGTTCAGGTCTATCCCCTTGGCTTCCGTTTTATAGTTGGGAAATGTCAGTGCGTTGCCCTGGCTATCTTTTTCTTTAAAGCATATTTTAGGGATGCTACCTTCATCATGATAGTCGACTTTTTGGGTCTCATCAATTAGCTTTGCATTAAATTGTCCGGGGTGCTTCGGATCTTCCAGAGGTATCCAATCCCCATCAGTCCAGTAGGTTTTACCTTTCGCATTCTGCTTTTTGACCTTGCTATACAAACCAGCCTTACTTATATGATCTACGACAGTTGGGCTTTTTATTACGTATGCGCTCGCACTATGGTCTTTGAGAGCGTCACCCTTGATGCTTTCAACCTCTTTGTCTATGTGATGTAACCCCACACATAATATAACACCAGCCAGGACTATTGTTGTCACTATGGTAAATACCGAACCAGGGAAACTTGTCACCTGGGTGCTAACAGTGCCTTTTGCGGTATCCACGTAACCAGGAACCACCGTCCAATTTTTCCCGTTATAATAGACTAATTTGATTTTGCTGATGTCTTCCTGTGATTTCACGAGTGATTTGTCATACGGTAAAGTGATTTGAACCGGCTTATCGAACTGCGTTCCGTCAGGGCCAAAGTCATATACTTTGCCTATGAGAAGTGCAGTGTCGGGCGTTGTTTCAGCCTCGGACACAATGATGGAGGGTGGGGGCTGATCAAATTCTTTTACCATTAATTCGGTGTCAGCCTTGACGGCTCCTGGTGGAATGACGAGCTTAACGCCGCTATTCTCAATGACCGCCCCTTTGTCTCGGGTAACTACTTTTTGGGTTACCTTGCCTGGAACATCGAAACTATAAGGTGCTACGTTATTTAGTGTAAACACAGGGACCTGCTCATTGGTTTGCGGTTGCGCAGTATTTGGAGTGGTCTTTTTTTGCGAACTGGCTATTTGACTCTTGAGCTTACTAATCAGTGGTGCACATACACAACTGAATCCACCCTGTTTGTTGGGTAGGCAACCCAGTAACATCACCAGAACCAGTATTAGCGATACCCCGGCTATGAATATCTTCTTGCTTCTAGACATGTTGCCACTCCTCCCGCGATCCAAATACTACTGTAAATTTACCTTTTGAATTCTCAATACCTGTCACATCACCCGGCCGGAATATTACGTATCGTTTTAACTACCTCTTTACCACTATTCAAATCCGATATTATTGACCACTCAAAGGGAACTTCAACCCTCCCTTCATGCCCGCTATTATAGACTATCTGTAGGAAATAACAATAGCTACCAATTAGCATATTAAAGATAGGTTATCCAAAAGTTATTCCACAGTTTATCAGTGCACAACGTGTGTATTATACGGCCGCTAATAGCCCGTTGTGATGGCATTGCCATAGCATTGAGTATAAAAGTATATAGACTAACGTACTCAGTATAGTATATGAACCTGTGTGAACCTGTCCGACTCTAAAACAAACACTTGCGTGAGCCGCAGTCTTAACCCTTAAAAAAGGACGCATGGACGTCCCGATTCCGCATCATAAAAAGGGGCATTATTGCAGGCAATGTTATACAGCAAGTTATACAGCACGAGTAAACTAACCTTGAGTCACGTATGAAACCGTCGGGCTATACATTAGATTGATGGCTGTTTTAATGGTAGCTTCAACCAGGTAATATACCAATAACGATAATTAATCGCGTCAGGATCTTTTAATACAGATACAGCACCTGTGACTTAACCGTAGAAAAGTAAAGGGTAGCGGGCGTCAAATACTTGCCAACTTCACTTGCTGAAACCGCAGGCCAGGGACGCGCAAAATATCGCTAAATTGGACAGGGGGGGGGGTAAATGAATTTAGAAACCATATCAATAGATCAAATTAACCCAGCAAAA
>CAZZHQ010000294.1:0-2572 GCA_964654015.1 uncultured Dehalococcoidales bacterium | reverse complement strand
CTTTTCTGGGGCCTTTTTATCAGTGCCCCAGGTAGAAATTTAATTTAGGCATCTATAACTCCCTTTGAAATCGCCCAGAGGGAAGAGGAAGGTCAGTATACTCTGATATTTGTCTACTCATTTGGAAATTGAAGGTGCTCTACGTCTGGGGGATGGCAGCAGCCCCTATATACCAGTCCCAATATGCTAAACTTCTCAGCCCAGAATCCATCACCAATATGGATTTGTTGTATGCCTCCATGCGATAAAATGTGATAATATTGAGACACTATATCGTTGATGTATATCAATAAATGTAGACTGAGCTTCTTAACCGAATGGAGGATGACAATGGATTTTGTAGCTATAGACGTAGAAACTGCAAATGCGGATATGGCATCTATCTGTCAGATAGGCATTGCATCGTACAAACAGGGAGTTTTGGCAGAAGAGTGGAAATCATATATCAATCCTGAAGATTACTTTGATGGATTCAACATCGCTATTCACGGGATTACCGAGGCTATGGTTAGCACTGCACCAAAGCTACCCAATGTGAAGGAAATACTTCACGAATATATGGACAATCGTGTATGCGTATGCCATACACATTTTGACAGAGTCGCTATAAAACAGGCGTTTTGCAAATATGATATGACAGTACCAAATTGTACATGGTTAGACTCAGCTCAAGTAGCTCGAAGGACGTGGAAAGAATTCTCGCATCGTGGTTATAGCCTTAACAATATTTGCACTTTTCTGAGTTATGAATTTAAGCATCATGATGCATTAGAAGATGCAAAGGCGGCAGCACATATATTAAACTCAGCCATACAGCAGTCAGGAATCGATTTGGAATCCTGGCTGATACGTGCTAAACAACCGAGTAACTCTTCCCCTTCAAACCTGTCAGAAAAAAGAGAGGGCAATGCTGAAGGTGCTCTATATGGCGAAGTATTGGTATTCACTGGTGCATTATCCATGCACAGGCATGAAGCAGCAGATATGGCAGCTCATATTGGCTGTACAGTTGGATCTGGCGTTAATAGTAGTACGACATTACTGGTTGTTGGTGACCAAGATATCCAGCTTCTTGCGGGTCATGAAAAGAGCACAAAGCATCGAAAGGCAGAAAAGCTGATATCTGAAGGACAATCAATACGTATACTAAGAGAAACTGATTTTAAGGAATTGGTCAATTCAGTGGGCGGAGAACATTACGAATTATCTAGCAAGATAAAGAGTTCTCCAAGTAATGTGCGAAGCAGAGAATCGATGCAATTCGTTATTGGGCCGAATTCCATATCGGAGTCGAATTCCACACTACCAGACGAAACAGAACGCAGGGTATCAATAGACGAATTGAAAGTAATAATGATTGAAAGCCTGAATCGAGATAGTAAACGAGAATATCTCGAACTCTGTAGGCAACACTATTCACAAGCAGTATCCATACATCAGGAGCTATTTCCTGAATTCTACAAGGAGTATGATCTTACTGACCCATTTGATGGACAATATGCTGTCGTTATCAAAGCAGAAAAAGAAGGAGATATGGACGAGGCAATTCGGATACTGGAAACTGCAATTACTAATCGTTCTACGATTCCAGGTTGCTATCAACGACTGGCAGTTTTGTATTCCAAAATGAAGAACCATAGGAAAGCTTATGAAGCATGCAAACGGTGGTTTGATTATGGTTTTTGGACTAGTCCCCAAGCGTCGACTACGAGCTTAAACTTACTTGATCGCTTAGAAAAACTGAAGGATAAAATATAAATATTTGTCTGTCCAACCTATGGGTAAGGCCCGCTTATGTACTGGTATACCCATGCCACAAAATACCGTCAATCTACTTAATCAATTCAGAAGAGGAATGGACTGAACCCCTGAAACTGGCCGGATGAGGATAGAGACTACTGGCCAGGATTGTTACGAAGGGGCTGGATGTTAATTTGAGCGTCCCGGATAACCTCCATATGGTGTTCCAGAACAGCCTGCTTTTGCTCAACGGCGGTAATGCGGGCGTTCATGATGTAGAAGAGGGCCAGCACCATGATGAGGGTTATGACCGGCAGGACAATGCCTGATATTTGAAGGGCGAAAAGCGTTTTCTTATCCATCATAGCCATATTATATCCAATAGAAGTGCTGTAGTTTAAGATAGCCTTACCCATAGTGGGGGTGGCAAGGGCGGCGGGATGGTAAAAACCAAAATTGGGACGAAAGATAATCTCATTGCAAAAAGCGACATAGTTTTATAGACGATCGGGGCACTGCGGGCTTAGTATGGCGGTGGAGGGAAAAGAATATGATAAAAGTAAAATACCGGACGAGGACGGAGGTAGGGACAAAATGGTAAAGATAACAAAGCATACCTGCGCACTGTGCGGATGGACGTGGCGCCCGCGGGACCCGGCAAAAAAGCCCAAGGTGTGCCCTAAGTGTAAAGATCGACAATGGGATAAACTAAACCAGGGCACCAGGGTGATGGAAATCAGCAATGAGACAATGCTTATGTCGGCGATATTTGGTCCCTGGCCCCCGGAATCTAATGAGCGATACTACGATGAAATCAACGGGATCAGTTTAC
>CAZZHQ010000293.1:0-2595 GCA_964654015.1 uncultured Dehalococcoidales bacterium | reverse complement strand
TTAACCAACTGAACTTCAACGACCAGGAAGTAAGAATTGCGTTGGCTCTTGTATCGGAGGATGTTATAGGCGGCTATATCAAGGGAAACTACAGTGGTAAAGGAACAACTGAAAAACTAGCGATAATGGCCGAAAATGCTGGTCTGCCAATCTGCAATTTCCTAAAACTGTTACTCATTTATTACCAGGTTGATGCAGGTAGCTATACGGAAGATGCGGGGGGAATTAAATCACTCGACCACCTGTTCGTATTTGACGGGGGAAAAGGGTGGATGGATTTTTCAGTCACTATTGCTGCAAAAGTTGACCAATTGAAAATATACGCTGAGGCATTACCGAACGTGCTTTGGTTAGATGACCATGATTGGCATGAGATTCCACACAGTAATCTCAAGGCATGGGTAAAGGGGAATAAATCAAGACTTGATTCTGGAGAGATAATCAAAGGTAACACGTTCAGCTATCGTTTTGAACCACATACTAGTAAATACCAGGTGCAGCTAAGTCGTAGTATCGAAGAGGCTTTATATACACCGCGTTCCATGCTCCTCTTGGACAATAACTGGCATGATCTCGTTTTCGATGACCTGAAGGAATGGGTGAAGAAGAACAACGAGAGGCTTGTATCAGGCGAGGAAATCAAGGGGAGAAGGTTTAGATACAGGCTTAACCAGAAAACTGGTAAGTACCAGGTACGGCTAAGCAGTCGGGTAAAAGATGCGCTGTACTCACATTAAAGAGTGGGTATTATTGAGAAAAGCGTTGGCAACTGACTACCTTATCGTGTATCCTCCATCCACAACCAGGTCGTGGCCTGTCATATAACTGGAAGCTTCAGAGGCCAGATATATTACTGCCCCACTCAACTCCTCCGGGTTACCGATACGGCCCAAAGGAGTTAACGATTCCCATATAGGAAACAAGTGTGTGGCGTCTGATAACATGTCTGTCTTGATATAACCGGGACAGATAGAATTTACGCGTATTCCGTATTGAGCCCATTCCACAGCTAGCGCCTTGGTAAGCATGGAAACTCCTGCTTTGGAAGTATTATAAGCTGCTTGTTTCTGTGGCACGTTCACCGTAAAAGCAGACATGGACGCAATATTTATGATGCTCCCCTGTCTCTGCGGGATCATTATCTGGGCCGCTGCCTGAGCGCAGAGGAAAACGCCTTTGAGATTAATGTCCATTATTCTATCCCAGTCTTCTTCTTTCATTTCTTCTGCCGCTCTATGTGATTTTCTCATGCTTACGCCTGCATTGTTCACACATATGTCCAGGCGCCCTAGTTGCTCAGCAGTCTGCAAGAATGCTTTATCGACTTGTTCCTTTTTGCTCACGTCTGTCTGAATGGCTATGCCCTTGTGACCAAGCTGATGAATCTCGTTGGCTACAGCCTCGATATTTTCCATAGTAGTTCCTAAAAGACATACGTCACAACCGGCTTCGGCAAGTGTAAGTGCAAGCACCCTGCCAATACCACGACCGGCGCCGGTCACCAGAGCCTTGCGCCCGGTAAGGTTAAACAGCTTAGAAATATTCATATTACCCTCCTGCCTTAAACAGCATCTTTTAATTTTGGACTCTTTATCGACTAGGTCTGCCTGTTCTGAACTCTTAATTGCTCATTTTAATTATGGCTTCACCAGTGGGTTTCGTGAATTGTACTACTTTTATGGCTTCCACAGTAGTGGGTTTTATGTGGGAAAGAGCCCATAACCCGTCTGATGGGTTTGCCTGCCAGAGATATATCTAGAGATGAGGGAAGATTGGGGCCTGGCCCCTGAAAGGTCGGATCAGGAGATATGGATACCGGAGGATAACAGCGTTATTACAGCAGGAAAGTTATCAAGTAAATCACAATAGAGTTGAGATGACACGGAGGAGGGTGTACAATCAACTCTGGCCACATAGTACCCTGGGCTACCATCTCCCTGCTTTAGCATTAACGTAATGGGAGGTATAACTACTAGAGGCAGATCGCTGCCTTTGAGATAATTCTTATCAGGATAATGCACGCTTATGGTTAGATTATGGTAAATACACTCTTGGGATTAAATACAGAGGAACTGCGCGCGCTGGTACAGGAAAATGGTGAACTGGCATACCGTGGCAACCAGCTAGCAGAATGGGTCTACCGTCATAGGGCACGCACGTTTGAGGAGATGGTAAATCTGCCTGATAAACTGCGCACATGGGTGGGGGAGAAATATGAGATTGGTTGCTCCCAGGCTCTTGCCGTCCAGCACAGCCAGGATGGGACGATAAAATTGCTGTTGGAGATAGGTAACGGTGCCAAAGTGGAAACCATAGGCCTACCATATGCAGGCCGTTTTAGTTGCTGTCTGTCTACACAAGTAGGCTGTCCGGTGGGTTGTGTTTTTTGTGCGACTGGACAGAGTGGCTACACCCGTAACCTCACCGCGGGAGAGATTGTTGAGCAAATGCTAGCCATGGAGGAAGTGGCGCGAAATCAGCAATTACAAATTGACGGCCACACTCGCTGCATTGACCATGTTACCCTTATGGGTATGGGAGAGCCACTGCTTAACTATGCGGCGACTCTGAAAGCGATACAACTGCTGAATAGCG
>CAZZHQ010000292.1:0-2601 GCA_964654015.1 uncultured Dehalococcoidales bacterium | reverse complement strand
TCTTTTCGATGCATCGAATTAGCTACAACCTGCTTCTTCCCAGACCTTTCTAATTCACTGAAATGCAAGCCATCAAGGCCACGATGAGAAAAGGATATCCGACAACCTGGGCAAGATATCCTTAATGCGGCACTAGGATATTCGGGAAGGCAGCGAATAACCCCGATTGCTGTATTAATACTCAACTAATGCTGGATACTAGATAATGCTAGATTTCATTCAAGGCTGTTAGCACACTCGTTAGCTCACAGGTGTGCTAATTCAAGTATGGTTAGCATCTGTGTTAGCTAACGCTTATCCGTATTCGAATTTTATTCCGGAGTGGTATCTGTATATATGCTAGTCGGAAATTATGTATTGATCACAGACTGAAGATATAGCCTCTCTGATGTATCGGAGAAGTCTGTGCCGGTTCAAGTCCAGTAACGTGGGCGGTACTGTACGATAGGTAGAACCTTTGAACTGGCTTTTAGTCTGGTTTGACCGGAGGAGTAACCTATCTTGAATAAGAAAGGTTCCTTTTTCAGGTTGACGTACTTTCATAACAGTAATACACTTGAGCCAAATGTCAGCTCTATTGTTTAAGGAAGCAACCTTCTGTATTTATGATGGTGATTAACCGTATCAACCTCTATGGCGCTATACTCGCTAACGTAATTAATATCAGTACTATCTCGATTTTCATAGCACGACTACTTGGAGAACCGGAGATTGGACACTGGATAGGTATCATAATCCTGTTCAGTATTATTCCGCTGTTTTACCTTCTTTATTCAGCCAAATCCTTAAACCGAGCCAGGATTTATTACCTCTGGATTGGTCTCATGATAGTATTCATCATCGTCGATTTCCTGGTGGATTGGTCCCCCAAAATCGAGTTCCGAGATAATCTCCTAATAGTCATTCCATACGTAATGCTGTTTTTCGGAGCCACTGGAGGTATGATAGGTGTGGCAAGTCTAGCAGGAAAGAGATGGGCTGTGGTCACGGTGGCATCATTTCTAATTATGGCTGTTCTGGCTTTTATCCAAAGACAAATAACCGGAATGTAAGTTGGTATCACCAATGCCACTTTCTATAGAAACCTTACAGAAAACCAAGGACTTGTGAGGTCTCACTACTAGAGTACGAATGTGGAGGTTATGTAGATGCTGGTATTTAACAACCTTACCCTGATTGATGGTACAGGTGGCACACCCATTCAGAAGTCAACAGTCATAATAAGAGGTAACCGTTTTGAGCATGTTGGATCAGAAGTTAGTTACCCTGACGATTCTAATATTATTGATTTACATGGCCTCACTGTCATACCTGGTCTTATCGACTGCCATATTCACCTAGGTGGACTAACCATAGAAAAACCAGGAAAAGCGATTGGTAAAGTCTCGTTTATAGATATGGTGTCATTCTTCTGGGATTATTTACGTAACTACAATCACCGAAGACGATTAGCACTTGAAAACGGTGTGACTACCATAAGAAGTGCCGGCGACCATTATCCTCATATCATAAGGCTTCGTGACAAGATAGCGACAGGCAGGCTTTCCGGGCCGCGTATATTTGCAGTGGGGCCAACCATCACAGCGCCTGGAGGACATCCCGCGGGGACCATATACAAAGGTAACCGCTATATTATTGAAAATGCAACGAGGCAAATCTCTGATGTTAACAATGCCAGAGAGGAAGTCAGGAGACTTGCTGAAGGTGGAGTTGACTGTATCAAAGCCATTTACTCCGACATCGACCCCATGAACATTACCCATAGAGTCCCCAAGCTGTCTCTTAATGTGCTCGAAGCATTAGCAGATGAAGCTCATCGACACAATCTAAGATTAATGGTACATACAGGGAGCCCAGAGGAAGTTATGGATTCCTTGAGAGCCGGAGCCGATAGCATTGAACACGGGATACTGCCAGGAACAGATTCCACCGAGTTCGGAGACGAGATAGTTAGTATGATGCTGGATAAAGGAACGTACTTTGTTCCGACTATAGCTATAGCCTGGGCTTACAAGGATACGAATTGGGAAGTATTTTCTGGTTTGAAAAAGGTAGTTAAGAAGTTGCATGATGCAGGGGTTAATATTGCTGCTGGTACTGATTCGGGGACCCCGGGAGTTGTCATCGGAAAAGGACTTCATAAAGAGTTAGAACTAATGGTAAGTGCAGGCATAAGTCCTATGGAAGCAATAATGGCTGGAACGAGGAACGCCGCTGACAATCTAGGCAAGGGGAATGAGCTTGGAACTATAGAAAAGGGAAAGCTGGCTGATATGATTGTGGTTTCGGGTAATCCTCTTGAGGAGATAGAAAAAACAAGAGACATAAAGATGGTAGTAAAAGATGGCGTAGTCGTTGTTAATAAGGTTAAATGACTTCGACTTGAGCGGAATATATCCTTCCTTTTTATTCCCTATTATCAGGCGTAACCGTTAGATTCAAGAATTGGCGGACCATTTTATGGTGGCAGTTAACCATTGGGTTGTTGCTAACACTCTGGGCAGTTTCTGTATGTATGGGTGAATGGTGGGGAGAAAGTCTCATATCAATTTATTAGAGTTCTTGGACTGCTTTGTTTGATCCAAAGAAGAGTGAGACGCC
>CAZZHQ010000291.1:0-2603 GCA_964654015.1 uncultured Dehalococcoidales bacterium | reverse complement strand
TACTGATCAATTTTTGATGCACTGCAATGCCGAACAGCTTTCTTAATTGATACTGTATTTGAGGCACTGTCAGGCCATCTTCGATAAGAAGAATTTCAGTGATCTTTTTTAATATAAATAGCGTTCGCATAATGACAAACCTGCAAACGGTCTATATCAGTGCTCTTATCCACGATGTCTTGAAATTCTACGAATTGAGTGACTGCATCGGCTCGGTGTTTGCTAAGTCTTTCATCAGGTATTGGAGTGCTCCTGACCTTACCGCATATTATATCGGTTTCACGATAACGTACCACTTAACGATAGGGAACTAAAGACTCCAACAGGACCATTACGGGTTAAGGACAGGATGGCAAACTCTGAAGTTGCTTGTACTTAACCATGCTACTATAATGTTAGTTAACGAACACTTACTTTGTCAACCATTGGACTTGGAGAATAGGAGATGAGTAAAAAGGCAAGAAAAAAGATTGCTCGTAATAATCCGGCCGCGACTGCTGTCACAAGTGCTACGGCAACTGATAGTAGGCCCGCTATTAAGTCTGCGATAAAGGTGACGCCTGCAGCGGGTAAAGTATATCTGTCTGCTGAGGATCTCGAAAAGCGTTATCAGTATGTGAAAGATGATCTAAAAAACATCGCCATTATTGCCATCCCGCTGATTGTTATCTTGATCCTTTCTTCGTTTTTCATAAAGGTATAAGAATAGATCCCGAATATCATGAAGACCTTTCTTAAGCCCTTGTTGTGCATATCAACAACGATAGCACATATTTTCGGTATTTCTCCCTCAAATGAGTTATTCACAATCTTGTCTCCCTTTTATGACGGGTGTTGAGTGTGATCACTTGAGGTCGCTTACAGCTTCTATCTAATATTGAAAATAAACGATATAATGATTTAGTTGCATAGATTGCTGGTCTGTATTGATGATGGTTAGGACGTATAAAAGGGACTTGACCCGTAAGGAACAAATAGTTAACGCTGCCCGCAAGCTCGTAATTAAGTGCGGTAGCGAAAATGTTACCGTCAGGCGGATCGCCAAGGAAGTGGGGGTCTCGGAAGCGGCGATATACCGGCATTTTAAGAGCAAAAGGGATATATTGTATTTGCTTGTTGAAAGCATAGAAATCAATCTCATCTCAGATTTAGAATCACAAAACCGTCCGGAGTATGGCCGGTTGGAAAACGTATTATTGAATCATTTATCGGCGCTTGAAATGCGCCGCGGGATTTCCTTCCAGGTTATTGCCGAAATTATCAGCCTTGGCGATAAGAAGCTCAATAACCGTATTTACGAAACTATAAAGAAGTATATTTCCAAATTAAAAGAACTGCTGTTAACTGAGATTGAAAAGGGTGAGGTGCGCGGAGATATCGATGTGGAAGCAGCCGCGGTGATACTGTTCAGCGTAGTGCAAGGATTATCCAATATTTGGACGCTGAGCAACTACAGCTTCAACCCCAAGGATAAGTTTGATCCAATATTAAATGTACTGCGCAAAGGTTTAACTTAGCTCCTCGATCTGACAATCCCAAATCCGTACCGTCGTTTGATTTTGAAATAGTACTCAGTAACAGATAAAATATGAGTTAACGTTAACTTACATTAATTGTTAATTGTTCCGATATAGCTGGTCCAAAGCTTATTTAAGGGATGCCAAAATATTAATTGGGAGGTCAAAATAATGGTAATTAATGGTCTTTGTCACTGCAGGCTATATCTATTGATCACATTATTATTTTTGGCTTTATTACCGGTTACTAGCTGCAATGAGGCTTCTGAGTCAAGCCAGGTTTCAGACCCTTCTTGTTTGACAGCCAGGCAAGCAATGACCAATGTCGGTAAGACCGTCTGTGTTGAATTTTATGTGGGTAATCCTTCTCAATTAAAAGGGGAGGTGTTTTTAAATGAATTGGCGGACTATACCAAAGGATTCCAGGCTGTGATCTTGTCCGATTCCATCGCTAAATTTAAAGACCCGGTATCACAATATCGGGCTAAGACAATAAGGGTCAGCGGTTTGATAGTTGAATATGACGGGCATCCCGGGATCATTGTCAAAGACCCGTCCGATATCATAATGGTCAAATAAACCCACGGGCAAATATCTGGTTTTCCGTATTCTTGAACCATATTTGTTTGGAGCAAAAAGATGTTTAATAATATTCTCGTACCACTGGATGGTTCGGAGTTGGCTGAGTGTGTTTTTCCTTACATAGAGGACATTGCTCTAAAAAGGGCCTCACGTGTGGTATTAGCTTTTGTAGTCGAGCACTATGAAATGCCATTCCACGGCGGTGTTGTGTTTGATAAGGAAAACTTAAAACAGATCGAGCGTTTTGCAAAGGAAGGTGCAGAACAATACATGACGACGGTTAAAAAGCGTCTTTTTTCTCAGGGCATTGATGTTAATACCATTGTCCTTGAAGGCAAAATAGCAGATATTCTGGTCGATTATGCCAATAATAATGGCTTCGATCTTATTGTCATGGCTACTCATGGCAGGTCCGGCTTGGCCCGTTGGGTAATAGGAAGTGTTGCCGACAAGATATTACATTGTTCTACCGTACCTGTGCTTTTAATCAGGTCGGAAAGTCAG
>CAZZHQ010000290.1:0-2637 GCA_964654015.1 uncultured Dehalococcoidales bacterium | reverse complement strand
CCTCGAAACACCCGGAGAAGTTCGGCACCGGCGCCGTGGAGGGGGTGATTGCCCCCGAATCGGCCAATAACGCCAAGG
This sequence comes from uncultured Dehalococcoidales bacterium, assembly GCA_964654015.1. GTDB lineage: Bacteria > Chloroflexota > Dehalococcoidia > GIF9 > AB-539-J10 > JAUUZT01. Next base: position 2,559 of record CAZZHQ010000290.1, on the reverse strand, counting down.
AGGCCGGCGCCATGCTGACTACCATGGCCTTAGGCATACCGGGAAGTCCCATCATGGCCCTGTTTCTGGCTGCCTTTTTAATTGTGGGGGTTACCCCCGGCCCGGGAATGATGGCGGAACACCTGCCCCTTGCCCTGACCCTGCTTCTGGGGATAGCCCTGGCTAACCTGATCGGCGGCTTTATCTGCCTCTTTTCTGCACCCTATCTGTCTCGGGTGGCTTCGGTACATATCGATTTTCTCTTTCCGGCGATTATAACCGTGGCCGTGGCAGGAATCTACGTAGCCACCACCTCTCCACTGAGCCTGGGGGTGGCTTTGGCCTTCGCCTTTCTCGGCCTGTTAATGAAAAGATACGACTACTCCCGACCGGCCCTGCTTTTGGGCTTTGTTCTGGGTGGTCTGTTCGAGAATTATTCGCTGCTTTCCTTCAAGATTTACGGGCCCTGGTTCTTTGCCCGACCCATACCCTTAATCCTGCTGGTCATTATGATTCTTATGCTGAACTTCTCCAATCTGAAGAGGGGCATAACCAGCCTGCGAGGGAGGTTGACCCGGTCATGAAGCTCAAGGGTAGTTTCTGGTTTGCTGTCTTCTTCCTGGCGCTGGGGCTGTTCGGCATAGCGCAGTCCCTGACCTTCCGCTACTGGGAATCTATGGCCCTGCCCCTGGCGGTAAGCATTATCATCTTTATCCTGGCGGTGGTGGAAGTGGCTAGAGAGCTCAAGCGGCGGGGGGACAAGGGGGAAACTGCCCCGGAGAAAAAGCAGGAAGGTAGGATTAGGGAAAAATTTAACACCAGGAAGCTGGGGGTGGTCTTTGGTTGGGCGGCCGGCTTCTGCCTGGCTATCTACCTTGTGGGATTTTATATATCAATACCGGTCTTTGCCTTTGCTTATCTGAAGTGGCGGCGGAGAAGCTGGCTGGTAGCCGTAATTTTTGCCGTTGCCCTGCTCGCCTTTAGCTACGCTGTTTTTGCCATCGGGCTGAAGGTGCCGCTGTATAAGGGGTTAATCTTCGGCGCCCACTGAGTAAGCAGTTGACCCCCAAATTTTAGCTTCAGAGTGGGCGGTATAGGACTCGAACCTATGACCCCCTGCGTGTAAAGCAGGTGCTCTTGTGCAGTTTCAATTAGCTTTGAGCCAAGAGTATCCCAAAGCTGTTGGAAGGTGGGGGAATTCGGTAAAGCAGGTGCCCTTTCTTTCATCCTTTTACCTCCTTTTGTGATTTACTCCTTCTCTTGTCTCTCACAATCTTCTCCAGTATCGCCTCCTCAAGCCATTGCCCAAGGGTCTTTTTATGAATGACGGCAGCAACACGCGCTTGATGAAGAACTTCAGGATTCATCCTGACACTTAGATTTGGTCTAATTCCTTCTCCTCTTGGCATGACTTAATTGTATGATATGTAGGACACAATGTCAAGAATAAAGAAAGCTAAGTTAGCTTGAATTACGGTGAACAAATTGGACAATTGTGCGGTGGGAAACTGGAGCGCTGCCAAACATGTCATGAGTCCGGAGTGATCCGATATAACGCTTTCACGGAAAGATTCAGCTATATGAAATTTTTATTAAAGCTGGGAAAGAATAAATTTGTTGAATCTTGGCACGGGGAAGGTTTTTTAAAGTATAATGGTTGAAAAAGGTGTTTTTAAAATTGTCAATAGTTAGAGCTTATTCGAACGCTATTCCCGGTCGGATAAAATATTTTAAGGGAGGTTATCATGAAACCGATTCAAACTGATTTTTCTGTTTACAAAAAATTCAACTTCCAGAATCCACCGGTAGCCATCAAGTACCTTTTCTTCAAACCCGAAGGGATAGAGCCGCTGGGGAAAAGTCTGGCCCTCTGTGAAATGCTCAAGGAGGCACAGGTGAGGAAAACGCCTTTTTACATCACCGGAGAGGACGAGAATTGCTTCGGAAAAACATTTCTGGGTATGGCGGGCGATTCGCCGCACTTCTCCGACGGCGGTGAACTGGGAATTTTATTTGGAATCTTCCAGGAACCCCATGATAACGTTCGACTCCGCCGGTTCGCTTACACTATAGAATCGGGGGTCGTAAACTATGTCGTTTTCTCCAGGCTGGACAAGCTGACCTTCGAGCCGGACCTCTTAATAATTTTGGCTAATCCTGGCCAGGCGGAAATCTTGCTCAGGGCAATGGCCTATTCGACCGGCGAGATGTATGAGAGTAAATTAACATCCATAGGGGGGTGTTCCTGGCTTTTCGCTTACCCCTATCTCAGCGGCAAGGTGAATTACACGATGACCGGCCTGTCTTTCGGTATGAAAAGCAGGCGGGTATTCCCCGAGGGATGGATGTTGATATCCATCCCTTATCAATGGATACCGACGATAACACGGAACCTGGGAAAAATGGAATGGGTGCTTCCTTCATACACCATGAGCAGTAAAGATTTCCTGGAATATGAAAAAAACCTTATCAAAGAATTAATGATGAAAACTAAGAATCCGTAACGCTTCAACGAGAGGAGTATTGAAATGGCAAAGCGAATCATTCTTTACAACCTGGCGGACAATGTGACCGATGAGG
>CAZZHQ010000289.1:0-2691 GCA_964654015.1 uncultured Dehalococcoidales bacterium | reverse complement strand
CATATGATCTTAGCCAATCGCCGTTGCCTCGTTATGAGTTTCTGGATAAGAGTAAGCATAACCGCATAACAGTTCAGGCTGCACGCGGGTGCCCGCACGATTGTGAATTCTGTGCCGCCTCTAAGATCCTAGGGCCATACAGGAAGAAACCTGTGGAACTAGTCGTGCGTGACATAAAAGCAATTAAAAAACTCTGGAGGAACCCGTTCATTGAATTCGCCGATGACAATACCTTTGTCGATAAAGAATGGTCGAAAAGACTGCTTTCGGCATTGATACCTTTGCATATCAGGTGGTTCACCGAAACAGATATTTCGGTGGCTCAGGATGAAGAGCTTTTGCGCCTCTTGAGGCCGAGTGGATGCCGCCAATTGTTGATCGGCCTTGAGAGTATCTTGAGTGAAAATCTGAAGGGGATGGAGAGAAACGATTGGAAGTTAAAGCAGTATGATTTCTATCTATCAGCTATCGAGAGAATACAGTCTTACGGAGTCTCTGTTAATGGTTGTTTCATCTTGGGGCTAGACTCTGATGATCCCAATGTTTTTGAGAAAACCCGAGATTTCATTGAAAAGTCACAATTGTTGGAAGCACAGATAACCGTTCTTACTCCCTTTCCCGGAACAAGATTGTACCATCGACTAAAGACAGAAGGGCGCCTCCCGAAGGAGATATTCTGGGATAGGTGTACTTTATTTGACACGAATTTCGTGCCTAAGAACATGACCGTTGAGCAACTTGAAGATGGCCTGGCCTGGCTAGGTTCCCAGATTTATAGTGAAGAAGCGTACAGTCGCAGAAAAAGACACTACAAGCAAATAGTAAGAAACCTGGTTTAGTTGTCCTTAAGCACGGCACTGTGGAGTTTTTCGCAAGTCCATTCCCACTTCTGCGGCTCGTTGCTCTGTCACCCGACCATCGACTAATGTTGCCCCCATGGCAACACACTACGCCACCAGTCGCCTCATCAATTCTGTCGCGGCATCTACCTGCATTGCCACACGGAACCAGGTAGGGTCTCTTCTTATTGAAACTCGCGAAAGATGAGCACCGAGTTATGGCCACCAAAACCGAACGTATTGGACATGGCAGTCCGTATCTTGACTCGGCGTGATTGGTTTGGCACGTAGTCTAAGTCACATTCAGGGTCAGGGCAGGTGAGGTTTATGGTCGGTGGGATTACTCCGTGATTCAACGCTAGGATAGTTATCACCGCCTGAATGGTGCCGGCCGCCCCTAAAAGATGGCCAATCATGGACTTGCTTGCTGATACGGGGATTAGCATCGCCCTGTCTCCGAACACATGCTTAATTACTGCCGTTTCCGTCCGGTCATTCAGTATAGTGGCTGTGCCGTGTGCATGGATATAGTCAATTTCGTTAGGGCTGATGTTTGCTCTCTTTAAGGCAAGCCTCAGTGCTCTTACTGCACCCTCACCACTAGGCGGTGGTTGTGTGAGATGGAAAGCATCGCTGGTGGCGCCGTAGCCCATAATCTTAGCCAGGACAGGGGCTCCACGCGCTAAGGCATAGCTCGCATCTTCGAGAACCAACATGGCTGCTCCTTCACCCAGAACAAACCCATCCCGCTCAGCGTCGAAAGGTCGGCATGCCGCCTTCGGATTGTCATTCTTAGTGGACAGGGCGCCAGCAGTGCCAAAGGCAGCCAGTACAAGAGGCATAATAGGCGCTTCAGTACCACCGGCCAGCATTACCCTCGCATCACCATGGCGAATAAGGTCGTATGCCTGCCCAATGGCATCAGCGCCAGTCGAACAAGACGACGAAGTGGAGTAATTCACTCCCTTCGCCCCTAATATTAGAGAGATCTGCACCGAAGGGGCGTCTCCAGTCATTGTCGGGGCTAGGACTGGACTTACTCGCCTTGGCCCCATCTCGTTCAGTACTTTGAACTGTTCGACAACTGAGAGTAAGCCGCACACACTATTGCCGACGATAACCCCGGTTTCTTCAGCGTTATCCGCCCCTATTTCTAATTTGGCGGATTCGGCTGCTTGAAGACTGGCTGCAACGGCAAATTGGGTAAACCTATCCATGTGGCGGACTTGCTTTCGCGTGACGTAAAGATCAGGATCAAAATCCTTAACCTCGGCGGCGATCCTTGTCTCAAAATGAGTGGTGTCAAAACTAGAAATGTAGTCAACTCCCGAGTGCCCGGAAACGAGTGCGTCCCACATCTTGGAAACGGTGAGACCAACTGGGCTGATTACCCCAAGGCCAGTCACTACCACCTGCCGGTCATCATGATGCATACGCATTTTCCTCGCTATTCCCTAGTTTCTCTGCACGGGCGAATTGATACCTGGGTATTTCGCAGTAGTGAGAACTATTCATGCTGTATTCCACGACCTTCACGAAGTTGGAATAGACTGTAGTATTATACCATTTCCATTGGACAGAAAGCGTTCCGACAATGGCTTGCAGCATGAGCAATTAGTAATCCCCATTGGAAATCTGGCAACAGTAGCCCGCACTGAACGGTCCCATGAAGCGAGTTGCTCCCTAGTCACCATGTAAGTCAGCCTTGATCGTTGGCTATTATGAAACTGTTGGATAGGGAGGCCTTTTCTTTCAAAGCTGTGATTTCTTCGCTCCCGGGGGATTACCTATAAAAGCGCTATTATGCACGTAATCGTCAAGAGGGTGTGTTGTTAGCTTCAAAAGCAGACTT
>CAZZHQ010000288.1:0-2695 GCA_964654015.1 uncultured Dehalococcoidales bacterium | reverse complement strand
CACAGGGGAGGGACCCCTTTAACCAGGAACACGGCTATCCGGAGCGCTACCCGTCCTTCGTGAAGGAATGGAGCAGCCAGTCAATGTGGAAAACGGATACCATCCCTTACAAAGAAATATGTAAAGCCGGTGCCAAAATCTACGGTGCGCGGTACGCTAATGAAGGCTGGAACAAACCTGAGCTGGGCTACATTGATAAAGAATATGTTGCCGTCTGGCATAATCACCGTGCTATTATCAAGTCCAGCATTCCGGTTTGCGACCGCCAGTTCCCGCTGCTTTATGACCCGTATAAGAAGGATAAAATTGGAGACGTGGATGCTGAAGTACGCCTGTTTAATACTGTCGTCGGTACCGACTGGTCGCTGGATGATATGAATAAAGCCGCGGAAAGGGTTTTTAACGTGATGCGAGCCCTTCATGTAAGACAGGGAAGGAACCGGAAGCATGATGAGAGTATTATCAGATATTTCGAGCAACCGGCTAACTGGCCAGACGAACCGGGCCCGCAGGCCATCGATGCCAATAAATTTCTCGACCTGCTGGATAGATTATATAAGTTGCGCGGCTGGGACAAGAATACCGGCTGCCCAACAAGGGCTAAGCTCGAAGAACTCGGGCTCAAGGACATAGCCGATGAACTAACAAATAAAAGAAGTAACGGGGGTGAACATGGAAGTAGAACGCGTCGTTGATTACCAGTGCCATCTGGGAGAAGGACCATTATGGCATCCCGTAGAGAAATGTCTATACTGGCTCGATATTTCTCGGGGGCAGGTACTTGTTTATGACCCGTACACTAAAACACATCACGTTGTCTATGAAGGCGAGCCGGTAGGTGGCATGACGTTACAGGCAGACGGCTCTCTGCTTTTTTTAATGACAAAGGGAGTCATCGCTAATTGGCGAAAAGGTAAACTCACCACTCTCACTCAAATTAAGGACACCTATAAACAAGAAGGATGTTTTAACGATGCCATTGCTGATCCAATGGGAAGAGTTTATACCGGCACCATGTCTCTACAGGGCAATACTGGAAGGCTCTACAGAATAAACACGGATGGCACGGTAGTAAAACTTCTGGAAAACGTTAAAATTTCAAACGGGATGGCTTTCTCGCTGGACCACAAGAAATTGTTCTTTACCGAGACCCACGCCTGGAAAATACATGCCTTTGACTACGAACAAGCTACCGGCTCCCTGACCAACCAGCGCACATTTGCGGATATACCTCAGGAAGAGGGAGTGGGTATAGCCGATGGTCTGACTATCGACTCCCAAGGTTACCTGTGGTCAGCAAGATTTGGGGGTAGCACAGTCGTGAGATATTCACCAGATGGTGCTGAAGAAAGACATATCCATATACCAACCCGTAACGTAACTAGCCTGACCTTTGGCGGAGACAACCTGGATGACCTCTATGTAACGACAGCAGCCGGGTCGGGTAAACCACCGGACTCCTCAGCTGGAGCCCTTTTTAGATTAAAGCCGGAGGTTCGCGGCATAGCCCAGTTTGTTTCACGTATCTGCCTTTAGAGCCTCGAGCATACGCCTGTGTTCGCACGAGACCGCCGGTCGCTCATTGCTTAGAGCTATCATTATGTTCCTCCCCGGCCTTATCATACCTCAATGTCCGCGCTTCCATAGCATGCCCCGTTGCGGGGTAGAACATTATACCTTGACAAATTGCCGAATGGTAAAGTAGTATTATACCCTGTGAGCCTAAAGGCTCATTAATTTGTATATTTTGGGTCAGGATAAGGTAATGGCTCGGTGCCCAAAGAAGTAAACAAGAGCTTGAAACAAAAGGGTATGGGAGGAGGAGGCGGGAATTAAAGATGAATAATAGAAGATCTAACATAGAGATAATAGCTGATATGTTGAGGGTGGGAGAGGATGGCGCTGGTAAGACCGAGATTATGTACAGTGCCAATATGAGCTACAGCCAGATTCAGAAGTATCTCGGCTTTCTGATAGAACGGGGCTTTATCGATAAAGTGAAGATAGGTAACCCATCAGTAACCTACCTGGTAACTGACCTGGGGCTGAAGCTGCTTAAGAGTATAGATAGTGTAACGGCAATGCTTGGCTGGCTTGACAAGTGATAGCTAGTTTATAACATTTTATTTTATAAAAGGAGTGTTACATGTCAGATAAACGTATGCTAATAGTCGAGGCTGCGGTTGCTCAGAGGGTAGACGAAAATCGTGGAGATATGAACCGCTCCGAATTTCTTAACTTTCTTATTGATAGCTGTATGAAGGAAGACTCCAGGAAGCCGCAGTACATAACCGAGGAAGACTTCGCCCAGTTCCAGCAGGGAACAAGGGAGCTGTTACGAAATTTTCTTGAATTCTTTGTTAGCTATGGCATGGAACTGGGTGAGCAGCCAAAGGATAAAACCTTTGAGGAATTAAGCCAGAAATTACAGACCCTCGGCCGCTCTGGCAACAAAGCGAAAAACCCCCATTAGGCCCCTTTCTGCCTCAAATAGCCTCATTTACTACCGACTTTTCCCCTCTGATAGAACTATCTTCTAGAACACAATCCCTTCCTATTGCCAAGACAACCTGCGATAGTTAGAAGCAGGAACGTATTATGATTTATGTGATAATAGGTTGTCTTGGTTTTCTGGTAATTCATCTCTTCGATATCGTCTCTCTAAAAAGGCTGCCCGTGGCAAAACCTTTCACCT
>CAZZHQ010000287.1:0-2716 GCA_964654015.1 uncultured Dehalococcoidales bacterium | reverse complement strand
CCAGCCGGTCCAGTCCCATCTTTCGTTGGCATACTCCTTACCCTCCTTTCTTCTATTATTGGTTTTGCTTCTACTCCAGCGCTTTTACTTTCTAATTCTCACTCTCTGCACTAGCCAGATAATCAGGAAGATGAGTGCAATGACGAGTATAATCCAAAGGAACGGGCCTGCTATAAAGTGGAAAACTAGACTCAGCAACCACAAAACCAATAGGATAATACCGATAATCAAGAGCCAACGTAGCATATTGACCTCCTTCCCTTTTATTTATTAGCACCCGGCTTTCTATAAGACCATTACGCTGACAATGCCACCAACAACCATCACTGATCCTAAAACCAGCAAATACCAGTACCACCGCTTTATCTTTACCTGGTCGGAAGATTGGATCGATTGTTCATGAATACTCATTGGGTGACCTCCTAAACTGAAACTATATAATCCGTGGTATACCATCAAAAGGCATCTTTACGTGAAGTACGCTATAAGAGCCATGATGCCGACAATGATGAGATAAATCCCTATTAGATAGTTAAGTATCTTGGGGAAAATCATTACAACGACGCCGAAAATAACAGATATGATTCCCATTACTAGACCGGTTACCTGCAACATAAGACCAATCCTCCTTCCTCTTGATAGTCAATTAGTTCCAACATAATGGACTCTACTTTTTATTTATAATAGCCAGTACACCCCATACAATGAGGAAGATACCAATAATCCATTGCACAAGCTCAGGCCGTATCAAAACCAGGACCCCGGCGACTATGGCAATAATCCCCAGGACCACCCCACTCTTTAAAATACTCCTTGTGTTCATAGCCAACCTCCTTCAACCTTGTGATTTCCGCTGATAATCAGGGCTCCCGGGCCGGTCCTATCTTCGAAAGCCGCGTTGGGTGCATTCTTTTTGACGGGATTAAGGCCATTTATTGCGTTTACCTTAGAAGCGTAGCCTTCAACCGACGTCATAATGACCCGTCCATTCGTATGGGTTAGTCTCCAGTGGAAATCACCGATCTTACCCTTGTAGATTTCGAACTTTGCCGCCAAGGCGTTCCCTCCTCCCGTAGTACTAGATTTTTTCTCCTCTGGTCGGTGACCCACCAGCTATGGCACTCCAGTTCATACTAGAAGTTATAGTGAAGGTTGCCGCCCGCAAGTGTCCACCCATTTGTATATGTGATCCATTTTTATATCACCCTGCATCGGCTGCTAACCGCTTCAAGTGAAGCTTCTCAAATCTTCGAGCACATCGTCTCTGTCAAGAGGTTTATGCATAATCAAGACAGGTCCCTTTTTCATAGCTCTTTTCAATCGATCAGTATCAACTTCATCGGTCATAATAGCCATGGTCACATATTTATCAATCTCCCTTATGCGAACGAAAAGTTCACTCCCATCAATACCCGGCATTAGGAGATCAAGGAAAATCAAGTCAAAGCGCTTCCGGGTAACAAATTCCAGTGCTTCAACACCATTCGTAGACGTTGTAAGCTTGTGTCCATTTCCCCCCAAGCTTTGCGTGAACAATCGTCCTATTGCTGGATCGTCATCAACAACAAGAATGTTCAATGACTTTACTACTGTCCTATGAGAAAGCCACGTATCAATCTGTTCCTTATCGAAGCGATATTGCCTGTCCAATTTAATAGCTGGTATCTCGCCTTTATTGGCCTTGCGCTGCAGTGTTCTCGGATTCATTTTCAGGTACTCTGCCAATTCTTGAACGGTAAATATTTCTTTCAATTCTTCTCTATCCTATAATATTTAAAGGCAAATTAAGGCACATTAAGACACATTAAGACACATTAAGACACATTAAGACACATTAAGACACATTAAGACAAACGTAGCATGTTTGGAACTGTTTGTCAATAGCAGAGCTGCTTTCTTTTGGCTCCCTTGGAGCCGTAGATTATCAGATAGTGTACATACGATTAAGGAGGGATGAGCTATCATGTTGAAGGTAAAAACAGTCGGTTGCAAATCCAATGTGGTGTATCAAAGAATCCAAAGATTATGGAGAAAGGTAAACGCTTGGTACAACATTGAACCGTTTTGTGACTTTACAAAAAAGTACTAAGGGATGATTGAAGAAACAGGCGGCAAGTAGGTCATCTGATTACGTAGGCATAATCAGAAAGCATCTTATCTACTACCCTTTAAATCGCACCTTCAGCGGCAAGTCTATCACATGAATGAAAGCCATTCCGCCCTGTTACATTGGCGCTATTCGAAGAACAGTCTTGGGGACGTTCCCTTGATGCGATAGGTGCGACTGAGAGAGAAGCAGTCATTCAACATTGTATCTTCACGATACATACTCCTCTTCCAATGGGGCATGATGTATTCCCTACTAATTTGGTCAGAGAGGTGCTAGGTAACGAACAGGCAGATTTTCTGAGGACTTCTCAATGCTCAACTAACGGTGTTCTTAGTATGGCTGATTTGGCTATAAAATTTTCGTGCTATATCAACGGCGTCTCAATGCGTCACGAAGATATTTCTCGCACCATTTTTTCCAACCACCATATTAATGCTATAACTAACGGTGTCCATGCTATGACCTGGACATCGCCAGCTTTCCGCCGCTTGTATGACCGCTTTATCCCACAGTGGCACCGTGACAACCTTTACTTGAAGTACGCTCTACGTATACCACTGGAAGAGATACGAAAGACCCATACTGAGGCCAAACTGGAACTGCTCA
>CAZZHQ010000286.1:0-2728 GCA_964654015.1 uncultured Dehalococcoidales bacterium | reverse complement strand
CGGCTGAAGTAAAGAGGTTCCTTGACAGAAAGGGGACTATCGCCTGGGGGATTGTACCCAACGAAGCCGAGGTGCTGGCCAAGGAAACGGTTGCCAGCCTCAAGGACCGCCTGGAGGAGGCAATGGCACCCTTTACCCGAAAGGGCATCCGCTTCAAGCAATTGATAGAGCAGGGGCTGCTTACCCCCAGCTGCGGGCTGGGAGGTATAGCTACTGACAAAGCAGCCACACGAGCGCTGGAACTGCTGGTTGAACTATCAACAACTATAAGAAAACGCTATATGTAGATTGGCTAAAAGCCACCGATAAGGAGAGAAATAAGACCAATGCCACCGCTACCGGAACTGGTTCAAGCTCTGCTGAACCCGAAAGCCTATCCAGAAACACCACGGCAGGTAGAGCTGATGCAAACACAGATGTCCTTCGTCTTCCTGACTGATAACTATGTGTACAAGGTGAAGAAGCCGGTAAATCTGGGCTACCTGGACTATACCACCCTCGATAAACGCCACTTCTATTGCCAGCGGGAGGTTGAGCTTAATCGGCGGCTCTGCCCCGATGCTTATCTGGGGGTAGTACCCATAAGCCGCGACAAGGGCAATATCTCCATAGACGGTCAGGGCGAGATTATCGAGTATGCCGTAAAGATGCGCCGCCTTCCCCAAGAGGCTATGATGAATGTGCTCCTAGCCAGTAACCGGGTGTCACCACAGATGGTAACAAGCGTGGCGCACAAGCTGGCCGAGTTTCATCGGCAGGCAGAGACCAACACTACTATCAGTGCCTTTGGCGACCTTGAGGCTATTACCAGGAATATCGGGGAGAATTTTACCCAGACTAAAAAATATATCGGCAACACCATCTCTCAAGCCAAATATCAGCGCATCAAGGACTACACCACTGCCTTCATTAAGAACAACGCCTCTCTGTTTCGCCAGCGGATAAACGACAGCAGGATAAGAGACTGCCACGGTGACCTTCACGCCGCTCATATCTGCTTCACCAACGACATCTGTATCTACGACTGTATAGAGTTCAGTGACCGGTTCCGATACTGTGATGTCGCCTCAGAGGTTGCCTTCCTGGCTATGGATTTAGACCACTACGGCCGGGCCGACCTATCCCGGAGCTTCGTTAATGCCTATGTAGCTCAGAGCCGGGATAATGAGCTGCTCAGGCTGCTTAACTTCTACAAGTGCTATTTCGCTTATGTCAGGGGTAAGGTGGAAAGCTTCAAGCTTGACGACCCCTATATCCCGGCAGAGGAAAAGGCAAGGGTTTTAGCCATTGCCAGAAGCTATTTTGAACTTGCCGATTCGTATACATGAAGTATAGAATGGGGCAGAATAAAAAGGTAAAATATTATGAACATTGAACGGTGGATTTCATGTATTTCCGAAGCCTATAAAATAGCGGGAGAGACATTCTCACCCCGCAAAAAAGAAATGGTTTTGGGAGAATTACCTCAAGATAGCCCTAACATAGATCAAGCTACAAGATTAGGTATACAGGCTGGCGTTATTCCAAAACCCTTTGAGATACAAGACGAATCCTTAAATGATGTTGTTGACGAGACTAAGGAATTAGTTACTCGTTACTTTTTCAAAAAGGTTACTCTTGGGGAAACATTTGGGGATATTACAAGGGTTGAACAAAAATTCGGGCATTCTCTTGAGGCTAACTACGACATATCAACTGGCCCATTTATTAACATGGCTAAAGCCTACTGGACATACAATCTAGAAGTAAAAGACCTTTTCCCAAAATATTACAACCTTGTCTTAGCCCAAGTCTTGTTACAGGTTAATTTTGATATAGGGGGTCTATTTTTCCCTTTCCCAGGTCCCATAATACTTTGGGTGAGAGGACGGAGAGAAACACAGCGGGGGTTGCTAGAGCAATACGCTCCAGAGATAGATATTGATGCTTTTCTGGACAATAATCCTCTTCTGGGCACTTCAAATGGACGCGTTGCTAAAGCAGTATTTAATGAAAAGGTCTGGGTAAGATGCGCAAATCCTAATTGCTTGAAATTCCTAAAAATAGCTAATACTGTCAAACGGCTAGAAATCAAGTGTCCCAAGTGTAAGAAGTCGTTCCTATTCCCGGCAGAAGAACTCAAATGGTTAAATCATTTGGAACCTCACTTTCATCCCGCACCAAACAAAATCAAAGAATTAGAAAACCTGCGTCAGCTATGGACTATCCCTGGTGAAGTATTTGGACTGGGAATTATAGGCACATACTGGGCAACTGAGCAGCTTCAAAGGAAGCTTTACGAGGAAGCGAAACAAATGAATCCCAGAGCTTCTGCTAAAGAGATATTTAGAGAAATAATTACCTCGCGCACTGAAAATCGAATACCGCTCGGTTTAGATATGAATGAAGAAGAGGTAGACAAAGCGATAGAATCAATAAACTCAATAGATGATTTGGTTGACTTTGTTTTATCAAAAGAAAGTAAGGAAGCAAGCGAGGAGCCACCTTGGCCAGACCCATTTGGAGTTGGAAGTAAGATTGAAGAGATATTGATGAGCTAGATTGCATAGTAAAGAGAAGACAATAAATTGAAAGAACCATTTAGGAAATTTACAGAAACTGAGTTGGGGTCTGGTTTTTTACTTATCGCCTGCGGTCTTCCCGGCACCTGGAAGACAGAGACCACCGAGGAAGTAGCCAGGATTAAGGGCTACCCCCTCCTTCGGAGCGACCTGATTAGACTGGAAGT
>CAZZHQ010000285.1:0-2740 GCA_964654015.1 uncultured Dehalococcoidales bacterium | reverse complement strand
GTGGCCTCGTTCATTAGATTCCAAACACCCCGAGCCTTCCTTACGTCACCAACTTTGTAGTCAAAGACGTACTGGCCGATGAGACTAGCGATATCCGGGTCACAGTTTTCGGCCTTCTGAAGAAAACCTCGGCATACATCAATAAACTCATCCCTGGTATAGGTAGGGAATGTCAGGTGAAGGGCGAAACGTGATAGAAATTCCCTGGGCATCTTTTCGGAAGAGTTACAGGCTGCTATAACCATCGTCTCTAAGACGATACCGCGAGTTTTCTGGGACTTGGTTTCAAGTATCTCCCCAGACTCCATCAAGCCCAAAAGTACGGAGTAAACATCGTTATGCATCTTATCGGCCTCATCCATCAACAGAACTGATGGTTGATGTTCAAAGAGGGCATCGGATATTCCTGAGGCTGAGGTTCGGGAACCGAAGGCTATGTAGGAACCCGGAACTGATGACCTTATTCCCTCCAGCATAATTGATTTTGCACAAGCTGGGGGGCCTTCCAGTAAGAAATTAATGCGCCGCTTACGTGATATCGTCTGAGCAATAGCCTCTTTCACGTCATCGAATCCGACTACCAGGCCCATTGAGTCAATAATTGTGGCGGCTGGGATCTTGGTAAATTCCCGCTCCATGGTGGTAGCCCATACCAGTTTACGACCCTGTTCACTCAGTTTATATTTAGTCAATGTGCTGGTCTTAACCGAAACAATTAACAGTCCCTCATCGAGCAGACGACTGATATCGGATCTAGAAGCTCCTATGGTGTAGTACTCCCAGTTTCTGAAATCTGGATGACGCCTGTCCCGGCTGTCATTCTCGCGGTCGTATGCTCTTTTAAGAATTTCCATGTCAGTCGCCATTAGCTAGCCTCTATGTTATCTTCTATGACCACAGTTCCCTGCTTGACGCCCTGGTAACCGAGCTCCCAGGCATCGCGGAAGTGCCGGCGCTGGTAAGGATTCTCTTCCGGCTCGTTGCGATATGCGGCCATGGCGCCCTTGACGAAAGCGGGCTGCAGGTCCCCCCGCTCCGCTATCAACTCATTATTTGTTCCGATGCGAAACTTCATTAGTATTCACCTACTGTTTAGCTTTATGGGCCCAGTCCATATGCCTCTTCAGTGAGGCAAGCATTATTTTGATACCGTATCCTTTCTGGCTTATAATCTTTACCTCTTTCCATAGCTTCATCTAACAGTAAATTGAATTGTTGTTGCTCCTTTGCCTCTTCTTTCGTTGGTATCCTACGGGGCAAATGTCTGGTTGAGGAATCAATCCAATAACTCAAATATGTCCTCCTTTTCCTTATCAATTCTACTGTGTTAAGTCTATCTAGCACCTCAAGTCTATGCTCATAACATCTTATTCTATTTGCCTGACCACGCCCCTGTTCACAGGCAAGCGAAGCCTCCAAGTTCCTGCGAGTATGCTCATATTTATGGCAAGGTTCACATCGCCACTCTTTGTTTTCAGGCTCATCGCCACCACCGTGAACCCTCTCTAATATATGGTGGTTTTCTAGCCTATCCTCACTGCCACATCTGATACACTTTACGCTCAACAATACCTCACTACTGTTGGCTAGGCATATCAGGAACTTTACTACCGTGCTCCGCCTGCCATTTCCTCATGAGCTGTGCATGCTCATAGGCATGTTGGACAATGTCGTCCTTAGCCCCAGCTGCATGAGCAGCTATTGCCCATGCCTCAACTACTTGCGGGGCCACAATATCCTGAGCCCTGAGCATAAAGACTGGCTCATCCTCGGGTATTTTCCCCTCCGGGTCTTGTATCCGGTCATAGTCCTTTCTCGCGTGTTTCATTTAATCCTCCTTCACAGTATTGGATTACTGTTTAACCTCACCGAAACTCCTTCAGCCCAAAGTAAGCTCGGTCTATCGGCTTCTCAAGTTGGCTGATGAGGCTTCTTATCTTCTCCTCTATTTCTTTAATTTGGCTGCCGTACTGCTCAACTTGCTCGTGTATTCGGCTATTTGCCTCAGTAAGCTCATAGGCGTGGTCGTAATGGAGACGGAGTTTGGTATGGCTACCGTATGTCTTGTCATCATAGGCAAAGTAAGCTGCCCTATCATCGGCATTGAAACTTGTTACTCGCCCTTTGGACAAGACCAACCCGCTGACTTTGAGTGCTGGTATCGGAAACTTGAAAGCCTGTTTGGAGAGCTTTTCGGCTTTAGCTTCCACTTCATCTTGTGTTCCGCCGGAGGCGACCTCATTGCCATCTGCATCTTCTAGGCTGAATAGCTTTCCCTTTTCGTTATAGAGTATCGTATAACCCCTTGCTGTGCCTATCTTTATCATTAGAATCTTCCTCCTTTCACTTTACTGGTAGCGGGGGCAGGAGTTGAACCTGCGGAGTCTGGCTTATGGGACCAGATTGAACACCGGTTCTCCACCGCTCCACTTTACAAAAGCCATTTACGCTACCCCCGCTAATTGTGCTAGGTGCCTTTGTTCATAGAGGTTGCCGATGACTTCAAATTCTAGCCAGGCGAATTGAATTCGATATAACTCATATTCGTTGAGCGGCTTAAAGCGGTACCCCGCTCTCTTGAGTGCTTGAGCCAGGTCAGCCAGGGTGTTGAATCCTCCACGCTGGGCATCTCCAATGTCGAGGGCTTCCCAGGTGACCAAGTCCATAGAGACGAGCTCCACATCACCTACTAATCTGCTGTCCAGGAGAACTTCCAGCCGGTCGCCGGCACTAACTCGCC
>CAZZHQ010000284.1:0-2744 GCA_964654015.1 uncultured Dehalococcoidales bacterium | reverse complement strand
ATGACGGTGAGGGTGAAGCCCTGATACTTCGTGATGACCTGCGGGGTATAGCCAATGCCTTAGAGATTCCGATTGCAAGACCTTTAGGTCATCAGTAACCCAAGTAACCTGTGCTTTTTGCCATTTGGCTGCTCCTGAGCGATGCCACCCTTGCTTACACGCCTTATTCAGAATGGCAGTGTGATTCCGTCCGAATTCAGCTACAATATCGGCTAGTGGAACTCCGGCCTCATACATAGCTTTCACTGTGTTTACCTCTTCTGGTCGCCAACGTTTCTGAAGAGAAGGTTGCGGAGAACCCCGTTCGCGTCTCAGCTTCAGATGATGGGCATGGCAGGTAATTGACTTCAAGGTCTGGTTTGGAAGTGTACCTTGAACCATTTCTTTAGAGGATGATGGCCAAAGCATCTTTAGCAAAGCATCTTCCTCATCAGTCCAGCGCTTGTCCCGGCTACCCCTGGCAACTGGTCGATGGATGATCACTTTTTGCTCAAGCCCGGCTTTCCAGATAATCGTTGCCTCGATCTTCTCCCTGTCATGTCTCAATTCAATGCACTCTATAAGTAACTCCAGTAAACGATTGCGCATAGAGGCGGGATAAGCCTGCCACTTTAATGGCAATTGCGATAAGAAATCCCGAACCTGTTGAATATCGGCAGTTGTGACTTGGATTTCGGGTGTTGGATTAGCGCTGAGTTCCTCCAATTGAACGGTGACATTTTTATATTCTGCCCAATAAACTTCTTCTCTTTCACGCTCTCCACAACCCAAGTAGCCTTTGAGATTTTCTAATCGACGCTCCAGATCACCTATTTTCCGGGTTCTCGCCATCTGGCTGACTTTATTATGGATAGTCTCTGTTTCTAGTTTAGCCAAGACTTCCTCAGCATACGGCGTAAAATCAAGCTGGTGCATAATTTCAGTAGTCAGCGGTTCATCAATAAAGCGATGGGTAATATGAAGGCAAATCCGCCCTCGCCCTCTGAAGTAATCACGCTGGCAACGGTAATTGCCCTCAGAGGAATGGCTTGAAATCGGCTCAGGATATGCATGATTACAACACTGTAGAAGCCCTGCATATTCCAAGGGTTCAAAATAGACTGTCCTCCCCTTCGGTTTTCCTTTTCTCATAGCTAGCTCGTATGCCGCCAGAAATAGGTCTTTAGGCACCGTGGGCTCATGATTGTTAGGGATCAGTTCTGTGTCACCCCACTGCCAGATGCCGATGAGTTTGAGATTGGTAGTTAACCCGTCAACTAAGTCTGGTGTAATACGATAGCCGGTCGATGTTCGGGGGCACCTTCTAAGTGCGGAAAGACGTTCCATATAAGCAGATTCCCCAGGAAAGTAAGGAAAAGCCAGTTCGCTCAACGAGTGAACAGTCTTTAGGCGGCTTCCCCGCTGCTTCACAAATTCCTGAAGCACTTGAACAGCTACCTCTGCGTGCGGCGGGTAAGGTTTGTATTTCCCAAACTCATATTTGCCGTTAGCCTTTTGTCCGACAATGGGAAGAATAAAACCTGCTGGTACAGGCCCTCCAACATACTCACCTCTGGCTGCTTTCTGAACTTTCCGATGCTTTGTGCAACAGCCATTCATTCGAATTCCTAGGCGTGTGTTCTCATCCATTCCAGTGAAAGATTTGCTAGATTTTGATATTCATCTACAAGTCTTGTGTCCTTAAAGCAGGAGTGCTATTCTTAGAAAAAAGCCTGATTAGCTTTAACTAGGTATGTAGCTGCCATGTTGAGAAATTGGCTGAAATAATAGACGAAGCCGGTACTGAGGCAGCTGCGGCAACAGCCGTCATTATGGAAATGACAGATATTCCGGCAGCACCGGTCGAGGTCATCTTAAACCGTTCCTTCATCTTCCTCATCCGGGATATGGAGACGGAAGCTATATTATTTGTAGGGCGTGTAATGAACCCAAGTATGTAGCCCAACCTAAATCGCCAGTGGTGTCAAACAGAAGCACTTATCCCTCTGCAGGATAATTTTCTGCGTGAAGATCTTTATCTAACTTCGCCAGAATAAACCCGTACGGGTTAACCCGGCTAGTTATCATCAAACAAAGCCCCGGAGTTTCATTGCCTCTACTACACGTTCAAAAGCCCGCACGTAAGCCGCTTGTCGCATATTTATCTTGTATTCCTTACTGGTCTCTAACACAGAGTGATATGCCGCGGTCATTCTCTTTTCCAATCGCTCACGGATCTGTTCCTCTGCCCAGGAATACGTCAGCGGGTGTCACATTGCCCAATGCCTTGTGGCGCCGGTGGAAGTTGTAGTATTCAACGAAGCTGGCAATTGCCTTATACTAGTTTTACCTACTGCATCTAGTTCATTTTTAGCTCTCACGAATGCCACCGCCTGCTCTCGAGTATGTGCGTGTAACTTACTCATGATATTCCTCATATGCACCATTACGGTTTGATTAGATATGAACAGTGAAGCTGCAATTTGTTTGTTGGTCAAGCCTTGGGCAACAAGATTCAGCACTTCTTTCTCGCGATGGCTAAGCACACCAGAAGTTCCTAGTTCTGTAGCGCCTTTGACACACTCCAACAGCTTGAACTCTTCGAGTAACGTTGCTGCCATCGTTGAAGATATGACTATGTCATTCTTAGCTACTAGTTTGATGACTCGAGTAATGTCTTCATGGGAAATATTTCTGGATATGCATGCTCTGGCCCCTGCTCTAATAGCAGCAATGCACTCGACATCCGAATCTGAGTCACAGAG
>CAZZHQ010000283.1:0-2761 GCA_964654015.1 uncultured Dehalococcoidales bacterium | reverse complement strand
TAAAGGGAGTAGCTGTAACTAGAATTACACGCTTACCACGACATATCTGTGCCAACTTTTCATAAGTTATGTTCATCTCGCTGCGGAAACGGTGTGCTTCGTCAATAAAGATATTCTTGTATTTATCAGTTCCTCTTTTGATTAGGTGGTCAAGTTTTCCCAGAGATTCGAAATCTGCTGGTATCCTGAAATCGGAGAACACATTTGGCCATGAGCCGGGGCTATTTTCATCGAGGAGGGTAGGGGGAGCAATGACCAGGTTTCTGCCATCGAGTTGTCCGGCCAGCCTAGCTGAGACGTATGTTTTACCGAGCCCTACTACATCGGACAAAAAGACACCGCCATATTCCAGTAGCTTGTTTTTTGCATCTACTACAGCTTCCCTCTGGTATTCCAAATCTAAGAAATCATCAGGCCGATAGTTATTCTCTATTTCTTCATTATCGATATTTATCTTTTCCCTGAGATACTCATACAGAAATTTAAGATATAGCTCATACGGAGTTATGGTGTTATTTAACCATGTCCTTTTCTGTATTGTCTCAACATACTTGTCTTTAACATCTACAGAGTCTCCCCACAGTTCATTGAATTTGGTCAGGGCAAATTCATAGTCTGCTCTGTCCTTTAACTCAACATTGAATTCGAGGTTTTCAATCAGTCCGGCCTGGGTAAAATTACTTGAACCAGTTATTACCCGGCCGCGATCTTTATCCTCTTCGACAAAGGTCATGATGTATAACTTCGCATGGATGTTCTCAGAAGGGTATGCCTTGATTTCCAGCTTACCGCTTTGAATCCATTCCATGAATTTGTTCACCCCTCGTTCCACCTTGATATCATCTGCTGAGTTCTCCATCTCGTTCGCCACTGAGTTAGAGAATACTTCTTTTGCCTCGGCATGTGAGAAGTCCAGGTTCCCCTGTGCTGGAATCGCAGTATGCTGCGCTTGTCTTATCATACTGGAGGTCTGCTTATTGGTATTAATTCCGATAAGGATTCTGATTTTTTCAGTAGCTTCCAGCGATTCATAAAGTGCATAGAAACCACTGGTGTAGAAATAACCAACCAGAACATCAAAAAACTGGGTATCCTTAATCAATACCTGGAACCTGTCCAGAAGAGTTCTCTCGCCTTCGTTGGTTATAAACGTTGTATCTGTGCTTGTAGCAGTTTTTATCATCACTATGAAATCTACGTCCTATTATCTACATAAAGAACATATTAATGTATATTAGTATTGATATGAGCAATAATATTCTGGAATAGAACTAATAGTCAATAGTTATACAGTCCTTAAATGAAATTTGTGCCAAATAACGGTTAAAAGAGAGGACTACGATGGGAAGGGAGACTATTACCCAAGTGGCATGTTATCAATTAGCCTGGTCTTTCCAATACGTACCGCCAGCAATGCCAGTGTGGGGTGGTCTATAACACTTAACTCCTCCAGGGTTGAAGCGTCGGCGATGCTGACATAATCCTGCTGTGCCAAAGGTTCCTGCTGGATTAACAGACGCATCTCACGGCGTATGGTATCGGCATTTGTTTCTCCCTGCTGCCAAAGTTTCTTTGCCTGAGTAAGTGCCTTGTATAGCACGGTGGCTGCCTGCCGTTCCTCAGGGTTGAGATAACTGTTGCGACTGCTAAGTGCCAGGCCATCTTTCTCCCGTATTGTTGTTCCCAGTACTATGTCGATGTCCATGTTAAGTTCCGTTACCATCTTTTTTATGACCACCGCCTGCTGGGCGTCTTTCTGTCCGAAGTATGCCCTGTCTGGTTGAACTATGTTGAACAGCTTAGCTACAACCGTTGCCACTCCCCTGAAATGTCCCGGACGTGAGGCTCCCTCAAGCCGGTTTGTTACCTGTTCCACGTCCACCCAGGTGTTGAACCCTTTTGTATACACTTCCTCCGCCGATGGAGCGAAAACAAGGTCTGTTCCTTCCTGTTCCAGTAGTCGTAGATCGCGAGCCATGTCCCTGGGATAGCTGCTAAGGTCCTCACTGGGGCCGAACTGGGTTGGATTTACGAATATGCTTACCACCACCAGCGAGTTCTCTTTCCGAGCCAGCCTGACTAGTGAAAGGTGACCTTCGTGCAGGTATCCCATTGTTGGCACGAGGCCAACAGGGTCGCTGACCAGGCGCCGTGCCTTTCTCATTTTGGCAACGGTATCTATTACTTTCATAATCGGTTGCTACCTCGGTTATATCTTTTATATCCTGTTAATGTTCCAGTTTTTCTCTCGCTTTAGTAAAAGTAGCCTGCTGCGGATAAATCTCATTATTGTCAGGAATCGATGCCTTCAAGAATGCTTGTATCCATGCTATAGCCTTGCTTCTCTGTGGGGAAACTGACTTCCTTCACCTGGGAGGCATAATCAGAGACAGCCTTAGTCACTTCATCAGCAAGGTGGGCAAATTGACTGGCGTGTTTGGGTACGAAATCGGTATAAAGTCCCAGTATGTCGCTCACAACCTGCACTTGTCCATCGCAATCCGGTCCGGCACCGATACCTATTGTTGGTATGCTCAGCCTCCCGGTAATAAGTTTTGCTACTGGTGAAGGAACACACTCCAGTACCAGGGAGAAGGCGCCTGCCTGCTGCAAGGCCAGGGCATCCTTGAGCAGTTGTCGGGCCGCCTCCGTCGTCTTTCCCTGCACCTTGAAGCCGCCGAGCTGGTACGATGACTGCGGCGTCAATCCCAGGTGTCCCATGACGGGGATGCCACAGCCGACAATTCGTTCCACTATCCCG
>CAZZHQ010000282.1:0-2784 GCA_964654015.1 uncultured Dehalococcoidales bacterium | reverse complement strand
ACTGCTGCTCCAGTATATTCTCAGCTACCGGAAGAGTATGCCTTGAATTGGTGGTTCTTTTCAACGCCCTCTTCGGTTACGCAAATCCAGTCGGTCACCGTTAACCCAGCGTGCTCAATGGTCTTCTTAGCGCAGGCGACCTGACAACCATCTAGAGCCACTATTCTCTTCGCTCCCCGTGCCGACTCTACCATGCCATCGATATGCGCACCGATACCGACCAGACAATATATCCTCCCAACGCCCATGGTATCCAGACTTACTGCCGCTTGGTTGGCAATCTGACCGCAGTTAGAACCCCCGGAGCACGGCAGTAAGATAATATCTTCAGCTTCGAATTCGCAGGTTGCAGCAGAATCTTCACAGCAGTTGGTACTCCCACAGCAATCGTTGCCAGTCATGTTTTGTCTCCTTTCCTTTATATGCTATTCCTTAGCTAAAGCCGTTGTGATATATGTGCTTACCTCTGATTTTGATGGCACCCTATCGGAGCAGACTAGCTTTTCATCAATGACCATGCCAGGAGTGGTTAGTATGGGGTATTCCATTATCTTCTTGACGTCTTTCACATCTTCAATCTCAGCATCAATGCCTAGTTCCTTAAGTACCTCTCTGGTCGTCTGCTCCAACTGATGACAGCGAGCGCATCCAGGTCCCAGAACTTTAATTTTCATTATTACCTCCTTATGTTTTTTACTGGGCTATCAGCCCGAAGATATAGCCTGTAAAAATAGCAAATATCACTACCAGTCCAACATATGTCAACGTCTTCTTTGTGCCCATGATGCTTCTGATAACCAGCATATTAGGCAGAGATAACGCTGGGCCTGCCAGTAGAAGTGCCAGCGTCGGCCCCTTCCCCATGCCCAGGTTCATGAAGGCGCTGACAATGGGAACCTCGGTAAGCGTAGCGAAGTACATCAGTGCTCCCAGGAAGGAAGCGGTGAAGTTGGCAAAAAGACTGTTGCCGCCTACCCAGTTGGTAACCGCGCCCTGAGGAACAAAGGTAGTGATGATGCCGGCGACAAACACACCACCCAGCAACCAGGGCACAATGAGGCGGACAAAGCGCAACGTTTCCTTCATCCAAATGCCAATTTCACCCTTGGTAAACCAGCGCCAAAGAACAAACCCTAACACTGCCAGTAAAATGCCGGTGGCAATCCATACTTTGGAAGCGGCAAAAATCAGTATGCCTACCAGGGTAGCGAAGAAAATAATCTGCTGCCACCATTTTTTAGCTTCAGGGTCAGCCATCAGCGTATCGAATGCTGCTGAATCTTTTAATGACTCCTCCTTGCGGTAAATAAGAGACATAATCAGACCGATTCCGGCAGCAAAGGCAACAGCACCGATAGCCCTGGCTAAACCCAGGTCAAAGCCAAGGATACGAGCCGTATAAACTATAGCAAGGACATTGATTGCCGGGCCGGAGTACAAAAAAGCCACAGCAGGACCGATGCCCGCGCCTCTCTTATAGATGCCGCCAAACAGTGGTAAAACGGTGCAGGAGCAAACGGCTAAAATCGTGCCCGATACCGAGGCAACGCTGTAAGACAAGAGCTTTTTAGTCTGGGGACCAAAATATTTAATCACTGAGGCTTGTGAAATAAATACGGCAATAGCCCCAGCTATAAAGAAGGCCGGCACGAGGCAGGTAAGCACATGCGCTGAGAGGTACTCAAGCAGTGCGTTCCAACCACCCTGAAGAAGTGCAATAATAATTTCCAAAGTAATTACCTTCGTGGCTAGGGATAACTGAAAGGTTTAGCAGTCTGCTTTCTCAGTACACATTTTCCTGACACAGCCCGGCCCCACACGCTTAGCCTTCTTGAGTCGCTCAAGATCTATATCCATCTGCCTGTTTCCCTTAAAAGCCTTGGTATTTGCCTCCAAAATATTTTTCAAGTGCACGTCCATTCCGTCCCAGTCAATGGAATAAAGCGACCAGAGCCCGTCTTTACGTAACTTGAGAAAGCCGACGTCATAGAGAACACTTAATATTCGTGATGCCTTCGACTGTGAGATTTCTAGAGCCTGCATGACCTCACAAACGCAACACTCCCTTTCTAGAAGGAGATTAAGCACTCTCAGCCTTGATTCATCCGCTAAAGCTTTGTAGACCTTGACCAGTTCTCTCATGTTATCCTCCATAACAATATGCATGTTATTGCATATATGCATATATTAACACAAGATGTTTCACTCTGTCAAAACCATTTGATATCCACTTGCTGTTCGAGAAGGCTCGCTGCGTAGTGCTAGCTCAGATGTAGATGCTCGCTTGACTCAGAGGTAGTCATCGGACAATACGTCTCCGGTTTTTGTTTCGAAGATCACATCTCCTCCTAGGGGAGGAGAACGATAATTTAGATATCCTAATAAGTCAATGGTTTCTGTTGACGCCTCCATAACTCTCGGATAAACTAGTTTTCGGGAGATGCTTAGGTCATCCAGATTGAGAAGCGACAGCTGCCTCGTGTTCCCTGGGTACTAACATCTCCCTCAGTTTCTTTTGTAATCTCGGACTCCCTGGAGTCTTACGGCATCGCCTCTCCCTACGGATTTCTTCAGGCACCTGATACCTAGTCAGGATTATTTTCCTTGCTTCCTCCCGGCTGACGAGTCTCCCATCCTTGTCTCGAAGTTCATATGGTTTATCTTCTCGGAGTACCGCTAATACCCTGGCCGACATGTGGCTCATGACTGCACCCATGGCCTGCATGTGATTTTTGCCGTTGTGTACCATCTCTCGATAGTAGACACAGGCGAGCTGGGGATCAT
>CAZZHQ010000281.1:0-2789 GCA_964654015.1 uncultured Dehalococcoidales bacterium | reverse complement strand
CAGTGAGTGATGCCGATCCTGCCAATTACATGCATGGGCAAGTTACGAGTTATTCGGGGACTACTTTGGTTGTAAATGTTATTGATGTTGGTGGAAGTGGGACGCTTGCTGATTGGACAATAAGTGTATCCGGTAGCAGGGGGGCTACTGGAACCGGAATAACCGAACAAGCTGTTGGCTGGACTGCAACGGGTGGAACCGATCCTAAGACATTGACTGTAGATGAGACGGTTGCAATGTCTGATAAAGCTGCTGCTGGTGCGAACGCCGACATTACCTCAATGACAGGATTGGATGACGATGGGATACCTTATGCTAAAGTATACGGAGCAGGTAATATCTATTTTCCTGATTACAGCGAAGCTGACCAAGGTTTAACTGGAAACGGTAAATCGGCTAAAGCATATATTGACACAATAGCCTCAAACAACGCAACTTTAGTTTTCAGGCACAATTCAGGTGGAGCAACAACAACTTACACCTTCTCCACAGACGAAACAATTCCATCCAATATCAAAGTCGTAATCGAAAAAGGTGCGGTTCTTTCTATCGCCACCGGAATAACCCTCACCATCAATGGTCCTCTTGAAGCTGGACTGTATCAAATATTTAACTTAACTGGTACGGGTAAAGTAGCTTTTGGTTCCGGTGCTGTTAAGGAAGTCTATCCTCAATGGTGGGGTGCTGTAGCTGATAATTCGACAGATGATTATACTGCAATACAGGCTTGTATCAATACGGTTGCGGCAGTAGCCACTGGAAGACCCGTTGTGAAATTGGTAGGAACCTATGCTTATGGAACCACGCTTCAGGTTTCGGCAACACATATTTACGGTATACATATCAGGGGCGTGGCAGGAGCTAAAGGCGGTGACAATGCTGCATTAGTGGGCGTAACTCAACTACGATATGCCGGCACCGATACAGCTTTTCAGTTCGGTCAAATCGACACGGTAGAAAACCTCTACTGGGCAATTAACAGTAGCATGGAAGATATGCAACTTGTAGGGAATGCTAACACCGATATTGGGTTGGAAATCGGAGCGAACAATTGTTTGTTCAGAAATATCCACGTCTATGGATTTACAAAAATAGACGCTCTTGGAGCAAAAGCAACCGGAGAAGTTAACAGATGGGAAAACTGTAGCTTTAATGGAAACTATATTGGATTTAAAACTACAATAGGTGCTCACGCTAACGCAAATAATCTCAATACTTATGATAATTGTGTGTTTAATTCCAATACCAAGTATGGATTTTGGGATACCGGACAAGCAATAGCTTCAGCCTTCTATTCCTGTCTGTGGCAGTTAAACGGAGCAGATGGTTATCGATATGAAGGGCATGGCTCAGGACACAACTTTTACGGTGGTTGGCTTGAATCAAACAATCATACTATAGCTGGTTATCAGATGAGCTTAAATGGAACAAATGCCGCTAATAGATTTGCATGGTTCAATATAATAGGAACAACTTTTGGTAGTGCACCTGCTGCTTCTGGAGATGTCTATATAGCCAATTCTGATGAAGTAAAAATATGGGCTGATTGGAGAGCCAGCCCAATTGCATTTCGAGTTACTAAAGGAGGTATAAATAACGGAACTTGGGTTAATTATGGTGGCGGTGGCGAACGGGCTATTCTTGGTGATTCAATTCAAGGTAGAGTTTTACGGAAGACTTACATTTATATTCAGGATGGAACAGCCGCTACTACAATTAAAGTATATTCTACAAGCCTCTGGAATGGTGATACTAATGCCACTGAAGATAATTTAGCTAAAGGTGGTGATACAGGAGATTTTGCCTTGAATGTCAACGGGGAAAGGTTAACATTACAAGAATCAGGGATAACGGGGAACTGTATTGCAGTTATTGCAGTCGAAGTAACATTAAACGAATCAGCCACAGTGTTAACTATAGCAGGAGGCGTTGTAGCTAATGGCATACAATTACTGTTTAGGAACGCAGCTACAGGAGCAATAACTGATTTAACAACGCTTGTTGATACAGGGGCAATTATGGTTTATGTTACTTATTTAACTGACGCATAAGGAGGCATCATGAATAAATGGAAATCAGAAACACTGGATATTGAAAGCAAAGAACAGCTCAAGTCCCATCGTAAAGATAAGTGGCGTGGATTGCTCATACAGAATGGGCTTGACCTTGAATTGTATCCCTGGTGGACGCAGGAAGAAAAAGATTTGGAACGTGCTCTATGGCTTGAGGCTGATAAAGATTATGAGGAAAGAAAGTTGATATTAAAATCTCAGGTAGATAAGTTGTCCGTGAAAAATACCGATGTTTATTTTCAAGAAATCGGAATTGAAAAACAGGACACAAATGTCTGGCTAAAGCCGAGCTTGGAAAAGGTAATGTTATAAATGGCAACGGACAAAAAGAAAAAGAAACTAAAAGCCAGAACGCATAAAAATAAAAAGCGTCAAAAGCGGGATAGGTACAAGAAGAGGTGAACTATGAATATGCCAATGCCTAAGGAATCATTTTTGAAGATTGCTGATACGAAGCTCAGGGATGAGGTTCTTTACGGCATTCTTGAGGCTAATCTAAAAGTCCTCTGCGAAATAAAAGAGGGGGTAAGCTCTCTTGAAAAGAAGTACGACCGAAGGAAAAGGGTTGATACTGCGGCTTCTTTTGGCGGGGGGATTGTCGGGGGCATATCAGCCATCGCAGGAAAGGCGGCCTTTTGGAAGTGAACAAATCATCTCTTTTCCACCAGCAGTTTCAGGAGAGGAAGAAGATGAAAAAATTTGAGCTAATCAGAATAA
>CAZZHQ010000280.1:0-2814 GCA_964654015.1 uncultured Dehalococcoidales bacterium | reverse complement strand
TAGAGCACCTGACTTTTAATCAGGGTGTCACAGGTTCGAGACCTGTACGGCCTACACTCGTTTTCACCTCCTTCTGCCGACATTTTGCCGACATTTTCTTTTTGTTCTTGCGCCGACAGCAGGGTATCAAACCGTTCTGCCGCTGCTTTTTGTAAACCAGGCACGGTGTGGGAATAAATATCCAGCGTAGTAGCGATGCTACTATGTCCAAGCCTTTCTTGAACTATCCGCGGATGCGTTCCCGCTTTCAAAAGCATGGTAGCATGAATGTGGCGTAAGTCATGTAGCCTCAAGTGAGATAATCCCGCCCGTGCCACAATCTTGCTGAACGCATGGCTTACGGTATTCGGATTCAGAGACGTGCCATCCATGCGACTGCACACGAAATCATCATCGGTTAAAGCCTTTCCCATTATTATATGCTCTGCTTCCCGTTCGACTTTATGCTGACGCAATAGTATGGCAAGGGATGGCGGTAAGTCGACAGGGCGTCGACTCCGAGAAGTCTTTGGTTCTTTAATTATAATTGTGCCATCATCCAGTCTATGAAGGCTATGAGACACATACATACAAGCCAAATCGAGATCTAAATCCTTCCATTTCATCGCCAGGAGTTCACTTCTGCGCAGACCCGTAAGCAAAAGCGTATAGTAGAACAGATAATAGCTGCTTCCTTTTATGGTGCTTATTAGTTTAGTAACATCCTCTAGACCAATAGAGGGGATATCTCTACGCCCCGGTCTGGGTGCACTCACTCCTTTACACGCATTAACCGCTATTAAACCCATTCTTATGGCATCGTCCAGGGATTTACTCAAAATACGATAGTGATACTGCACGGTGCGCCTGCTGAGACCTCCAGTCCTATGTCTACGTCCTTCCGATAGCGCTTTGGCAATATAATCCTGAATATGATGAGGCCGTAGTTCGGTAAGGCGTATCCCTCCCAGATCAGGGATGATATAGCATCTTAACTCTTGCTCGTAGCTTTGCATGGTCTTCGGTGAAAGATTGCTTGCCACATAGCTATCGAGCCACTGTCTTAACCAGACGGCTAGGGTTAACTGCTTTGGCTGCTTAATGTAGGTACCCTTCTTGATATTCAATAGTAGTTCAGCCAGTCGATGTTGGGCTTCCTTCTTACCACCAAAAATGGTTTCAAAGTGCCTTAATCGCCTATCTGTCGAAGGGTCTCTGCCGGTATCGATGGTAATCTCCCACTTACCCTTGGACCGTTGCCGAATATACCCCTTCATAATGTCTAATTCTCCTTTAATTCAAATGGCAGCAGTGACGATTCTGGTAATGTATCCTGCCCCTCTTTCTCTTTGCGATATTTGTCAATGAAGTTCCAGAATTTTTCACTTCCAAGCGTGGTCTCCATTATTGTAAACATCCAGTGCCAGCCAGCGTACTCTACATTTTCGCCAGCAGCCCTCGACTTTATTAAGCGGGGTAACAGATCTTTCGAAGCACTTTCAAGTGCCTGCCTTTTAATACTATCGGCCTGTTTGGCGGCTTGCCCTTGTAAAGCAACTTCTATTAACTCATTGTCACCACCCTTCAGCCAGTTTAACATTACGCGTGTGGTAGGTGGCTCAATACTATACTTCTCTTTTATAGCTTGCCTTATCTCCGCCCATTTATCCCCATCGCGACGCATACTGACTGCGAGGATCTTTACATTCAATGGATACCTCTTCATTATTTACCTCCATCAACTATTGACTATTTCTTATTTAGGAATTATAATATATATTATGAGAATATTCTATCTTGATTATCTACTATATTCTATAGGAATTATAAAAATTATATAACTTCCTATTCCTTTTGTCAAGGGGTTTTTTAATGATACTAAAAGAAAAAGACCAAACCACCCATTCTCTCTGCATCAGTATACCTGAGGCGGCCAAGTTGCTGGGCATATCGCGCAATACTGGTTACGAAATGGCACGGCTGGGGCAACTTCCGACCATAAAGTGCGGGCAGCGGCGGTTAGTGGTTCCTAAAGCTGCCCTTATGAAAATGTTACAGGAGGCAAACGAATCGCATGAATAAATCAAAAACTAATAATAAGAAACCGCCGTCACGAGAAAGGTACGAGAAGGAAAACCCGACGGTCAGTGCTCGGGTACCTAAAGAGACACGCGATAAGCTTCTTGAAGTGCTGCCAAAACTGGGTATGAGCCTGTCGGACGCGTTTACAGTCCTCGCTGGTGAGCTTGAAGTCAAGGCGGTCCCAATCGACGAGGCAAGGCGACAGGGTTATGAAGAGGCTAAGAAGCTCTACATGGTTACTTACCAGTGTTTCATATGTGGAAAGACTATCGCAATAACAAACCCTGAAACCAAAAGGGTTGTCAGTAAATTTTTGACGACGCATGGTTGGGGTCATACGAAATGTATCGAACAGATGGGGCATACGTAATTTTCAGTCTGGATAGTTAAGGACGTAACCTATGGCCAAGGCGTATCTTGAACCAGCGGAGATAGAGAAACTGGAAAAAGCCGCTCATTACTTGAGAGATAGGCTTCTTATCCGGTTGCTGTTTCACCTTGGCTGTCGTGTTAGTGAGGTTTTAGGAATTACCGTTGGGGATATTAACTTTAACCAAGGAACGGTAACCATAGAGCATTTGAAGGCACGAATCATTTCCACCTGTCCTAAGTGCGGTGTCCGGTTGAGCAAGACAGCAAAGTTCTGCCCTGGCTGCGGAGAGAAAGTAGATGACGTGACCACGAGGGAAAAGGAACATCGCAGAATGAGAACGCTACCCCTGGACGATAATACTTTAACTATGCTGAGAGATT
>CAZZHQ010000279.1:0-2871 GCA_964654015.1 uncultured Dehalococcoidales bacterium | reverse complement strand
AAAGGCTGGCAGAGGATAGTAGCCCACCAGACTAGAAATGTGCCTCACAGTGGCCATGAATGGCTGATGAAAGGGGCTTGGTTTTCTACCAACGGGGAACTGCCAGTGGAAAAGCTACAAACAGGAATATTGGTAAGCTGCATAATTGGGCCGAAGCGGGTAGGCGATTATATAGATGAAGCCATTGTTTTAGGTCAGCAGAAATTACATGAAGCCAGGTATTTTAGAGATGATATACACATGGTGTCTATTGCTTTATGGGATATGCGATACGCCGGACCAAAAGAGGCTATCTTTCATGCCATTCTGAGAGAGAACTTGGGCTGTACGCACCACATGTTTGGTAGAGACCATGCCGGTGTGGGCAGTTACTATGATCCATACGATGCCCATAGAATATTTGACCAGATCCCTGAGGGTAGCCTAAATATCAAGCCAATACGTGTCTTAGAGTGGTGGTATTGCCCAATATGTGGAGAGGTAACCTACTCCGGATTGTGTGGACATAGCCAGGAAAGGCAAGGATTTAGCGGCACTATGATCAGAAGCATGGTACAGGATAAGGTTAAGCCTACCAAGCTCATCTTCAGGCCAGAGGTATTTGATGTGCTGAATGAATGTGCTGACAAGTACGGTTTTGGTTCGCCTTTTTGCACAGAGAAATATCTGAGCAAAAGACAGCCTGTATTTGAACTATTAGTATTATAAAAGTTGTTTAAGGAGGTTAAAAATTGATTGAAACGTATCCCATCAACTTGTGGATTAACGAGGAGAGGTATGAGGGATTAACTAAAGTTGGCTTAGCTGATATGGCTAAGGATGTACTAGCAGGAATGAAACTGCTCCAATTACGATGCACAAGTGAACAAAAGGACAGGATTCTGAAACTCTACCCTATGGCTAAGTTTGATTCTGCGACCACTAAAAGCATCGAGTTACTTCCAGCAGAGGCGAAGGATAAAATGTTCAATCTAGTCATTGAGAGAATGAATTTAGATATTATGGAAGAATTTTTAGAGACGTAGCTAAAGTATGAAGTTGCCTAAATCTCCATGGCTTGAATTAATTCTAATGTGCGGAGTGGTTATCCTGTCCTTTGTCGCCCTGATGCTAATAACAAAAGGAGCCGAGACACCCCCTGGAGGAATGTCCCTAAATAATATATCTTTATTAACTTTTGGCTTCTTTCTACTGAGTTTTGCCATTGCCTGCATAGCCGTCGTGGCTGGAATTGGAGGTGGAGTTCTATTTACCCCCCTTATGCTGGCTTTCACCCCTATTGATAGTCTGATAGTCAGGGGAACAGGTCTTATCGTGGCCATGTTCAGTGGGTTAATATCGACAAGACCATTTATGAAGAGCGGGTTGGGCAACCTCAAACTTTCCATCTATTGTTGTGTTGGTTATGGAATAGGTGCGTTTACGGGTGCTCAGGGTGCAATATGGATAAGTGAGCGATTGGGTGTAACCGGTGAAGGCTTTGTTAGAATAGCCCTCGGGATTATTGTTCTTTTACTTGCGCTCTACTTCCTTCAGGGAGGCGTGAAGATAGAATGGCCCTCTCCAAAACCGCTGGCTGGGCTATAACTGAGCCAACTTCTTACCTAGCTCTTTACATTGCTCTAAAACATCAGACGAGGGCTTACCCGTTGCAATTACACCTTCAAAAGCTTTCCTTAACCTGAAACTATTGCACGCTCTATCAATACTATCCAAAGCCTGCCTTCCCCCACCACCTGCACTGCTAAAGGCAGTGTAGGGTTTATTGTCTACTTTACCACGAACCGCATAAAGAGTTCGATCAAAGAAGTCCTTAACAGCTCCTGCCATGTAGCTGAAGTAATTGGGAGTGCCAAAAACAACAGCGTCACAACTGAGAAGGTCATTGCCTGTTGCATCGGCTGCCTTTTTCATGGTTACGGTAGCTCCAGCCAAGCTTGCCCCTTCATAGACAGCTTTTGCCATCGCCTCAGTGTTTTCAGTCTGCGAGTGGTAAATAATCAACAACTTTGTTATCACCTATCGCGCCTCTCCTTGTCTATTTTAGGCACTCTCCAAATCCAGTGGCTGGGGAACTTATCGTTTCACTCCTATGGTAAGGTTAACCCACCATTTTCTATAGGCATATTGGTGCTCCTCGCAGTAGACCGGCTTGCCACAGCCAGGAGCAGGACACTTAGAAACTTCCGACAGATGCCAGCTAGGGTGTGTTTGATAGAACTTTCCTATGGCTTCGCTTTCCTGTTCTTCCCGTTTCCAGTGCTCTTCACTCATTGTCTTCTCCTGCTAGCCCGTCTCCCTGGCAAAGATCTTCCAGGGGCTCGCTCTATAGCGCCGTTACGACTCGCCCATGCGTGCTCTACAGTCTCTTGACGCACCCTTAGGGCTTGCCTTACACTATCCTCGTAGGTTCCCTCTTGGCTTGCTCAATGGCTTCCCTATATGTCTTCTCGGCTTGCTGAGCGGCTCGCTCGCGCGCTCCTAGCGCTTTCTCGATTTCCTCATTACAGACCGCATTGGCCTGCCGCTCAGCCTCCGTGTAGGCAGAGTCATGCTGCAGTTCATGACCCCTGTACGCCCTCGCAACTTCTTTTTGGGCCTCCATATAGGTGGTGTAGGCGCTCTCGGCTCGGGCTAGAACATCGGCCATGGGTTCCAAGAGCTTCTCTTCAGGCTCAGCGCCCGACTGTACGGCTTCTTCTTGAACCCTGACCCCCGTCTCGATAGGCTCCGCGGCAACCTCAGCGACAGGTCCCGCAGCTGGCTCTTCAGCTTTCTTAGCAGTTCTTTTAGCTCGTCGCTTGGCATCCATCGCGAAACACCTCCTTCGCTCCAAGTTTCTCCCATTTTAATCTCCTTTACCTTAACTTA
>CAZZHQ010000278.1:0-2880 GCA_964654015.1 uncultured Dehalococcoidales bacterium | reverse complement strand
TTGCTCTCGTTAGTGATAAATGTTGTATCTGCCATAATAGTAAAAAGGGATTTTTATCTTATCCTACTCCGTGTTACCATAATATTCAACAGCGGGCATCTATTTTCCTAAATCAGGTCACATTTCGTCACATTGTTACTTAGCGGTTGGACTTTCCATCACTTCGTTACATCTTCACCAGCCAAATAGAAAATGTTATAATACTATTGGCATCGTACAAATAGCCTTCTTATTATTGGGGAGGAAAGCTTATGGGTAAGATTCTAATGGGGCCTCAGACATTGCTTTATCCTCAGTCCATAGTTTTAGTCGGGGCAAATGTCAATGACAAGCCGAATTTCTTAGCTGCTTCATGGGTTGGTATTGCTAACGGTAATCCACCCATGGTTTCTCTAGCGATAAGACATAATCGCCACACCCTGAAGGGAATCAGACAAAACATGACTTTTTCGGTTAACGTCCCTTCCACTGATACGGTAAGGGAGACAGATTACTGTGGGCTTGTCTCCGGCTCTAAAGTTGATAAAGTTGAAGTCTGCCACTTTGAGGTGTTTTACGGTAAATTAGTAAGCGCCCCACTTCTTGAGCAATGCCCTGTTAATCTGGAATGTAAGGTTGTGCATATCTTAGATCTGGGGAGCCATTTACTCATTATTGGTAAAATTAGTGAAGCCCATGTATCGGAGAACTGTCTGACAGATGGGGAGCCAGATATTAACAAAATTAAACCTTTTGTCTATATTACGGGTCCGGCCGGTCAATATCATGCTCTTGGGGAGCTCGTAGCCAAGGCATTTAGCATTGGTAAGGAACTCAAAGTGAAAGAGTAGAAATAAAATAAGATGTAACGAGAAGCCAGAATGTTGAGTTTAGAAAAAGGAACCTTCTTCAAAAGCTACAATCCTTTTATTGTGGTCCGTTGTAAAGCTTCGAAGATGTCTTGTAAAATCAGAGCTAGTAGATATGAAAAAAGGTATCGTACCCTACAATACTATCCTATCGGCTACCTCAAGTATGCTCATAGTGCGGCTTTTTAGCTTCAATAATGGCCTCCTCAGCTATCTGGAGAGTAAGTTCCACATCCTGGTTAGTATGCGATGTTGAAACAAAACAGTTTTCCATTTGCGCTGGATGGAATAGAACACCGCGCCTTAACATAGCTCGGTTAAAGGCATGGTACTGTTTTGGCATAGAAAAGGCTATCGCTTCCCTGTAATTAGATATTACTTTTTCGGCAAACCATATCTGGAATATAGGGCCAACACCTTGTGCAAAACAGGAAACACCAGCGTTCCGTAGCACTTTTCCCAGCCCTTGGGATACCCTATCACCAATACTGAACAGATGGGTGTAAATATCTTTATTATTTGTTAGCTCGTTTAGCGTTGCCTTAACAGCAGCCATGGCTATAGGATTACTGTTGTATGTGCCGCCCTGGGATACCTTATCATTGGCAATTAATTCCATAATCTCACGTCTTCCACCGAACGCAGCAACTGGGAAACCAGCTCCAAGTGCCTTGGCGAAAATGGCTAGATCAGGAATGACACTATAGTATTCCTGTGCCCCACCACTACTCAGACGAAAGCCAGTAATAACCTCATCAAAAATAAGTAGAATATTGTTTTTAGACGTAATATCCCTTAGGAATTCTAAGTAACCGGGCTTGGGTAATATGCATCCACAGTTACACATAACTGGCTCGGTAATCAGGCAGGCAATTTCGTTTTTATGTTTTTCTATAGTGCTTTCAACAATCTCTGGGTCGTTCCAGGGTAGTATTATTACAGTACCCGATAAACATTCCGGGATGCCTGGTGTTACGGGTGCGCTTGGTAAAACAGTCTTTGACTCCACATATTCCAGCGGTGTAGTAATCTTGAAATTTACTGTATCGGCTTGCCCATGATAATGGCCTTCAAACCTAATAATCTTTTCCTTGCCAGTATA
Source organism: uncultured Dehalococcoidales bacterium (assembly GCA_964654015.1). GTDB lineage: Bacteria > Chloroflexota > Dehalococcoidia > GIF9 > AB-539-J10 > JAUUZT01. The sequence continues at coordinate 930 of CAZZHQ010000278.1, read as the reverse complement.
CGCCCGAGCCAGACGTATTGCCGACATCACCACCTCAGATCCACTACTTCCGAATCTAGCTAACTCGACACATGGTACAGCTTTACAAAGCATCTCCGTGGCCTCGTATTCAAGCTCATAAGGAGTGCCTATAATAGGGCCATAATTTTCCATAACATCTTTAACAGCTTCGATTATCTTCTTCGGTTTATGCCCCAAGATTAAAGGTCCTAATGCCAGGAGATAGTCAATATATTCGTTACCGTCAACATCAAATATTCTCGATCCTTCGCCGTGATCCATGAATATAGGATACGGAGTAAAACCAGCGTGCACACTTCTAGCCTTGCTACCTACTCCACCGGCTAGGCTCTGTTGTGCTCTTTCAAACATCTGTTTCGATTTCTTGGTTGGGTTCATTTCCATCGTTTTCTCCCCTTTCAAAATGTTCTTAGTTAGTTCATTCAGAAGTACATGAGGCCTACTGAGACTCGCTAGCTTCAATCGGAATCCCTGTTATAATATATGCTCTGGCAGCGATTTTTATGAGTTTCTCTACTGTAACCTTCCTTAAAGATTTATCAGCCGTTGGTCTAGCCAACGAATATATCTGTGCTGTTTGGGGTCTTATTTTACTCTATGCTCTATTTTATTGTCTATATCAATGTGTTAAAATGTCGGAAATAAATATGCTTCTCAGCTTATCCATCGGACAGGACTTTGCTTAAATAAATTGCGAGGATGATAGATTACCAAAAATATATATTGCCTGTCCCCTATGGAAAGCAATTTTGAAACTAGCCAACTAGTCTTTCTGATATTTTTGGTGACGTGGGGGTGAATTCTTCAGGTCCATGCCGAGCATTTCGCCAAGCTTGGCATAGGCTGGTTTCAAGTCGTACTCCTCTTTGTACTCTTGACTCATGGGAAGCCCCCACTCATGTTCTTGAA
>CAZZHQ010000277.1:0-2894 GCA_964654015.1 uncultured Dehalococcoidales bacterium | reverse complement strand
AAAAAGAAGCTTTCGTTTATGGAGATCGACGGCTAACTTACAAAGAACTTGCAAAGCTTGCCAACAGAGTTTCTTCAGCCCTACAAAAAAATTACGGTGTCCAAAAGGGAGACAGGATTACCCTTTTTTTCAGTAATACCATAGAACTTATTATCTGCTATTGGGCGGCCGTCCAATTAGGAGCGGTTATTTTATGCCTCAACACAAGATTATCCAGCGAAGAACTTAAGTTTCAATTTGATGATACTGAAGCCAGCATATTAATCATGGAGGACGTATTTTGGAGTAGCATTGATCCTATCCGTAATCAACTCCCCCAGTTAAAAGCTATTTTTGTCACTGGTTCGCAAACCCCCAAAGGAGCCATGCCGTTTGATATGTTGATCAACAGCCCAGACGAAAAATATCATGCAGCGGAGATTGAAGAGGAAGATATTGTAAGCATTATGTACACCTCCGGTACAACAGGCAAACCTAAGGGTGCGATGATATGTAACAGGAACCTGATATGTAATAGTATGAGTTGCTTAAGGGTCTTGGAGATCGGACCAAATACAAGACAAATAATATTGACCCCTTTATTTCACGGCTCAGCTCTTCATACACAAATGATTGCGTCAGTTTTTGCCGGTGGAACTGCGGTGATAATGAAACAATTTAGCACAAAAGATGCCTTGGAATTAATGGCTAAAGAAAAAGTCAACTATATTGTTGCCGTGCCCACCATGTACTGGTTTTGGCTTACCTTTCCAGAGTTTCACAAATACGATCTTAGTAGTTTGCGGACGCTTGTTTCAGGCGCAGCACCTGCCGCTCCGGAACTTATCAATAAACTGACTGAATATTTCCCCAAAGCGCACTTCATTAATGCTGGCGGGTTAACAGAAGCTACGTCTCTTTGCTATGCTCTACCTCCCGAGTACGCTTCAACCAAAAATGACACCATTGGATGGGCAACGCCATGCGTGGAAATAAAGATCGTAGATGATAAGGGGCGTGAGTTACCACTAAATGAAGTGGGTGAGATGCTATTTAAAGGACCACATATAGCAAAGGGTTATTGGAAACGCCCTGAAGCGACCAAAGAAGCGTTTACAAAAGGCTGGCTGCACACTGGCGATATTGGTAAAGTTGATGCGGACGGATTTCTTGTTATCTTGGATCGGAAAAAGGATATGTTCATAAGAGGTGGGCAAAACATCTACTGCGTTGAAGTGGAAAATGCCATGTATGCCAATCCAAATATTGCGGAAGTCGCAGTAGTCGGTGTACCTGACAAGATTTGGGGCGAATTGGGTAAAGCATTCGTAGTTAAGAGGCCTGGTGCAAGTATTACCCCAGAACAAATAAAGGATTTACTGAAGGAGAAACTTGCCAAATATAAGATACCGGAGTACATAGAATTTGTGGACGCTTTACCCCGTAATCCAGGTGGTAAAGTTATGAAGAACGTGCTCAAAGGCAAGTAATTATTAATATAAACGCTGCAAAGGAGAAGGAGATATGTTTGTCAGATCTACAGGTTTAGGTAAAACGCCTATGGTAGCCAAAGTAAACATGTTACAGTTCGCAAAAATCAATAAAGAAAGTCTTAAAGACGACCCTTCGTGTGAACTGAACATGGTAATGAGGATAGAGACAACTAAGCCTGCTGCATGGCATATAACAGCCTTCATGTCGCCAGAGGATGTCAGAGAGTTAGCCAAGAAGATCTTGACACCTAGCACTTTGATAAAAGTAATTTCCTATATGTTTGCATCTTCAAGTTCGAATGGAAATGCAACAGTGACAGTGTCCGGACAGCAAGAGAATTAATTTATGGTGCTCAGGTTTTTTACGAATTTGCATTATATAATACGATGCAAACGTGGTGTGTCTTTGTAAATGGTTGTATTGGTAGTGATTCTATTATAATAATCATTAAATAGGGAGGAGAATATGAATGCTAACGAGAAGTATGATGTCATTGTAATCGGTGGTGGTCCTAATGGTTTGATCGCAGGTGCTTATTTAGCTAAGGCCGGGGCGAAAGTCCTTTTAATCGAAAGAAGGCACGAGACAGGCGGGGGACTAATGACCGAAATATTTTCAGGATTCCTGTTCAATTTGCATGCTGTATACATGTTTATGACAGATGTAATGCCACCCTACACTGATCTCAATCTTGAAAAATTTGGGGCCCCTTACATGCGGCCTAAAGCCCAGGTATCATTACTTACCAAAGATGGAAAGGCTCTTACACTATACAGTGATGTTGAAAAAAGTGTTAAATCCATAGAAAAATTTTCTACTAAAGATGCTACCAGATTCAGAGAGGTCTGGCGTGAATGTGAGCAACTGGCAAATGATTGCTTGATACCGGCAACATATACGTTCCCCATGGGGCCCATGGATCAAGTGGCTTTATTCAGTGAGACTGAGACCGGCAGAAGACTACTGGAATATGCAGAAAAAACACCATTAGAAATTATGGATGAATGGGGTTTTACTGATGATCATGTAAAGACGGCTATCCTTCATTTAATTTGTATGTGGGGATTAGATCCGGACAACAGTGGACTAGGATTTCTGGCACCTTTGTACCTGAATCGAATGCTAAACGTGATGATAATGAAAGGGGGTAGCCACAGGCTAGGCTCGGCACTGCATAAGGCTTTTATGGTTAATGGTGGCGAAGTGCTTGAGGCGGCAGAGGTTGTCAAAATTGTAACTACCGGGGGAGCAGCACACGGCGTAGAACTTAATACCGGGCAGAAATTTGAGGCTCGGGCAATATTAACCACTACAGACCCCCAAACAACGTTCTTGAAACTCGTCGGTGAGGACGTATGTAATAAGAGCTGGCCCACACTGGCAGACGCTGCAAAACAGTGGGAATGGGAATCCTATAGTCT
>CAZZHQ010000276.1:0-2933 GCA_964654015.1 uncultured Dehalococcoidales bacterium | reverse complement strand
ATAAAATGGGTCCCCATAACTCCTGCATATTGCCAGGAACTGGCTACACTCGGCACAGCATGTGCCATCCTTGCCAGCTGCAAAGGTAAGGGTGACGTATCCGCCATGAAGAAAAACCTGAAATACATTTATGCCGTTGCTCCCAGACCTTATACGTCAGGCGCCTATGCATATATAGCATCGACTGAGGTTGACGGTATCAGTCTGCCTTCTCTTGAACTGGCGGAAAAACTATCTTTTGAAGACCGCATTGCCCTGAGTTTTAAACAGGCTTTATCCGAGGGATTTGATTTCTACTTCGGCGTATCGATCGCCCTTGTAGCCATCGGTGAAAGGATGAGCCAACAGATGGGCAAAGTCGATATTAAAGCCCTTCTAAAACGGCCAAGGGCGCTAATACGTCTATCAAAGGGGCTGATCAAAAGCAAGATAGCGGGCCGCAGGCTGCTGCCAAAAGACCTGTGGGACATCAAGGGAATAATGGGTAGCGGTACCGATGGTACCATTTTCAAGGAGCTTATAAAGGACACGTGGGGGAAATGTCCACTGAATGCCTACGTCAGCACTGAGGCTGGAATAGTCGCCACTCAAACCTGGGACTACGACAGCATGACTTTCACTCCCAGCCTCAATTTCCTTGAATTCATCCCTGAGGCCGAATACTCTAAATGGCAATCAGACAGGTCATATATACCTAAATGTCTGCTGTTAGACGAGTTACGGACAGGAGAAAAATACGAATTGGTGATCACCAATTTCCACGGAGGGCCCATGGTTCGCTACCGGACCGGTGATGTTATTAAAATAACCTCTCTGTGTAACAGCAAACTGAATATCAGCATACCGCAAATGGAATTCGAGGGCAGGGTAGATGACATCATGGATATCGGCGGTTTTATCCGGCTTACAGAAAAGGTAATCTGGCAGGCCGTAAGCGATACAGGTATCCCTTATGTTGATTGGGCAGCGCGCAGAGAAACAAGAAACTCTATTCCAATACTGCATCTTTACATCGAGTTGAAAGACCAGGAGTATACCGACGAACAAAATATAGCGAAAAGTATATATGCACAGTTGAAAAAAATGGATGAAGATTTCCTCTATGGAAACGTTGAAGACGTTTTGAACACCATGCCGATAGAGGTCACTCTGCTTCCTAAAGGGGCTTTTGGAAATTATATCTCCCTGCGCAGGGCAGAGGGCGCTGATCTGGCACATTTGAAACCCAAACATATCAATCCGTCAGATAGGGAACTCGCAATTCTCGCTAAACAGGTGTCAGCGATTCCCAGGGTTGATAAGGTCACGGTAGGAGCCCCATCGGCAAGCTAAACTAATATAATCACTGACAAAAGGGCAGCCTTCAACAGGCTGCCCTTTTGATTTATTACTATCATTATCTAACTGTTTGGATCAGTACGGACAACTCATACATCTTGACATTTTAGATATGCACATTCATAATGAATCTATTCGTATTGACGAAATAATATATGAATGTACATTCTTTAATTCCTCTGTTAGCATCAATCGCATACGTACCTCTTCTTATTCTGCTTCTTGCCAACCGTCCCTGGGATAAACAAAAGCAGACTTTTGTGCTTTTCCTCATCTCCATAATGATCTGGAGCTTCGGTGATTTCCTATTTCGCAGTGACTTTTTGGTAAATGAAAAAATCATTATAGCCAAAACTGTCCTGTGTATACTCACAATTGGCGTAACACAACTGCACTATTTTCTCAGGACACATTATGAGACCAAACCCGTGAGATTTCCTGTGGCGTGGATTCTCACAGGACTCTCACTTTTACTAATAATCGGATTCATTCCTGAGAAAGTGATCGGCGACATCAGTTATACACCTGTATATGGTGTAGGGATTATCCCGCTTTCGTTATATGGATTCAGCCTATTGTCCAGAGACATATATCTATTAGTTAGAAAACGTCGATCAGTTATCGACCCGGTTTTTCGTAATCAGATTGCATATCTTGTATTGGGGATTTCTATATCATTAATATTCGCCGGTTTTTCTTTCACCAAGGTCGGGCAAGATATCCCTCTGGCTCATGTGGGCAATTTTCTAAATGCGCTGATATTAACTTACGCAGTAGTCCGGCACCGTTTGCTGGACCTGCGCCTTGTGTTACGTCGCGGGCTTACCCTGCTGTCCATGACCGCCATTGGCATAGGTACTTATCTTCTGCTATTTGTTGCAATCCATTTTATATTGCACCTTGAAATTGTAGACGCCAGTTTTGTTTCCGGCATCTTTGTGGCTCTCGTCATAGCACTTGTCATTTTCAATTTGAGGAACATTATAGCCCGTCAAATAGACAAGCTGTTCTACGGAGATAGCTACAGTTACCGCCAGGATTTAAAAGATTTTGCCGGAAATCGTATAAAGGGGATTATCAGCCTGGATGAGCTTGCTAATGACCTCTTGGCATTGTTATGTGGCGCGTTCAGGTGCAGGCAATCGTTGCTATTGCTCCCGCAGGAGGACACAGGGGATTTCTATGTTAGATACGGTGCTCCAAATGTGACTGACATGCCATCTTTGACTATTAAAAGCGATAGCCCCATCGTTACCTGGCTAAAGAAAGAAAATACTTATTTGCCCAGGGAAAAGCTCGATATATCACCTGAATTCAGGGGACTCTGGAAGGAGGAGCGGGACAGCATGCTTCCCCTCAATGTTCAATTATTCCTTCCGATAAACAGCCGTGGGACCTTAATCGGAATACTTGCACTAAGCGAAAAGCTAAATAAACGCAGCTATACCCTTGACGACATTAATCTCTCTGAAAGGGTTATCAGTGATATAGCCACCAGCCTCGAAAAAGAGTACCTGCAGGACCAGTTGCGCAAAAGGGAACAGGAGCTTTCGCTTATCAACCAGCTGGCAGGCGTTATCTCATCCAGCCTCAAT
>CAZZHQ010000275.1:0-2944 GCA_964654015.1 uncultured Dehalococcoidales bacterium | reverse complement strand
ATGCAGGCTTTAGCGTCATTGTGGCTGGGAAGATTCCTAACTCTAGAGAAAAGATTCATGGAGGGAAGGAAAGGTAAATTTGTGGTTTATCTGGATAATGACATGAAAAACAAAATGCCGGTAACTCAGCTTCAAAGCCTGAGGTGTATAGGCTACGCTTATACTTTTTGAATTTCAGAGGAGGTAGAAAAACAATAAAAAGAACTAACATAAAAGAAATCTGCTGGATGATAGTTCTAACAATCCTGTGCATCGCCTGTTTCCCAGTAAATCCTCTCGTCTTGACAGGGTTGTTAGAAACTGATTTCTACCAGCCTTTATTTATCTTGGGCTGGGTAGTCTGGGCGGTTGGTATGGTGCTAGTAATGGCACCAATAGTCATGTTTCCACGCCGAGGTGGCGTCCCTAAGGGAAAATCATTTGTCCATACTAGCCGACTGGTGGATACAGGTATCTACAGTGTTATCAGGCATCCTCAATATTTGGAGGGAATGCTGTCAATATTCGTTGCCACATTGCTATTTTATCCTCATTGGCTATTCGCTATCTTAGGCATACCCGGAGCTGCCACTCTCTATTGGAGCACCAAGGAAGAAGAAAAGCGTCTTATAGAGCGGTTTGGTAACGACTATCGTTCCTATATGCAAAGAGTGCCAAGAATGAACCTTATCTTGGGGACTATCCGACTATGGAGACCACAAAAGCAAAGGTAGAAGCGTGCAAGTGTAGAAAACGAGGTACTATCATGGAACAACAGCGTGAATCGCCCATGACCGGAGATGAGCGATTCCGAGTGCAAAAGGACAAGGTAAGAAAACGTCTTCTTAAATATACGAGAAAGGCATTTCGTATGCTTCCCCAAATGGACAAGCCTCGAATTCTCGACGTAGGTTGCAGTCCTGGCGCCTCGACTCTGGATTTGGCAAGGTTAAGTCGGGGAGAGATAATAGGACTTGACATAGGTAGTATTTTGTGCTACCTTAACCAGAGTAGTGCTGTGGTAGTTGTGATGAATGAAAAACCGGCTAGAAAGCCCCATAATGTGAAGATAAATCTAGATACTCTTCACGAAGCTTGAGTAGAGGCGCTGCGTTCAAGAAAGACAATGGGAAGGTGGCTTGGAGAGGCAATAAACGAGAAGATTAAAAGGGAGCAAAAGAACCTTAAATGGAAAAAAACCTGCTAACACAGGTTTTTTTCAAGGGTTTGAGGTAATGAGTTTATATGTTTTTATTGTAGAACAACTTCTAAATATACGCCAAGTAGCAGGGCTTAGAGACCCCGATAGCGGGTGTTCTTTGAGCCCTTTTAATTTTCTTGAGGCAGGGTGCTCGGGAAATCATGGCCGGGCTTCCAATAGCTCCCTCTTCTTCCTCCCGTCCCGTGAGGTGTCTTGACTGTAATCGAGGTCAGCACCTTGTCTCCAATGGGGGGTGAAGTAATGTGCAGATGAAAATAACTTTTGGCAAACAAAGAAACTAATAGGAGGAAAAACTGATGAAAAGGAAGATTTTATGGATGGGGCTGAGCTTCCTGGTGGTGGCAGCTCTAGTGCTGACCTCTTGTGCGAAGGAGGAGGTAGTAACACCGGGAGAGCAGGAAGAAGAAGAAGAAGAAGAAGAAGAAGAGGAGGAGGAAGAGGTAGTAGTGCCGGAAGCAGGTGCGCCGCAATATGGTGGGACTATTTACCCTTTGGGTATGGCCTATTCCCAGGAACCAGCAAGCCCAGCTATGGCGGATGCCCAGTGGGGTGCACTCATGTGGCTCGAGTGGATTCAAGAGAGGCCAATACAGGGCGACGTAGAGAAATATGGGGTCAGGGGCACCGGTCAATATACGTTTCAATGTCTGCAGTATGTGCCTATGAAATACATGACAGGTTGTTTGCTTGAGAGTTGGACGGTTAGTCGTGAAAAGGTAGTGTGGAATGTACGGCCGGGGATTTACTGGGCGCCTACTGAGGACCAAATAAAAAGAGGCGTGATGACAAAACCCAGGGAACTTACTGCCGATGACGTCGCCGCTGATATAATCTCCTTCCTCGAATCGCCGTGGAAGGGGAGATTTGATAGCATGATAAGCGTGGATGGTGTACATGTCATTAGTAGGTACACACTTGAGATTGAATTTGTGAACTTTTCTCAGATGTTAATGTATTACATTGGCTACGAGGACCGCGCCATAATAGGTCCAGCTGAAACGATAGCCGCCGGTGCTTCTATGTGGGAAAATCAGATTGGCACCGGACCATTTATGTTTGAGGAATACGTGTCTGGTTCTCACATGAGCTTCGTGAAGAACCCTAATTACTGGGGCACGACCACCATCAACGGCAAGGAATATCAACTGCCATTTGTAGACCGGGTGGTAATACCCCTCATTGTCGATTCGTCTACCATGTTAGCTGCCCTGAAAACGGGAAAGGTTGACCTCCATAACAGGACGACACCCGCCGAATGGGAGGTGTTAGACAAAGTATGTCCTGAGCTGCAAAAAGGCGTCTTTTGGGGGGGGGTTAACTCGGGGGCTGTAAGCTTTAGGTGCGACGAGCCACCTTTTGATGATCCAGTAATTAGACAGGCGATGACAATGGGCACCGATATAATGGCGTTTAAGAGGATGGCGCAGGCAGTTGAGTCACCGCTGCTCTTTTACCCGGTCCAGCCCGGAAGTCCCGCTTACGTCCCGTTGGAAGAGCTGCCGGCAGATATCCAAGAGATGTATACGTATAACCCGGTGAAGGCAAAGCAGATGATTATAGATGCCGGTTACCCCGAGGGCTTTACGACAACTCTTATGACGAATCCTGCCCCATTTGCGCTGGATGAGGCTGCTCTGCTCGTAGACCAGTGGGATAAGATTGGCGTTACACTTCAAGTAGAGAACGTGGCGAGAGTTGAGTATGACAAACGGCGATACCCCACCCCCACGCCAATGTACCATG
>CAZZHQ010000274.1:0-2947 GCA_964654015.1 uncultured Dehalococcoidales bacterium | reverse complement strand
ATGAATTCCCCGAAGAGGCCATCAAAACCTACCTCTACATGTATCAGTACTCCCGTAACCTGGAAGAGTTGTATGAGACTCCGGAAGATTTACCACTGCATGCGGGAGTTCCCAGAAACTATCTTAAGGTACTCACTCGCCACCGGCTAAAAGAAGGTAAAACACTTTTAAGTGAAGAGGATTCAAAGAAGTTTCTGTCAACATACGGGGTTTCGGTGACAACGCCGTATTTTGCTAAAAGTGCTGAAAACGCAGTCAGCGCAGCCTCAAACATTGGTTACCCGGTGGCGATGAAGATAACCTCTCCTGATATCAGCCACAAGTCAGACGTTGGTGGGGTGAGATTAAATATCTCTTCTTCGGCCAATGAACTGGAAAGTGCGTTTACTGAGATGATGGAGAGTGTCAGAAAGTACAAGCCCGATGCTAGAATTGAGGGTGTCGGCATTCAGAAAATGGCCACCAGTTTCGATTATGAACTGATTATCGGTAGCAAGAAAGACCCGATTCTGGGACCGGTGATAATGTTTGGTCTCGGTGGGACAGAGGCAGAGTTCTTTAAAGATGTGGCGGTAGGCTTACCCCCGCTAAATCAGGCATTAGCCCAGAGGGTATTAGAACGAACCAGAACTTACAAGATATTATCTCAAGGCTTCAGGCATAAACCGCCGGTCAACCTACGCTTGCTGGAAGAGACCTTGGTCAGGATCTCAAACTTGATTATCGATTTCCCCGAGATAAAAGAGCTTGATATCAATCCTCTGGTTATCAGCGGCGATACCGCTATTGCCCTGGATGCCAGGATAATTTTAGATGAAGAGGCGGTGCAAAAAAGAACCGGGGAATATTCCCATCTGGTCATATCCCCTTATCCAACGAAGTACATTCAGCCCTGGAGATGTAGGGACGGGAGGTCGGTACTTTTAAGACCAATCCGGCCTGAAGATGAACCATTGGAAAGGGAACTTATCGCTGGCCTGTCCAAGGAATCATCTAGGTTCAGATTCTTTTATATCATTAAAGAGATAACTCACGAAATGCTGAGCCGATTTTGCAACATCGACTATGACCGAGAGATGGCGATTATTGCTGAATACACCTCAAACGGTAAGCGGAGAAACGTTGGCGTTGGCCGTTTAATCATTGTGCCCGGTAGGGAGACGGGGGAATTTGCCATTGTCGTGGCCGACGATTTCCAGGGAAACGGACTGGGTCTGAAACTACTCGATAATTTAATAGGTGTCGCTCAGGATAAGGAGCTAAGAAGTATCTACGGAATCGTGTTAAATAATAATCGGAAAATGATTGGTCTGGCGAAAAAATTTGGCTTTACCACAAGGAGACTTTCCGACGAGGAAAGTAGAGTAACCTTGGAACTCTGAACAAGGTTTACCATCTGACTTAGCTTTAATGAAACGATGGAAATCAAAAGTGGTAGTGACTAGTAAATAACGCAACTACAAAAATATATATGCAACAATGTTACATCCTGTCTCATGGGAAAACGAACAGCGAGCCCCACCAAAGATTTGAAAGGACAACTCTTGACAACTTTTGAACACTTTTGTGGAGCTGAGGGGACAGAACAAAGAACCTTTACCCTGGCTTTCAGGCTTACTGCCTGAAATAAACTTTAAAGTCCTACTATTGACCCCAATCAATAAAAACAGCGCGGCACATGCCGCACTGTTTTTCCTCTATCAGTACCATTTTTCAGTAAACATTGCATTAATACCTAGATTGTAGCAACGCAGGATGCAAAATTAGGCTGTTTCTTATTAGCTATAGTTGGAAGCTCCGGTTTAGTAATATAAAGGCGAAAAGACTATATGGATAGTCTTTTCGATGCATCGAATTAGCTATAACCTGCTTCTTCCCAGAACTTTCTAATCCGCTGAAATGCAAGCCATCAAGGTCACGGTGAAGAACGGATATCCAGCGACTTGGGGAAGATACCCTAAATGCGGTACTAAGATATTGATTGAGCAGTGGCGGATGGATTATAATCACATCTGACTGCATAGCTCGTTGGGTTACAGGCCACCTGCGCCTGAAGCTGCTATGGTGAAAATACTAACTTAAAAGGTGGACTAAACTATCGGAGCAGGTCAGTTATAGGGAGCAAAGTGCTCTTAACAGTAATTCGTGAAAGCGTAACAGCCCTGATTGGCATCGAGGTTACCCGCGCTTGATATTAGTGTATTCTACTTTTGATACGTTGGGTAATTCCTTACCAGGTGAAGTGAAGGTTTTAGGGAGGTCTTTATGCTGAAGATAATGAAGGGAGAAGGATTGAGCGCACTGGTTTGTCTGGGAGTTCTGATACTGGGGGTTACTCTGATAGCGGGGTGTGCGGGCGGGGCGAAAGAAACTGAAAACCCGACAACAAAGCACTACACTGGAGACACAATCTCTTTTGACTATCCCGGTAATTGGGTAACCACAAGTCCAAGTAGTCAATATGCCATCGTAACCTTTATAGACCCGCAAGCAGAAACAGTCTCTGTTACTGTTGAAAAAAGGGCAATACCGTCTGGTTACACTCTGAAAATATTCAATGATGAGTTGGGTATTGGTATGAAGCCTACTCAAATGATATCGGGGTCGTTCCCGACTGTTGCTGGAGTATCAGCTTGCGATTCGGTCTTCAAAATAGATGATTCGCAGTTCAGGATGGTAAACCTGGAGAAAGACGGGAATATGTATACTATACTCTGTAACGCACCGGCGGCAACATTTGACAATGCCCAGACAAGCTTCAATATGATAATCAATAGTTTCAACTTTCAATAGATCAGGCAGAGGAACTTATAAATAGACCACTGCGGAATAAAAAAGAAATGGAGAGGAAAGCTCGATACTATTGTTGCGTAGCGAAAGCCCCTAACAATTAGCCAGAAAGTTACGGATCATTTAGCTGCGCAGTCAAGTAGCTATTAAGCTAAAT
>CAZZHQ010000273.1:0-2954 GCA_964654015.1 uncultured Dehalococcoidales bacterium | reverse complement strand
TATTCCAACTCCTCCGGCGTGAAGGCAGCGGACTTTCGCATGTGCATATACAAGGGGATCGTATCCCAACTAAAACGTGGGTAACCTTCCGGCTCCTGAGAAGAAGCATTCTGAACGGGCACCAGCGTGACGCTTCCATACCTGGGCGCATTTCTAAAATCAGATGCAACTTCAAGGGTGAAGGTATAGGTTCCTGGTGCATCTATTTGTACCGTTCCAAAATTTTGGGAGTTTAAGCTCTTCTCTATAGTTTGACCGGCAACATGTGCACGCAGGTTCCCGGCTCCACCGCCATCAATCACGATCTCATAAGTCCCAGGCTTATAGAGTTTGAAATCCCAACTCAAGGCCTGCCCCTTGGTTTGGAAGCCTGAAACGGTGATGGCTCTGCCCGGCATGATCCCCTCGCCCGGCTTTCTATACATTTGATAATCCCAGGGTCCCGTGTAATCGCTCGGTTGCATGGGCCGTCTATCCGGGACAGTGAACATCTTCATGTCTATAGCTTTGGTCGGTTTGCCGGGCACGTACTCCGCGTCATGAATTGCGGCATTGTAGGTATCCATGATGACCTTGCCATCGTTAAGCTGCATGTGTGCCGGATCCATCGACACGGCCCCCGACACAACGAGTTTGATTACCGAGACATATTCATCGGGTGCCTCTTTGGGGATATCCAGCGTAATGATATTTTGCCCGGAAGACATATCAAATTTCGATTCGCTTTTGATCGCTTCACCCGTGGCCAGCAGGGATGCCTTCAGCACGGGATTGTTCACGCCAAACAAGGTGAACTTTCCGTTTGTGGGCCAGTCAGCCACGTTGAGATAAAGGGCAGTACTGTCTTTATCCTTACGTTGCGTGATCGACCCCCAGTTTATTTCATACCGATAGGGTCCGGCCTCGGTTCCGTAAATGGCTTCGCCATTTTTCTTCAGCCATTGGCCCATTGTCTTGCATCGTTCCTGCATCTCCTTTGGAATGACCCCGTTCTGATCCGGTCCTACATTGAGGAGATAATTCCCTCCATTTCCTACAATACTGACCAGTTGTTCGAGAAGGACTTTGGGAGATTTCACCGTATCATTGTCGCGATAGTTCCAGGACTCGCCCATGCACACCGCTGACTCAAAAGGGACACCCAGGTTAATAGAAGGAGCCATATTGTCATTCATGCTCAGGTAATCAACAATTCTCAAAGCATCATCATCGCCAAGGCGGCTATTGGAGAGGGTGCCATAAGAATGCAACATGTCAACTAACTCTTGTCTGCGCAGCAGGGGCTTATAAGCAGGATTGCTGAACCCACTTCCACCATCAAACCAGATCAGACAAGGACGATAGAGTTCACAGAGTTCTTCGAGCTGACCAAACATGAAATCGCCGATGTACTTGGTAATATCGGCACCCGGAACTGTTCCGGTTCGTCTTTCGGGCCTGTTTTGGTATTTGGGCTCGTATAAGGGATGATGATAGTCTGCGATGGAATAGTAGCAGCCCATCTCAATGCCCTCGGCCTTACATCCTGCTGCCAAGTCCTTGACGATATCACGCTTATATGGCGTTTGATCAACGACATTCCAATCGGTCAGTGCAGAGTCCCAGAGACAGAATCCGACGTGATGCTTGGTGGTTAGAACGACATATTTCATCCCAGCGGCCTTGGCAATGCGTGCCCATTCGCCGGCGTTAAAATCCGGATTAAATTCCATTTTGTTGTCGACAGCAAAATGGATGAACATTCCAAATTTCGCATCCTTAAACCACTGCAACCGAACCGCGGTCGCGTCCGTCTGAGCCACCACCATACTGGACAGAAACACAACACCGAGACATCCCAACAACGCAAATGTTTTCATCTTCATGATATTTCCTTTTCTAAACAGCGCAAATTGCTTTAACTTCATGGCTATTTTCTATTTAGCAGGCCAATTTTGGATAAATCAATGGATACAATGCCCATTTCCAGTGCGGGAGATCCCGGCTTGAATCTGAAGTCACCATTTTCCGGATCAACGAACATCGGGTCGGCGGCCAGGCTGTGGGCATCGACGCCGTCGCTTTGCAGTTTTTTCATCGTCTTTTCACCCAAGCTGGGTTCTGCTTTACAACAGTAGATGTTCCAGTCGGACTCGATGTCCTTCATACGCGCAGGTTCTCGGCCTCTGCTATCCTCGTCAACGTTTCCTTTTCCGGGTCCAGGTTCAGAGACGAAGGTGCAGTCTGCCAAAGAGGAATAGAATATGTTCCGCTTATTGCTCGCACCCGCCATGGGACCTTCGACAATCTTCAGATAGACGCCGCGCGGCGAGATGACGTCGGCGATAATATTGTTTTCAAACCGGTTGTTCAACTTCAAGGTCATGCCCTGCGAATTGCATTTGTAGAGCAAGTTTCCAACAAAGAGGGTATCCATTTGTCCGCCGTCCGTGCGCATCGCGCCCTGCGCTTGTGTTGGGGCGACCAAATGATGGATATAGTTGCCGCGAATCACGTTGCCCGGACCGGCACCGCGAATGTAGATCCCATTGCCGTCCCCCAGGATTTGCATGACGTTATGAATCTCATTGTTTTCAATCAGATTATTACGCGTATGCAAATAGGGACGAATGTCTTCCAGCTCTGAATTCGCCGGTACGTTTCCAACTTCATGCCATCGGATGGCACGGCTCGATTCGCGTTTATCTTGCTTCACGAAAAAGCGGGTCACGATACCGGAAACGATCAGCCCCGTATAATTCGTATGATGAATCAGATTGTTCGCCACACGGTTTTCCCCGCTCTGACAAAGGAAAATCCCGGGTGACTGCCAATAGATTTCCCCGACATGATGAATATTGTTGTTGGTGACGAGGTTGTTTTTGTTTACGTCCTTTGTGCCGGGACCATAACCGCAAAGCAAAATGCCACCCCCGCCCATGTATTCGATGTGGTTGCCGGTAATTTTATTTTTC
>CAZZHQ010000272.1:0-2963 GCA_964654015.1 uncultured Dehalococcoidales bacterium | reverse complement strand
CAAAGTGCTCAGGCTTGGTGAAAAGCGCATGGTTGTACCCAGGGTAGCTGTAGAGTCACTGCTCACAGGTAATCAAAAGAATAAAGGTGAGTAGCGTAAAGGTGATTGATCCATCGGACAGGGATGTGAATATGGAGACTGAGGCGATGAGCGAATTATCCTAACGCTACAAAGAGGCTGAGTTCGCTGTTGCTCTTGCGACCAAAGAGATTCGGCAGTTATCCGTGCCTGGACTGATTTACAAGCTGCAGGATCTGGAGCTTAACGACTATTATAGCCAGGGCGAGGTAGGTCAGTATTACCTGGCGTTGGTTAACAAACGCATTATGCGCGAATTGCAGCGCCGCAAGACGTTCGCCTTGCCAGATGGCACTATCCCTGCTATCGAGGTAATAAAGGCCATCAAGCAATGTACCGATATTACCGAGGTGCTGGAACAGTTTACTGCGGTATTCACTTACAAGGGAAAGTGGACATATCGCTGTACCCTCCATGGCGAGGACCTACACCCCTCTGGGGTAATCTACCGTGACACGAATTCATGCTATTGCTTTGCCTGCCAAAAGGGCGGAGACGTAATCAATGTGGTCAAGCTATTTAGCAACATGGACACGGGCTCGGCC
Organism: uncultured Dehalococcoidales bacterium; assembly: GCA_964654015.1. Classification (GTDB taxonomy): domain Bacteria; phylum Chloroflexota; class Dehalococcoidia; order GIF9; family AB-539-J10; genus JAUUZT01. Next base: position 2,340 of record CAZZHQ010000272.1, on the reverse strand, counting down.
ATTACGTACCTCTGTAAGTTCTATGGCATTAAGCCCGACATCCTCCCGGCGGAGCAGTACAGCGCGGCCAAAGAAAAACTGCTGGAGGCGCTTCAATGACGTGCTGTATACGGCGCGTATACAACAATTGTTACGCCCGTATCTTTTACCGTACGCTTGTATACAGCGTATACAGGAACAAAGCTAAATAAATATGAAATATTGTATACAGGTGTATATTTATGAACGTAGAAAATAATCCCAATAAGGCTGAACTTCCGCCTCTGGCACGCCGCCTGGCGGACTTTATCGACCAGAGCAGCGGCTGGTTCTGGCTTCAGGACTTATATAAAGAACTAAATCTTTTTAATAACGGTATATATACGGTGAAAGAAATAGAGAATAACAAGAGTGTAGTAAGAAATCTATGTAAAAGGCTTGTTGAAAAAGGGCGGTTGGAGCGTGATCCGTACCGTGATGGTCATTTACGCAAGGTGGAAGATGATCTGATGGAGATGGATCTGCTTACGGCCGAGCCAGCAAAGCCCCTGGACATTAAATATCCCTTCGGGCTTGAGAAGTATGTCCTGACTCTACCAAGATCGATCATCGTAATAGCCGGCGAACCCAACGCAGGGAAAACAGCCTTCTTGCTTAACTTCTGTTTGCTCAACCAGTGGAAGCAGCATGTCGTATATTTCAGTTCTGAGATGGGAGCTTCCAGGCTGAGGGCCAGGTTAGACAAACACCCGGATATTGCCAACCTTGGCATTGGCTTTCAGGCTTTTGAACGCGGCTATAATTTCCATGATGCAGTAGGCAAGTACCCCGAAGCCATAAATGTCATTGACTACCTTGAGATATACGAGAACTTCTATGAGATTGGCGCAAAGATGAAGGATATCTTCGATAAGCTGAAAGGTAACGGTATCTGCGTGATAGCTACGCAGAAGAACCCATCCAAGAAATTCGGTGGAAAAATAGAACACAACGACCTTGGCAGAGGTGGTACCTTTGGCCTTGAAAAGGCATCCCTATATTTGGCTATGGACAGTGCGGGGATGAATGGGTATAGCCGGTTGAAAATAGTCAAGGCCAAGGAATGGGCGCAGGAAACTATCAATCCCAACGGTCTGGAGTGGGGTTACAAGCTGGTAAACGGCTGTCAGTTCGTAGATATCATTCAGCCAATCGATAAATGAAGATGGTTATATTATGAACATGCAGTGCCCTCATTGCGGTGAAACAGTAGTAGTAAAATATGTTGGTGGCCGCAAACCTTTAAATCTACCACTCAATAATATTTATGACGCCCTTAGGGCACGCCGTAGCGTGGCGTCCGCAGCCCAGGAACTGGGTTGCAGCCCGGCGTATATATTTGGCATCCTCAAGGCAAATAAGATGAAGGTAAAGGATGTAGTCAACAGATGATTGAATGGCCGGTCGTAGGGCCCACATATACTGGGACCCGAAAATCAACGGGTTAACCGCGACAAGGTGAGTTGGCTATTTGGTTTTTGACTTAGCCTTGCGCTCCCATTGGTCGATTAACTGTTGCACACCGTCTATTGTGGCCCCGGTAGCATCCCAGAGCTCTGGCATGACTTTTACAATTCCCAGATTAGGATCGTAGTCCTTTGACTTAATCTCTCGGTCGTGATACCGAGCAAATTCCGCGTGAGGAAACGTAATGCAGGTCAACAAGTATAATTTGATAAACAGTGATACGAAGTCGGTCACCTCCATCCCCAAGGCGTTGGAAAACTGCTGCATAGCGTTGTCCAGTTGGGTACCCACTCCCATTATTGCAATAATCTGCGAGCCGCCGATTCTCGCCATGTCCGCCTTCTTCTTTTTCACAACTTCTTGGGCCTCTGCCGTATCGACCATCAGCCCAGACATCGGTGCCAGCATCTCGGTGAACTTCTTTGCCCAAGGTAGTTCGACCATTCTCAGGAACAGTTCGGGGGAATCATGCCCGGTTCCGCGTATTGCCTTGGGTTCGAGCACTCCCATGCCCATGAACAGCGCTTTGGCTGCCTTTTCAACAGACTGCTGCAGGTTGTTCGCTGCACCGGAATAGAGTCCGTTGCCATGTGCTAGTTTGGACAGGCGCAAGTCGTTTCGGGCAATATCAAGAAGTTCCTGCATATCAGTGATTTGCTTCTTTGAAGGGCCCTTTTTTAATTGGTCAGCTAACTTACCGAGCTCCTTTACAAGTTCATCCATTTGATACCTCCATAACGTCGCTTAAATATGTCAGAGTTGACCAGACTACTAAGTCCTCCAAGCGTGGCCTATGGTCATCATTCTGCGGTTTCTATGGGAGCCGCCGCCGTATCATCCTAATACTGTGGCACA
>CAZZHQ010000271.1:0-2965 GCA_964654015.1 uncultured Dehalococcoidales bacterium | reverse complement strand
TTGCCCAAGCTCCAAACTCCCGCGCCATTCAGGACATCGCCGTCCGGTGTGGAGTTAAAGAAGTCAGATATCCATTTAGAAATGAGGACTGTGTTTTATGTGGACGTTGTGTAAGGGTCTGTGAAGAGATTTGGCAGGCACGAGCGAAGGGCTTTGTCGGGCGGGGCAAGGATCGCCATGTTGATTATCCCTTCGGTATTCGTCCCGATTTCTGCAAGCAGTGCGAAGCCTGTATCCAGATTTGCCTTATGACTATTCCTCCGTGTGACGGCCCTATGAAACCTGGAGAGGAGTATCTTTGTGGTAAATGCGAATCGCAGCTTATGATTGGCGAAGAGATGCCTTTAGGGAGTTGCTCATGGTGTAAACTTGGCGAAGGCTTTGGCTGTGGACGATACGTCGGTGTGACAAGATAGTACATTAAACAAAACACAGCATCCGTGTTTCAGGGAGAGTTCGACTCTGCTTAGTCTCCCCGTCCACAAGTATTCTAGTTTTATCAAGTCACAATTCAAGTTTTGGGCTTGTTCACAATAAATATGATTGGGAGTTAGGTACTCCGAATATCATTTTAGCCTCGCCTTCCTCTAATTGAGCTAAGTTTTGATGGGTATTACTGTACTCAATCTAGGAATAGGCTTCCTTGATACATCGAAGAGACTAGGTCTATAGTCTCCTGATAGTCTTGAAATATTTTAAAATCGTTCCTTTTTGGGGCATTTAACCCTATGCCTAGCTTTCAAGCGTAAATTCCAGCGGCTCTTTTTCTACGGCTCTTTTTATCCTTACTGCCTTTGGGTCTGCCCAACTTCTTACCTTGCCTAATAGCCCTATCTAGCCCAGCTTTAGTCCTCTCGGAGCGTCTCTTACACTCCATTCTGGCCACCCAACCGGCAATAGCGTAGAGAATTTCTCCTATCTCTCCAGGTGTCTCAGTCCAAGGTTCTTGATAACTAATAACCTGGACGCAATAGACTTCTAGAGCATTTATCAGGTTGAGAATGGCTGCTGCCCCTTCTCTAGACAACCGGTCCAAAGCCCATACCAGCACAACATCAAACTTGCGTCGCCCGTTTCTACAATCAGACAGGAGCCTAGCAAGTTCCCTCTGACGACCGGGCTTCCAAGCTGATTCCGTTTCCTGGTAGACTTCGACCACTTCAAAGTCTCTTTGCTTTGCCCAATCCTTTAGCACTGGTACTTGGTTGTCTGTGCTTTGCTCATTAGTGCTGGCTCTGGCATAGATTACCGCTTTCATAACTTTCACCTATATTGCAAGTCTAGCTGTCTCTTTTCGCTCTTTACTATCCTGGCTTAAAGTAGCTATATTCTGTCTCTTCTTTGCCGTGGATATACCTTTACCCTTATTTTAACTTTGGGTTGCTCAATTTCCCACAGGAACTAGGTTTTGAGCACTTAAAACACGGTTTCTGTGCAACCTCTCGGCCAGTTTTTTCTTAGCAGAATCGGATAACTTTCTTGGTGCTCTCGGCATAGGGATTCGCTTCTTATCCATTTGGTATTCCTTGCCACCAAAGCCATTGTCCAATGTTGGTTTGAGTCCAAGCCGTTTCTCCAAGTGCTTCTGCCATGTCTTTTCATAGGTGAAGATATAGGCTATCTTTTCCTCTTTGTTGAAGTTGATGATGGTTTCTTGCTCGTAGTTAGATAATCTTTTAGACATACTAACCCCCTTTTTAATTCAAACTCTTATAGGTATGCAGAAGGGGAATTGTTGTCTGTGTCTGCTTAGTGTCAGTTAGCCAAATGGCGAATAAAGTAGCGCCAAGGCTAGGAGGTCTCCCATGACAAGCAAGCATTGGACATTAGTTACTATTCTCCTGGTAGCTATTATCGCTATTAGCGGTATCATCGCCTGTTCACGATACAGTCTAGGCCAGCCTATTGAGATTACTAAATCCCTAACTCAGGAGTTAAGCGGTGAAATCTACATTGCTGGCGCGGTAGGTAATCCCGGCTTCTATCCCCTGAAAGCCGACGACACCATTGAAGCTCTCATTCAAGCCGCCGGTGGAACTACGAGCAATGCTGACCCAGACTGGCTTGAACTTTACCTCCCCGGGATAGGCGAGAAAGAGCTGCTGCAAAAAGTCGACCTTAATCGGGCTGAAGCCTGGCTGCTTGAAGCCCTGCCCGAAATCGGCAAAGCTTTGGCTCAAGCCATCATAGATTACCGCCAGCAGAACGGACCATTTTGCAATATAAATAAACTAATCAATGTAGAAGGCATAGGCACGGCTACCTATGAGAAGATTAAACTCCTGATAACTGTGGCCGACTAACATTCGGGATGTAGAATAGTGTCGCTTATCTATTTAAGTTGCGCCTGGGTGGCGGGTATCTTTCTGGGGTCAAAATTTAACCTGCCTTTAGCCCTCATCTTCACCGGGCTTGTTCCTCTCCCCCTGCTTTTCTTCCGCCAGCACCGGAAACTGATAATCCTAACCAGCCTGTGTCTCGTTGCCTTCTTCAGCGGCGCCTTCCGCTTCCAGTCAAGCCTGCCCACCATCGATGAGCACTGTCTCCAGTTCTACAATGAGCAGGGAACAGTAGAAATCAGAGGGATGGTCAACACTGCCCCGGAGGTCAGGGATAAAACCACTCAAATCCGCCTGTCGGCTACAGAAATAAACCTGGAGGGAGAATGGCAGAAAGTATCAGGCACAGCTCTGCTCTTCATCCCCAGATATCCTGCCTATAGCTACGGCGATGTGCTTCTGGTAAGCGGAGAGCCGGAGACACCGCCCGAGCTCAATGACTTTGACTATGAAGGCTATCTGGCCCACCAGGGAATCTACTCTACCATGCTCTACCCTAATATGGAAATTGTAGAGACGGGTAAAGGCTTTAAGCAGCTGGAGTGGGTCTACTCATTGAGAAACCGCCTTGCCCAGACCATAGCCGAGGTCTTACCTGAGCCGCAGGCATCACTGGCACAGGGTAT
>CAZZHQ010000270.1:0-2968 GCA_964654015.1 uncultured Dehalococcoidales bacterium | reverse complement strand
TTTGACCACAAGCATGCCGCGGAGAAATTGGAACAGGTGCTTAAAGAAGGGAAAGATGGTAATAAAAAGAGATAGAAATTTACTAATGAGGCTTTATCTTCAATAATTGGTGGATGGGAAGAGTCAACTCCCGCTTTCCATCTCGTCTTGTCATGCCTCCTGCTCCCTGTCTTCGTAGGAGCATATTTGTCGCTGCTTATTCCGTGAACCCTAAGAAGCAAAACCATAAATCACGAATAATGAATCCCGATTAACAAACCGCTCCGATGATCCTATTGCACACATTAATCTGGAGGGCCCGATGGAAAAACGACAGGAAAAGAACACGGCTGAACTTCGATTTCAATCGACGCTTTCTCAAGCCCCTCCGCATGTGCTGTTAGCCGAATTCTGCCCGACTCGCGTATCGACTGTAAGATGACTAAGCACCGGCCTCGATATGCTTTGTGTACCCTATCTTTGTAATCCTCAAGACTGTTCAGGTCACCATTTTCTATGCCAAGAATCTCACCGGGACCATCGAGCTCGAATGTCAGTTCTTGCTGAGCGTCCGGTATGCGTACACCCTGGTCGTCTACAATCTGAACTTCTATGTGGCAGATATCCTTGCCGTCCCCATGAAGTTGAGTCACATCGGACAACAATTTAATTCTGCTTGCAATTCCAGCCGTCTTCAATACGTACTCGCAAACATCGGCCCCATTGTTACGACCCACAGCCCTAAGAACTCCTGCCTGGTATGGAACTTCCCAGCTCAACAGGCCCTGGACTGCATCCGAAAGATGTTTGGTTCCAATGGGTTTGTCGTTGAGCATGAGTAACACTTCAGGACAATTTGTACAACAAGTGACAGTGACTTGTGCATTTTCCGGCCAGTTCCAGTGTTCCTCTCCTCTCATGCTATGAAATCTCATCCCGCCTCGGCCGTCGGAGACGCAGATATAGACCATCGGTTCATCGCTCCACAAGCTCTGGCGGAACCAGCCGATGGGCTTTTTGAATCCACACAAGTCAAGCAGACCTGAGCCGCTGGCTTTGTTCGGCCATTGCCGTGCCTCACCCAGGTAGTCAATACCTGTCCAGAGAAACTGTCCGGCAACATAATCGTTGTCGCGTACCACAGTCCAGGCACTATATCGGTGGCTGTTTTCACTGCCGAAGATGAACCGATTCGGATACGTTTTATGGGCGGCTTCGTAATACTTTTCTTGGTAGTTATACCCCACAATGTCCAGCATTTGTGCAAGGCCAACAGCATTCGACATTGAAATACTCGCCAATCCTGCTGTCACAGGGCGCGTTCTGTCCCACTTTTTTGTAATTTCTATAAGCGGTTTGGCATACCTGACTAAATTCTCGGCAGACGGCTGCTCGGGCCGGTACTCGTCATTCAGTACCGGGTGAGAGAACGGATCATTAGGATAATCAATCTCATTGCCGATACTCCACATAAACACGCTCGGGTGATTTCTATCTCTACGCACCATGTCCTGCATATCGATAATAGACCACTGGGCAAATACCTCACCGTAGCCAAATCGACTCGGTATACCCATATTCCAGCCGCTTACCCATTTGTTCTTCGGCGGCGTAAATTCATCGAAGGCTTCCACCTTGACCAGTAAACCAAGCCGGTCACAGATATCCAGCAGCTCCGGCGCCGGTGGATTGTGGCTGGTCCGAACAGCATTGGCACCCAACTTTTTTATCAGGCGTAAACGACGCTCGAGTACTTTTTTCGGCACAGCAGCACCAAGGCAGCCCGCATCGTGATGCAGACAAACACCCTTGATCTTGAGCTGCTTGCCATTCAACAGGAAACCTTTATTAGGATCAAACTGGAGTGTACGAATCCCAAATACTGTGTTTACATCGTCGATAACTTTTTCATCAACCTTCATACTGCTTTTTAGCGTGTAAAGATTGGGTGATTCAAGCAGCCAAAGCTGCGGACTGCTGATCGTAATCCTCTGAATAATTGTTTGTTTTGCTTCAGAATCTATGGTTTCTGGCGTGGCTAGACTTCCTACTATATGTCCATCTGACGAGATGATATCCGATTGAAGAGTAAAACTCTGGGCACGATCGGAACTATTCTTAACGGTAGTTTCGATTTGGATAACAGCAGAATCTTCTTTTACCTCAGGTGTAGTGACGAATGTAGCCCAGTGACCTATCCGAAGCTTGTCGGTGATACAAAGACGCACATGCCGGTATATACCGGAACCTGTATACCATCTTGAATCAGCAAATTCGGAATGGTCCACACGAACTGCAATGATGTTTTCATCAGTGCTAAATTTCAAATAAGGTGTTAGGTCATACTGAAAACTCGAATATCCATAGGGTCGCTTGCTAACAAAGATTCCGTTGATCCAGACCGACGAGTTGTTGTATACACCGTCGAATTCTATTGCAATGATTTTGTCTTTGTAGCCCGGGTCAAGTTTAAAACTCTTGCGATACCAGCCGATACCTCCGGGCAAATATCCATTGCCGCTGGAAAATTCGGTACTGTATGGACCTTCAATACTCCAATCATGGGGCAGATTTACTTTACGCCAGTCAGAATCATCAAATGCAGGCGAAACAGCCTTAGGAAAATCTCCTCTGCTGAAGCGCCAATCGAAATCAAAATCCACATAAGTCCGGGCCGATAAAGTCACAGCCGTTACAAAGATAATAATGCAAGTTAGTGATTTTACTTTCATCCTTCTTAGTTGCAGCCTTTACAGTCCCTAAGGGAAATAGGCACTACGTAGACATAGGTAACATGATGATGTGATACACCTCCTTCGGGAGTCGATTGTATGATAGACTACCCACAAGATCAATAAAATTAAACTTAGGAGGTGCATAAATGAATTATATGGGAATTGACCATCACAAGCAATACTCACACATCACAATGCTTAATGAGAAGGGAAAAAAGCTCAAGTCCGGAAGGGTGGCAAATTACCGCTCAGAG
>CAZZHQ010000269.1:0-2971 GCA_964654015.1 uncultured Dehalococcoidales bacterium | reverse complement strand
AATTCCTGAAAGAATACAGGGATAGAGGCAACACTATTATCCTGGTAACTCACGACGTAGAGACGGTTGCTGAACACGCTGACAGGGTGGTTTTGTTAAGTGAAGGGCGTGTCGTGGTGGATGGAGACAGGCGGCAGGTGTTGTCGAAGGCGCTGCTGTTTTCGCCTCAGATAAATCGCCTTGTGCAGGCTTTTGAAAAATATAACGTTCCCGGAGACATATTAACCGCTGATGAAGCATTAGAGATATTGAGATGAGGAGAGGGATTGTTTTCCTGGGGCTGATATCTGGAATTTGTGCTGCCTGTTTGATTATTCCATTGTTTCCGTCATGTTCGCTGAATAGTTTTCTCAACTGGGGCATGATAGCAACGATACTGATTACTCTGACTATACTGGCACTACTGTTTGAGTTTGATACCGCAAAGGTAAGCTCCAGGGAGATTGCTGTAATTGCCATGCTGAGTGCTGTATCCGTGGTTTCACGCATCCCTTTTGCGGCAGTGCCCAGCGTACAGCCGTGTACCTACCTGATAGCCTGTTCGGGCTATGTTTTTGGACCAATTGCAGGATTTATGGTGGGGGCTATTACGGCGCTTGTATCTAACTTTTTTCTGGGACAGGGTCCGTGGACGCCGTATCAAATGTTCGCCTGGGGACTGGTAGGGATAACCGCTGCCGGCCTCCGGCACGTTAATTTAAATACAAAATGGCTTATCGCCTTTGGCATAATCTGGGGCTATCTTTTTGGCTGGATAACCAATACATGGTTTTGGGCATCGTTAATTTATCCTCTTACCTTTAGAACCTGGGTTATTGCACAGCTCAATAGCGTGTGGTTCGATACCCTGCACGCAATCAGTAACGCTGTTTTACTGGGTTTCTTTGGCATGAAAACCATCGCCATACTGGAACGCTACAAGAAGCATTTCAGCTGGGTTTACTCTCCGGGGGATGACACCAGCAAGGTTTGATTGGCTTGACATGCTCCTTTTCCCGTATTTGTTTTTGGGGAGAAGTCCGGTTATTGGACATGATAAAGGTAATCGTTATGTGCGACGTATGAATGGTGACAATCCGAAATATTTCTTGACATTTAGTAATAACCTTCTTTATGTTATGATAAAAACAAGGAATTAATGATAGCCTGCTAATTGCGGGAGGATGTTATGGGCGTACTATCGGGACGACAAATTAAAGAGTTGGTGAAGAATCATAAGCTGCTTATCGAACCATTTGATGAGGCTTTGGTTCAGCCTGCCACGTATGATTTACGTCTTGGGCCTAAAATACTCGCAAGTCCACTCAGTGCTGATAAGTTAGGAGTAGTTATCGAACTAACTAAAGATAAGCCTAATTACGAAATTCAATCTGGACAGATGGTGGGGATACTATCGCTTGAAAAGCTGGCTTTGCCGTTGGATATATGTGGTAGATTTGGTATTTGTTCTTCGTTGGCGAGAAAAGGAATCAATGCGTTTGGTGGCGTGCAACTTGACCCTGGTTTCAGGGGGCGATTGACCATGAATTTACTCAATGTAGGACCCGAGCCCATAACTCTCCCACTGTATGAGGCAATATTTAGTGTGGAGTTTAGCCGGCTTGAGGAAGAAGCGGAAGTTGGTTATTCGGGGGCTTATCAAGACCAAGATGATTTCCCTGCCGAACAATATAACTACATTCTTTCGGCCCGCACTACGAGTTTAGCTGAGATTCCTACCTTTAGGCGCGACATTCGACGGTTGAGTGCTCTAATTGAGGAGTTGGAAGAAAGGATGGCGGACCCCGATGCAGGGTTAGAGTTGAAACCTGATGTTGAGGAAAGATTGCTTCGCTCGTTAAAGTTACCACGGGAGTCCTTGATTACGGCTGCTGATATGCGAAAACGACTGACTCTATGAGGTTATTATGTCTCTCCTTCTTGACTCTGATGCTTTAACTTTAGTTCCCCGCAATGATGTTGAGCGCATTATAAAGAAGATTGATTGGCTATGGCTTAACCGTGAATATGTCACTCATGAACCCCTAAGCGAGAATTTGAGCGGCTTTTATAAACGACGGTTAGGTAAGTACCGCATTTTATACACTTATGATAGTGCCTTGGACGATATGGTAATTCGTATGGTTGGCTTGCGGGATACGATATACAGGGATGTCGATAAGCAATATGGTTAGGTAAATAGCCGACGTTTGTCGCTGATACAGGTTGCATCATTACACACAAAAATATTTTGGATTACGCCCAGCATAAAGCCACACTGTTCAATTTATAGCGTATTAAACAGGGTGGCTTTTGCATTTGGATAACAGATAATCCTGTCCCCTATTAAAACTTACCTACATTAAAGGCGATCTAGTGAAGAGTATCTTTGATGCTGTATCAATACATGGTTTTGGGCACCGTTAATCTATCCGCTTACCTTTAGAACCTGGGTTAGTGCACAGCTCAATAGCGTGTGGTTCGATACCCTGCATGCAATCAGCAATGCCGTTCTGCTGGGATTCTTTGGCATGAAAACTATCGCTATACTGGAGCGCTATAAGAAGCATTTCATCTGGGTTTACTCTCCGGGGGATGACACCAGTAAAGTTTGATGGGTAATTTGAATGTGACTCAGTTCATCTGTAGCGCTATATTGGGGTGAGTCCATACTATTTCAGCACTAACTTAATGCGTGGTATAACCCCTATGAGCCTTGCAAATCTCGAAATTGCGACACCCTGATTAAAAGATACAAGAGGTTTGTCACATAGAATGAGAACAAGTAATTCTGAACGCCTTATTATCTAAAATTTGGTTTCATTATATCCCCTCCGGTATTGAATAGTAAATTCCAATGTTTGCAGGTTAGTTTGCAGAGATGTTTGCATAAAGGGATCAAAATACAAAACTAAAATGAATATAAATGAATATTGACTGAGGTGGACCCCGAAAATTGGACAGGTTGTTAAGAGTGGGTTCTGCTCCGTAA
>CAZZHQ010000268.1:0-3002 GCA_964654015.1 uncultured Dehalococcoidales bacterium | reverse complement strand
AATGAAAATGATCTCCCGGACGAGTGGTACAATATCATACCGGACTTGGATTTCCCAGTACCTCCCTTAATGAGTTCCAGCGGCTATCCTATGGGCCCCAGTGAACTTGAGCCACTAGCCACATCTGCAATCATTGACCAAGAATTGGAAACAAAGAAGAATGCGATATCTATCCCAAAGGATGTAAGAACTCTATACTCGTATTGGAGACCAACCCCAATTTTCCGCGCTGACAGACTAGAAAAGGAGTTGGATACACCTGCGCACATTTTCTATAAATATGAAGGTGGAGGTATGTCTATCAGTCATGAGGCTAACACAGCTATCGCACAGGCGTACTATGCGAGTCAAGGAGATGTCAAGCGTCTTATTACAGCTACTGCAAATGGAGAATGGGGAGTCTCTCTGACTATAGCTTGCAACTATTTTGGTATCAGCTGCAGGGTTTACATGGTTAAATCTAGTTATGACGAGAAGGTTTACGGACGTTATCTAATGGAGATGCTAGGGGCAGAAGTAATATCCAGCCCGAGTGAGCGCACAAAAGCAGGCAAAAAAGCTCTGTCTCAAGATCCGCAATCCATAGGCAACCTGAGTATTGCGCTAGGTGAGGCATTTGAGGATACATTCAAAGATGAAGCATCCAAATTCTGCTGGGGTACTGTGATGAACCATGTCGTTTTGCACCAATCCGTATTAGGTCTTGAGGCCTATGAACAAATGAAAAGAGCCAATGCCTACCCTGATATTATTATAGCCTCCGTAGGTGGTGGTAGTGGTTTTGGGGGATTAGTTTTTCCTTTCTATCCAGACCGTAAAGATGATACCAGGTTTTTAGCAGTTGAATCAGCAGCCTCCCCAACATTGTCTAAAGGTGCATACGCATATGACCATGTTGAATACAACGGCCTATCTATTATGTTGAAAATGTATACCTTGGGTCATGGTTTTATGCAAAGCGGAATAAGGGCCGGTGCTATGCGGTATCATGGAATATCCCCTCTGGTTAGTGCCCTTTATAAAAACAAACAGATAGAAGCTAGAACTTACTCGCAAACACAAGCATTCGATGCCGCAATAACATTCGCTAAAGTAGAGGGAATGATACCTTCTTTGGAATGCTCCTATGCGGTGAGAGCAGTAATAGACGAGGCGATTGCTTGTAAGAGTAAGAAGGAAAAGAAGAACATACTGTTCCTTCTCGACGCCAACAGCAATTTTGACATCAATACATATAAAGATTTTCTTGAAGGAAATATTCAGGGTTATTCTGTTTCAGAGGAGGATATTCAAACAGCACTTGAGAAGCTTCCTGGAGTTTAGTAAAAGAGTAGACAATCCGGGCGATAGTGGTATCGAAATCAAGATTTTGGCTGATACAAAACCAATTAAACAGTGGGGATTGATGGGAGAATAATGTTGGATTCTAGATTTTGCCTAATGCTTGCCCCTCTATTCTTACGCATAGGAGGTTAAACAAAATGCCCAAATTGATTAAAAGGACTTCAAAAAAGGCGGGATTACCCCCGGGAACTCTCATCCATATTGGAGAGAAAAAAACGGAAAAGGTCAGGATTAGAATTATCGACTACGACGAAGTTCAGTTCGAAGAAAAAGAAGCAAAGACAGTTGAGGAGTGTTTTCCATTCAAAGAGAAACCAACTGTAACTTGGATAAATATAGACGGAATTCACCAAGCGGATATTATTGAGAAACTTGGTAACTACTTCGGTCTACATCCTCTCTTATTAGAGGACATTTTGAACACAGAACAGCGTCCAAAAATAGAAGATTTCGGTGATTACGTCTTTGTCGTTTTGAAAATGCTCTATTATAATAGCGACGAAAATAGAATACAGGCAGAGCAAGTAAGTTTGGTTCTCGGTTCAAATTTCGTCATTTCATTTCAGGAGCGTGAAGGGGATTTATTCGACCCTATAAGGGAGAGAATTAGGAAAGGGAAAGGCCGCATAAGAAAAGCAGGGGCTGATTACCTCACCTACGCTTTATTGGATACCATTGTTGATAACTATTTCATCATTCTGGAAGAGTTCGGGGACAAAATAGAGGACACGGAAACAGAATTAGCAACAAATCCCAGCCCAGAAATCCTGAAGACTATCCGCAAGATAAAAAAGGAATTATTGTTTCTACGCAAGTCTGTCTGGCCCCTGAGAGAGGTCGTTAGCAGGCTTGAGAAAGCAGAATCGCCGCTCATACATGAGTCTACAGTTGTGTATCTTAGAGACGTTTATGACCATACCATTCAGGTTATTGATACTGTGGAGAGTTTCAGAGACATGGTCTCTGGTATGCTCGATGTTTATCTCTCTAGTATCAGTAATAAAATGAATGAGGTTATGAAAGTATTAACTATATTTGCTGCTATATTTATCCCACTTACATTTATCGCTGGTATTTATGGGATGAATTTCGAATTTATGCCAGAACTAAGATGGCAGTGGGGTTACCCCGCAATTTTGGTTGTAATGGCTAGTATAGCTACCGCTCTGTTGGTCTATTTCAAGAGAAAAAAGTGGCTATAGGATATCCCGGCCAATGTCACGCTAAGTGTCCATTCTCCCTTTCTCAATCCATAGCCTAATATTACAAGTGAGCTGATTTTTTAGGGGCAGATCAAAGGGTTGCTTATAGTTTTGCTTCTACTCGCTCGTTCTAGCCCCCGGTGGTGGAAGTATTAACACAGGTACAGTAGAGTGACCTATGACTTTCTTGGCGACACTTCCGGCTAAGAAGCGAGATATTCCTGACCTTCCGTGAGTGCTCATAATGATTATTTCTATGTCATTCTGCTCCGCGTAGTGTAGTATTATGTCCGCTGCGGTGCCATATGCCACGACGCTCTTAGCACTTATGCCCTGCTTACGGAAAGTATCAGCTACGCTCTCTAGATAGTCCTTGATTTCCTTTTCTATTCTCTCTTGTATGCTTGTTTCCAAGTTGTAAAGTGTTCCGGCAGCCGGCTCAATTACCCGTAGGAA
>CAZZHQ010000267.1:0-3007 GCA_964654015.1 uncultured Dehalococcoidales bacterium | reverse complement strand
TAGATGGCCATACAAACACTCACTCGGTACTATACTATTCTGTTTTTGTTGATGCCTCTTGGGCCATTATAAATGGGAAAACGGAAAACTCCAAACATATGTCCTGAAAAGTGGGCAAGCATTCGTGGCCGTTAACTCGGTCATTGAAAACGTTGCGAATTTTCCGGCCTTCATAATCCCTTGATATTGAAGACCTTACAAAACGAAATACTTCCCGTATTGGTATAGTGTTGAAAAGCTGTTGGATTTTCATATTTCGATGCCATTTGGAGGGCCTTTCGGCCCAGCTTAGCGGTCAGAAGCCAGCTCCAGTTGCCTACTCGGGAACGCCGCTTTTATGAGGTTTGGGAAGTCATGGCTCTGCCGCAGTTTTCTATCCAGCAATTTGGGCGAGGGAAGTCTGGCATGCTTAGGGAACTCGCCTTTTTGCGAGAGTTCTGCAAACGCCTGGGCGAGATTATCTAAGTTTCCACAGATGAGCTTTACATAGGCAGGTATCTTTAAGTTGAAGATGAGGAAGGCTTGACCTGTCAGGGCATTCACTTCACGGCTCAGTTTCTTCTTGCCGGTAATACGCCGTAAGAATCGTTTGACGCTACGAAAGAATCGTTCCGACATATTGTTGGTACGCTGTACCATGAGGTAACGATGCTCGGGCTCACCCAACTCCAGACAATGCCCAAAGAGCCCATCCCAGTATTTGTCTAAATGTTGGAGGATAAGATCGATACCTTTACTTTTTGTGGTCGATATCTGTTTTTTGCGTTCACGGCAAAGGTCTTGACGATAACGACGGATGTCTGCTTCCGTTTGGCGTGCTTGCTCTGGATTCAAGAACCTGGGCGTGCCTTGAAGTCCCTTTGCGGAGCCTTGTGCTGCCAATCGTAACGCTTCCCGCAAACGAGTAAATAGGGCATCCGCCGTTTGGACTTGTTGGACAGCTTGCAGGAGCTTTCGCGACTGTAAGAAGCTGTCGAGTATGCCATATAAGCCCATGAGGAGTTTTTCACCAAGCGGCGTGCGTCCCTTGAGATGGCCCAAGATATCTTTTTCAAGGATGGCCCTTGCTCGTTTGACACGGCGATAGAGACTTAAGTGAGGCAGATCAAATGGAAAGCCACGGCCGTTGCCTTCTGCGGATGCTGATAAGATCCATTCGGTCATTCCAGCGGCGATAGCCGCCGCTTTCAAGGAACGTCCTTGTGTCTTCCAGATGCCCGGTGTTTCCAGATGTTGGCAGATCCATCGCGCTTGATCTTTTTGATCCCCTAAAGCTTTGTTGACTTTCTTGGCAAATTGATGAAGCTGGGCGCGAATCTCCCTTTTACGCAATAGATTGCGTAGCCGTTGGTAGGATTCGGTTAAGAGGTCCCGGCCAACGTCAGCTAAAAAATGCCAGTGACAGTAAAAGAAGGGTATTGAAGGCCACTGATTAAGAACCGCTTTATGAATGGCTCCCGAGAGATCCGCCATGGTCGCTATCGGACGACCAAATCGAGTTTCAACCTCTTGCAGTACCTCACAGATCTGGAGGGCGTTTTCAGAGGCTATTTTAGCACTCCAGAGCACAATCGGGCCCGGCTCAATCAGGCAGGCAAAGTGTATTTGGCTACCCTCTTCACACGTTCCATCTACGTGTAGGATGTAGCCGCCTGAAGCCTCCAACATCTGGCGTAATCGATCCATATGGTGCTCATGTAAAGCGGTCATCATGTCTGCGAAGCGGACAATCAGTTCCTGGATCGTTCCATCTGGCAGATGTAGATCGTAGTCGTTTTCCAAGACCTCCTGGATCTCTTGACGCTGGCGACACTCTAGATATCGCAGGATACCGACTTTGGCCAGGACATCAAATCCGTATCGCTGCTGGGGTGCGACTAATTGCGCTAACGCTTGGGAACGATAGATTCGAATTGCCTGACTGTCATGGGACCACATACACTGATTCGGACAATAAAGCAGTACCTCCAGTGCTGCGATACTACCATATTGAAGAGACATAACGGTCCGAGGGATTTTGGTCTTGTAGACCTTTAATCTGGCACCACAGACTTGACAGGCCTCAAACTCCGGAGTGAACCGGATCGTTGTGCCTTGTATAGAATGAAGACTCTCTCGAACGCTTTGGGCATTCTCTGCGACCCGTGTCTTTAAAACGGTGATTGTGTATAACGCCCTTTTTTTCGCAGGTCATACGTGTCGATGATCCGCTGTACGCTCTGGGGGGTGACATGAAGTCCTTTGGTTCCAAGGATCGCGGCAATACGCTTGGCTGAAGAACGCGGCGTGCGTACTAGTTCGATTAGAATAGCAATCGTATGACTGTCACTGACAGGCCCCTGGGCGTCTTGGTGTTCTTCGCGTCGCCGTAACTGTTGAGCCTGAACCTCAGGATCTGTAGACACATAGAGTTGTGTTCGTTCCCAGGAAACCCGGTGGACATGCCCCTGCACGAAAGCGTCATGGAGTTGGTTTTGGACACGTACCCGTAATCGTTGTGACACTTCTCTCGGTGTCATCCCCATAGTAGCGTTGTTAACCAATGGGGGCATCATTCGCGGCAGCGTCCCGTGTACGGAAAAGCCCACATCGCGGTAAAACCATAATCCATCTTTGTCAAAACGCGGCGTATCCGCCAGTGTCCAGTACCGGGCATTGTGACTGAAGCTGGTGTAATAGCCCACGGTCTTGAGATTCCGCCAGACGGTCATAGGGCAACAGTTTCCCGTTTGACAGAGGTCCTTGAGGCTAAGCATCTTCCTCCTGCTTAATGCCTGCACGAGTTTGGTAGTGGTTTTAGAAAGCGCATCCATGGCCCACCTGTTGCAGTAAGGATATTAATCACATTTATTGTCCTCACTATAACAGTCAACGGACCTAAAACAAGCTTTCTTGCTGGTTTCTAAGGTCAAAACAATCCCAAATGTAAGAGTATGGCACAAAACGAGGCGTGTAAATTGTTTCAAGAAAAGAGATTATGAAATCCAACAGCTTTCCAACACTATAC
>CAZZHQ010000266.1:0-3072 GCA_964654015.1 uncultured Dehalococcoidales bacterium | reverse complement strand
ACTTGTGGAGAAGAATGAGGCCACCAGAGAAGATTTCAAGGCCAAAGAGGTAAACACCACGGACTTTTCAAAAAAACTTCTGGGACAAATTGTGTTCCTGTATTTTCTGCAGAAAAAAGGCTGGTTTGGCGTTGAACGAGACAAAAAATGGGGAACTGGTCCAAAGAATTTTCTACGTCTGCTCTTTGAAAAGAAGATAACCCATTATCAGAACTGCTTCAACGATATACTGGAACCTCTTTTCTATGAAGCACTAGCTTCGGAGAGAACAAATGACTTCTATAGTCGTTTCAATTGCAAGATTCCATTCTTGAACGGAGGCCTATTTGACCCTGTCAACAATTATGACTGGGTACATACTGACATCCTCATGCCTGATGATATATTTTCCAACAGTAAGCAAACAAAGGAAGGCGACATAGGCGACGGTATCCTGGATGTATTTGATAGATACAATTTCACAGTTAAGGAGGACGAGCCTCTGGAAAAAGAGGTGGCAGTTGACCCTGAAATGCTGGGCAAGGTTTTCGAGAACCTCCTGGAAATAAAAGACCGTAAATCCAAGGGAACATATTACACCCCCCGCGAGATTGTCCACTACATGTGCCAGGAGAGCCTTATTAACTACCTGTCCACCGAATTAGAAGGCAATGTTAACAAGGATGACATTGAGACGCTGGTCAGATTTGGGGAGGCATCTATTGAGCATGATAGTCAGGTTGAGAATACTGGTAATGAAACCAAACGATATTCTTATAAACTCCCTGAGAGCATCCGCCAAAATGCTAAATTGATTGATGAAAAACTTGAAATAATACGCGTCTGTGACCCTGCAATAGGTTCTGGGGCCTTTCCTGTAGGAATGATGAGCGAAATCATTCGTGCCCGAAATACACTAACCACATTTCTAGCCAACGAGAAAAGAAGAACAATCTATATCTTCAAACGCCATGCCATTCAGAACTGCCTTTATGGCGTGGACATCGACCCCGGTGCAGTGGAAATTGCCAAGCTTCGGCTCTGGCTATCCCTCGTGGTAGATGAAGAGGATATCAAGCAAATTCAGCCCTTGCCTAATCTTGATTATAAGATAATGCAGGGAAATAGTTTACTGGAGGAATATGAAGGAGTAAAACTATTCGACGAAAAACTATTTGCCCCTGATATCCCTAATAATAGCCATTACATTACTGAAACAAAAGAAAAGCTTTCTGAGCTCCAGAGAGAGTATTTTCAACTTCTTTCAGAAAGTAAACTTACCACTACCAAAAAACAACTTCTCGAAGCCGAAATAAAAAAACAAAATGATTTACTCAAAAGCCTCACCAGTACCAAAGAATCAGGACCTTCTAAGGCCGGATTGTTTGATGTGCTCAGTGAAGCAAAGAAAAAAGCCAGTGAGTTAAAGCAACTTCAGCGAGAACTGTTCGAAGTATCGCTTAAAAGCAAGAAAGACCAGCTAAATAAGCGTATTGAAACTCTGGTATGGGAGCTAATTGAGACAACCCTTAGAGAACAAAACAGGGAATCATTGCTCCCGGAAATTGAACGCTACAAGAAATCCAGCACCAGACCTTTCTTCTTATGGAAATTATATTTCGCCGATGTCTTTCAAGAAAAAGGTGGATTTGATGTAGTAATTGCTAACCCTCCATACGATGTTATTAAAGATAGTGTTCTTAGAGGGCTCTATAAAGAAACAATCTTTGGCAGGGCAAATTTATATGGCCTATTTATTCATAAAAGTATAAAGGGTATTCTCCGAGAACAGGGAATTCTCACCTTTATTAACCCCAAAACCTTATTATCCGATGCTTATTTTGTTAATCTTAGAAAATACCTAAAGATAAAGGGGGACTTCGTTAATATACTAAAGATTGCAGATAGGCATAACATTTTCGAAGAGGTACTTCAGGCTTGCATCGTATTTACATATAGAAATAAGGAACCAATAACTAACAATAAAATACGCATCACAGAAATTGCTGAAAGAAAAGATATCGGTAATTCAGCTGTCTCTTTATTAGTTCCTAAAGCCAATGTTTATCAATCACAACAATATAATTATTGCTTCTTATGCTCAAATAAAGAGCCTATTTACTCTCTATGGAATAAAGTGAACAGCAATACCAAACCGTTATCTTATTACGGGCTTTCATTTACTACCGGAAAAATTCAATGGGACTTATTTAAGGATTATCTCATGGAATCTCCGACCAAGAATTCGCTTAGACTAATATGGGCTGAAAATATTCAAAGGTATTGTTTTTCGGCTTCCCAAGCAAGAATAGGCAAGGAATATATATCTAATACGCAAATTCCACCGAACATAACTAACGAAACCATTATTACTCAAAGAACCACAGCAGATGAACAAGAATGGCGTATTATTGCAACCAAATTTTCCCATAAGGAAACTGGATTCTATGCCTTCTCTGAAAATAATACCAATTACATGATTGGGAAGTCATCTATGTTTAACATCAATTATATATTAGCCTGCTTGAATTCAAAATTGTATGATGCTATTTTCAGGCACATTAACAGTAATACTCATGTCTCTTCCAGCCAATTAAATTCATTGCCTTTTCGCAGTCTAACGGATAATCAACAACAACCTTATATAAAGCTAGTTGACCAAATCCTTACTATCACCAAGGATGAAGACTATTCCAACAACACTGTCAAGCAAGCCAAAGCCAAAGAATATGAGTGTAAGCTAGACCAGATGGTATATAAGCTTTATGACCTCACGCCGGAGGAGATTGCGGTGGTGGAAAGTGAGAAAGTATAGCAAGTCTAGTTTTGCCCTTTGTCATTCTTGAGCAGGTGCATATGCTCAGGAGAAATCCTATCTACCGTAATGCCAGAGGGCATCAGAACTGTCTAGCATTAACATCTATTCAATCATTTCTGCCAATAGATATTAAACTCAACTGTATTACCAGTTTCTGAAAGGATTGATGATTCTGACAATATTTTGCGTGGATGTATATGTCTGATAAGCACAGTACGTCTTCGCAAAGTCACTTTTGATTTTAATACTTCTGGGGGATTACCCAACATGCTAAA
>CAZZHQ010000265.1:0-3086 GCA_964654015.1 uncultured Dehalococcoidales bacterium | reverse complement strand
TCGCCATTATTCAGGTATTCCAGTATTAGCCGCCTTAAAAGCCCGGCTTTCGTTTTACCCTGTCGCTCTGCCATTACCGTAAACCTCGCCAACTCGTCTACCTTCAATTTAGTGCTTATTACCTTTGTCATAATTTCCTCCCTTATACCCTGGTTTTTTCTTTATATTTCAACTCGACTATGGTGTATACCCCCCTAGGTGTCAGGCGGCGAGCGTGGAGGTTTTGCTATTAACCCAAAAGTAACGTCGGAGGTTCCCCGAGACGTTATCTCTTCATACCGCCTTTTACAGGTCTGTTTACTAATGTACAATCCCGTTCTTCTGGTGTATTCCCTGGCGACCCTGGACCAACCCAGATTCTCCTTCTCTCGGAGGTCCAAAAGTAGTCCAAAATCCACCATAAGTCTGGGTCTGCCCGATTGTATTAATGACTTACTCATAGCCCCGCTCCGGCAAAGACTATGGGCAAAGGGGTTTGAAGCGGCCGTCAGCAACAGCTGATCGTGAAGGCTACGAGTCATCATCCACCTCCGCCGCCAATTGCTTTATGAGCTCTGCAATCTTCCCCGGACGATGGCCGTTGCTGCCGAGGGCATGGCTGATCTGACGGGCAAGCTCGCCGAGGGCAATAAGGTGGTCTATTAACTGGGGAATGAGTGTTGACAGGTCAGTTTGAGTTTTAGGCGTGGCAAGATCTAGATTCGGATAAACCAGTAAAAGGGAGGTGTGAGATGGAAGAGATAGAAAGAGAAGAAGATTGGGAAAAAGTGCTGATACCGGTACGAAAAGAGAAAAAGGTCGAACAAAAGAAACTCGAAAAAACATTGGAGCCACGGGGACAGTGGAAAATGTCGAGAAGGTGGCACACATACTAAAGGAGGTATCGAAAAATGACAATGGAATGGAATAACAGAACTTATCGATTTAATCCCAATGGTGTGAATGGTAAGGACTCTTTTCAAGAGCACAGCGAACTCATGACAGAGTTTCGTAAGTCCCACGCTGATACAGCACTAGTCAACGGACAGAGGTTGGACGAAGCTACCTTCCTGGATAGTTTGCTGTTCTTGCGGGTCAACTACATCGTGGAAACGGGAGGGTCTGCACTTCCTGACGACACAACAGATCAGTCACCTCTTGTTCCCATATGGAAGGTAGCACGGTACAAGCTTTCGCAAAACTAGAGAGACGACTCTGTTAAAAATCATGACAAAAAGGAGGCAAACAATGAAAGATCTACGCACTATACAGTCGGTACAAGGGCTTGCAGACTTACTCTTAATCCCATCGGAACCCTCATATATACCTTTTAAGAATAGGGGGGCGACGAAAGTGGAGGTTTATCGAAGAAACGATACTTTAATGAGACTTACAGACTCTGTTAATCAGACAGTTGACTTGGTCCTGCCAATATCTACCCCTATTAGCAGGGTGGCCATGTTTATGATCGAGGTGGAAAAGATACTTAGTAATTATAATTGTCGGAGTTCTATCGCTAGCCATCATCGTTTTGGGAATCGCGGCTTTGTCGTCAGCATTGATGTGCCAACCAGCCTTCTCAGCAATCTTGTGATTCAGCTGGCTAATATAGCCGACGTGGGCAAAGTAGACGAGGAACCACTGGCGATAACTGTCTCTCCCCCTTTTTCCAATAACCCTGTAGCTCTGCTAGCGTCAAACATCAAACCTAACAAAAGGATCCACGTATGCCTAAAAGATACTGACATGACCAGGCATGAACCTGCGATCATGTTGAATTAGCATAGGGACAGCATGGACTATACTCTTGGAAGGAGGAGATTACTAAAGATGAGGAAGCACCCGTCCATAATGATGGTAGATGATGAGCAACCAATATTGAGCTTGCTCAGTCGTATCCTTGAGCCGGAAGGATATAGCGTAATCGTAGCCGCCGATGGTAGGTCAGCTCTAGAACTACTGCAAGGGCACTTTCCAGACCTGATTATCCTGGATGTTATGATGCCCGGCCTTGACGGCTTTCAGGTTCTCGACCTTATACGACGGCGCTCCAATGTTCCCGTAATCATGCTTACCGCAAAGCGTGAAGTAAGCACTGCACGCGACGCTTTGGGTCTTGGTGCGGATGACTACGTGAGAAAGCCATTCCACACAAAGGAACTTCTGGCTCGCATCAGGGCAAAGCTAAGACGTGCTCAGCCAGAGGTAATTATGCCTATTGAAGGAGTATAACTACATGGCTTACAGTAAAGGTACGAGAGTAGCCAACTGCCCAATTGGGCAGGAATATTGCTATCCGTCTTGCTACTGGCGTAAAGGCAGCCGATGTTGCTTCAAAAGCAAGCGTGGTAAGCAGATACCAGAACTCAAAAAGGGAGGGAAGTAAACAATTTAGCAGAATGTCATTTTATCTCATAAATTTGCATCTGTAGTAAATGGTCACTTATCATTATTCTGTTATTGGAAGCATAATGTAAGTAGTGAGAGAAAATAGCTGCCCCAGTCGTAAAAAGAAATAAGACCCCTAGTATAAAATGTTCAGAAAGAATGAAATTATATTTTATGCAGTTACAGGTAATGTGATTGCCTTGATAGCTGGGCTTGCTGGAGCAAACCTAACTGTAATTCTGTTTTTGTCTTTGCTAATTCCCCCGATTATACTGATTATTTTAAGAATTCTCCGTTGAGTCCCAATCAAGTACAATGTGAAGTCTGAAGAACTGGAAGAGATGGAGGGTTTGAGCGAATAGCGGATAGTAATGTTGAGCGAACCGGTCCTAAAGTAAAGTGATTCCAAGCAGCGATTCGTTTGGATCCAAGCGTAAGAAATGGCACAAATTTGGCACAAATGGTTTCCAGACTGTCGGTAAAATATGAGTTTTTGAAGCTGAAGTACGGACAAGCACGAATCCTGAAATTAGCTTCAAAAGCAACAAAATAACGCCCTTACGCACAATTTACACGCAGGGGGTCAGAGGTTCGAGTCCTCTACCGCCCACCATTTTTTGAAGCTAAAAAAGCCCTTATGCTGGTCGTCGCATAGGGGCTCTTCTGTTAAATGGCACTAATTTGGCACTAATCAGGTTTTTACGTGTTTAAGGAATCGA
>CAZZHQ010000264.1:0-3087 GCA_964654015.1 uncultured Dehalococcoidales bacterium | reverse complement strand
TCATGTATATTTTTAAAACGTACCTGTCCGCGTCAAATATTAGCTGATTATTTTTAGGGAGGTAGGTCAGTTAGCTATGTATTAGCCAGTAATCTTTTAGGGAGCGTAGGCCGTGAGGGATTCGAACCCACAACACCCTGATTAAAAGTCACCAGCTTAAAATTACTTGAAAAATAATCTATTCCGTAGCTATATTAACTAGAACCACCCTTAATATTACAGAGTTACCTTAACCCTATAGTTTCTCATATATTAGCCTACGGGTTCGTTATCGAAAAGTGGTTCTTTGTCGTTTATAGCCATTGCCGAAAAAAGAGCAATGAGTGCAACAGCAGCAAAGATCAACCAGACGTTTTGATAGCTGCCTTGTATATCAAACATCTTGCCGGCTATATACGGGCCAGCAATACTGCCAATCATCCCTATACCAACGAGACAGCCAAAAATAGTGCCATACTGCCTGGCACCAAATACCTGACGGGCGAAAGCCGGACGGAGTGCATTGAATCCCCCATACCCGACACCAAACAGGGCCAGGAAGACAATAACTCCAGAAATGGCAAAGGTACCTACCATCTGGAACGCCAGCAGCCCCAGTGAAACCAGGGCAAACATTAACACCATCAACTTCTTCCTGCTCATCCTGTCCCCAAGCGTGCCGAATCCCATCCTGCCAAGTATACTCGCCAGCGGAATTCCCGATGCTGCAAAGCTAGCTATTGTCGTGGTAAGTCCGACATTAGTCAGGTATGGCATAACATGAGTGGCAGCCGCACTGACCATCAAGTGGTGGCATATAAACATGACTGCCATGAGCCAGAAAGTTCGTGTTCTCAAAGCCTGTTGTATTGTAATACCATAATCTCTTATCTCAGCAGCGACCTTGCCCCTTGATGTTTCAGTCACGGGTATGGTATCGCCATCTGGTAGATACCCATACTGTTGCGGTTTATGTCTCAACAGCAGTGAAAGTGGCAGCACAATAATCAGTACACCGAAGGCCAGGCCCTGAACGGTGTCTCGCCACCCATACGTATCCACCAACCGTGCCATCACGAAAACCATCAGCCCACCTGCTCCAAAACCGCAACTGACGATGCTCATTGCCAGGCCAACTTTTTTACGAAACCAGTTAGAGACGGAAGTCATTAAAACGGTTATACTGCAGGAGCTCATTGCAATGGCGATAAGCGAGAATGATATGTAGAAACCAACAAGCGAATTTGTACGGCTCAGCATGAATAGACCAAGAGCCGTAAGCAAACCACCGATAAAGGCTATACGACGCGGCCCCCAGCGATCAATCACTATCCCTACGACTGGTGCCAGCAGTCCCGATTCAACTCCACGAAGCGAGGCGGCCAGCGATACCTGAGCATAGCTCCAACCGAATTCCTCTACGATTGGCTTGAAGATGGTGGTAAAACCGTAGAATACGACTCCTACCACGTAGAAGCTGATGAGAAAGCTTGCAGCTACTATGTGCCAGCCATAGAAAGGGTGGAATAATCTGGAGGAACGAGGCATTTGCCCGCTATTCTAGCACGAATCTGTGCAGAGGGATTCTAAAAGAGACTTTGCAGATATAATACGGTCTCCTGAAACTGGTCCGGCAGTAATGACGGATTGGGGATCATGTCAGCAGGTAAGGCAGGTCAGTAATGACACTGCAAAAGGAGAATCATATGCAGGTAACTTTGATTTTTGATTACTTTCTGCGGAAGAATTACAATTTATAATACAGTTACCTATCGGTTACTAGCTGGTTTGGCAAGCCCGATATTATCTATTTGTAGCGTCAGTATAAGTAATGAATATCATTAAACCTCCTCGTATATTTTATGGGTACTATATAGTAGTCGCGTTTATCCCCATACTTGCTGTTATCCACGGTTTTCAATTTAGTTATGGGGTCTTCTTTAACCAACTGCTTGAGGAGTTTCAATGTTCGAGGGCAGCTATCTCAGGTGCCTATTCGATAGGTTTCCTTATTAGCGGCTTTAGCGCTATCGTTCTCGGTCGGCTCAGCGACAGGATTGGTCCGCGTGTAATACTTACCGTTGGTGGCATCATTGTTGGTTTGGGATATTTCCTGATGTCACAGATGAATTCTCTCTGGCAGCTCTACCTGTTCTATAGCCTGATTGTTTGCATGTGGGCACTACCTGCCGATGTCATTTCTCTCACCACCATCGCCCGTTGGTTTGTGAAACGAAGGGGATTCGCTGGCGGCCTGGCCAAGGCCGGATCAGGGCTGGGGATGATGCTTATCCCCATATTAATTAGCTACCTCATCAATACACAGGGATGGCGAACGACATATCTAATCATCAGCATAATTATTGTTGTCTGTGTCATTCCATTAAGCCAGTTTCTTCGAAGAGACCCTTCAATGAAAGGCCTGACACCTTATGGAATGGAGCAGGGGCAAACGGCTGATTCAATAAAGGGTGGATACTCTTTACAAGAGGCATTGCGTACGAGACAGTTCTGGATGCTCTGTATTGCTATGTCCACCATTCAGTTCGTTGTCAATAGCCTGCTGGTACATATCACACCTCATGCGATAGATTTGGGAGTATCAATTTCCAGGGGAGCGCAGCTTATCTCTATTCTTGGAGCCGTGAGTATCGTTGGCAGGATTAGTGTCCCCACCTTTGGTGATAGAATCGGCCTGCAAAGAGTGCTACTTGGCTGTTTCATGCTGGCACTGATTGCGCTATTGTGGCTTTACTTCGCCAATGAGTATTGGCAGCTTGTTGTTTTCGTCCTTGTGTATGGTTTTAGCCATGGTGGCTTTTTTTCACTAATGTCTCCACTTCTGGCGGAGATGTTTAGCACAAAAGCTCTCGGCTCGCTTTTCGGTATCCTCACCTTCTGTGGAACCCTTGGTGGTGCAGTAGGACCATTTGTGCTCGGACTAATATTCGACAACACAGGCAGCTATAAAATGGGATTCCTTATCCTGATTGGCATTATAATAGCCGGGCTTTCTCTTGTCTTGTTCATTAGACCAGTGAGAAAAAAACAAGTACTGGAAATAGCATAATAACGCTAATCTACTGTCCAGGAAATGGGGCAAGTCCA
>CAZZHQ010000263.1:0-3088 GCA_964654015.1 uncultured Dehalococcoidales bacterium | reverse complement strand
AAGTTTCCCACTAAGCTGATCAACAATCTTGGTCTGCACAAGGAAGCTCTTTAATAAAGTTAGAATAGTTACAGAGGTTGCCTACCGCCCGAGCAAATTCTCGTCAATTAGAAACCACATTACTTGCCCTTGTCACGACGGCAAAGGGTGAAACTCATGGGCTTCCACCAGGTCTGCAGCATATGCGAGTGCGGCAGCAACATCCTCTGAGCCTATCTTGTATTCGCGCATGACTTCCTCTGTGGTCATACCACCTGCGAGTTCAGCTATAATACGTGCAACCGGGACTTGTGTTCCACGAACGACAGGTTTGCCGTGTTGGATTTTTGGGTCAATAATTATTTGCCCTTCTGCTTTCAGCTGTGTTACCGCGCACTATTAGTTCTTACGACTATAATTATAGTGTCGTGGTTGCATCTACTCAAATAGCTGCTTTCCTTCCACACCGTTCAGGTTTAATCTACTGGACGGGTTCTGTCGGTGATAAGTAAATGATGCAAAGCCAAAATAAGCTGTTTCTTTTCAAAGGAAAGTTCGGGAACCGTCCAGTGTGGCCCACCATCCGCAAAACACCTTGCCCTTTGCATCTTTTCCTAACCCCGTTTTGTATGTGTGCGTTTCAGCGGGAGCGGCAGGGGGAGCGTCAGAATCCGAGGGTAACTGAATAAATCTCCACCGCCATATGCATATTTTCGTCTATCGCATTACCTCAGATTTAGCGGTAAATATCTTTGCGATGACCAATTTTCACTACCCAGACCGTGAGTTCGTTGTCCTGGATTGAATATATGATACGGTATCTGCCCTGGCGGATACGATATATTTCCCGGTCAGATAATTTTTCACAATTGTTAGGGCGTGGCTCAATTGTTAGCGAGTCTATACGTTGGAGAATTTTCTTCGTATCTTTTCTTGGTATCTTTTTAAAATCTTTTTCAACTGATGCTTTGAAATAGATTTTATATAATGCCATCTTGTTTTAACCTTTCAAGCATTTCCTCGTAGCTAATCAAAGGTTCTCTACCCCTTTCCTCAAAGGCTGAAATATCCTCAGCATCCTCCGAAAGTGTCAGTCTTACTGCGTTATTGACGATCTCTGATACGGACCGTGAGATAGCCACGGCTTTTAAACGAAGTGCTTTATGCAAACTCGGTTCCAAATATATAGTTGTGCGCTTGTTCGGGTTAGTCATAATAATACCTCCTGAAACAGTAACACTATAACATAATAGCGTCAAAACATCATAACATGCAGTGGAAAATATTTATCATTAAATGGTTTTGAAAAAAGTGACTGAAAAAATTGGCCAGAGTAACATTACCTTGATCTGAAAAACAACAGCTTGTTTTGTCACTGGGCCAAGGTTCCGGACGCTGCTGAAAAGCGAGGCCGGCACCTAATTGGTTCTATCTACTGGCTATTATCGGAAACGGTTAATTAAGTTCCAGATCAGTAATGGTCCAAACATTTACATATCCTTGACATCATATACTGACTCTGATACCTTGATGGAAACATATTCAAGATTTAGCACACTGGAATAATGCCAGGAGGGAGTTATGAAAAGGGTCTTAGCGGTAGTATTTTTATCCTTTCTTGTTATGCAGTTGTGTTTATTACCCATGGCAGTGACAGCGAAATGTCTCGGTGTATCTACGGTTACACTTCCTGTAACTAATATCACTGATAGCACAGCTACTCTCAAGGGAACTTGGACCTCGTTAGAGCCGAACCCTGTCACTTTATGTGTTTCATTCCAGTATAGTACTATGCCAGGCGTTTATGACAGTGAGACTCCACAAATTGAGATGTCACAATCAGAACCGGGTACCCTTCCTTTTCAGGCAAATGTAAGCGGATTATCTCCATGCACAACTTATTATGTTCGCACGCAGCTACACTTTCCTTGCTCGACGCCGAAATATGATTGTACTGATTATGATGGCAACGTGGTATCCTTTCAGACCACCGGCTGCCTGCCACCACCACCACCACCTCCTCCTATAAATCCATTGATAGGAGCTGGCTCACACGGCTCTTCCGGCTCGGGGACAACAACAACGACCCAATCGGTTGGCCTTCCCAACATTGTGACTCAAAGCGCAAGCCTCTCGGATAGGGCAGTCACACCTGGTACACCAGTCACGGTGACCGCGGATATCGCCAACAAGAGCGCGATCAACGGCGACAAGAAGATCACGCTTTATGTAAACGGCCAGGTGGAAACGACGCAGGGTATAACGGTTAACAGCGGAGGTTCCACTCAATTGACCTTCAACGTATCACGCAGCGAACCGGGCGACTATAGCGTATATGTTGATGGAGTCCCGGCTGGCAGTTTCAGGGTGGAGCTTTTCAGGGGGTCTGACATCATACTCATCTTCAGCGCCGCCCTGGTGGGATTGGCCTTTCTAATCGGCATGGTAATGCTCTGGCGCAGGCAACAGCGCATAGACTGAGATTGCTTTGTCGCCTGCGGGCTCCTCGCAAAGACAGGTTAAAAGGGGCTCCTCGAAATGACATTTTTGTGATGGCCGTTGCTAAAACAGCACGCAATCCGGACAGTTTCCGGACCCTCTGCGCTACCGGCTATTATCGCCCAGTGTTAATCAAGTCCCTGATTAATAGTGGCAGTATACGAGCGTAGAAAGAAAGTGAAATTTCTAATGAACCGTTTCATTAGAATTTCACTGTATACAACGGTTGTTAATTTCCCGGCGGAGCAAACAGAATTTACCATCGCTTCCTTCCGGATAGTTGTAGCTGCTTTCGCCAAACGGGTCATTGCTGCAGAGACCTCTCGTACTTCGCGAGGAGCTCCTCGCGGTTCTGACTCAGGTCCATTCCGGTCGGCCCGGAGGGATAAGGCTGACCGCCCATCAACCCTGTCCAAAGACGGCGATTGTAGATCGGGAAATCCATCTTGTCTGCGGCGGTGAAGTCCAACCCTTCCGTGACCTCTGCCCAGTATGCCGCGTCGTGCGCCGGCCTGGGCACGATCAGCCCGGCCGGCCTGGGAGGCAGCGGCAGTTGTGTATTGTAGAGAGCCGGTGAGGGAGCGGCGGTAAAGCTCCACTTGCTCGGCGT
>CAZZHQ010000262.1:0-3110 GCA_964654015.1 uncultured Dehalococcoidales bacterium | reverse complement strand
GTTTATTTGATTAAGAGAGCTGTTTTTGGATTATTATTACTAGCAGTGGCAATATCGGGTTGTGAAGGAACCGGCGATTCTAACCAAGCTAAACAAGGCAGTGTAGTGGTTTGGCATTGGTTGACTGATAGAGAAGATGCATTTAATGAGCTTGCAACTAAATATACTGAAGCCACAGGTATTGATGTAAAGTTTGAGCTCTATGCTCCCTCAGATATTTATTCTCAAAGAGTAAGAGGCGCAGCACATACCAGCACACTTCCAGATATATACGGCATATTGTCAGGCATGAGAGACTTTGCCTCTTTCATTAAAGCTGGCCATGTATTGAACCTTACCCCCTATATGAATGAGGAGGGCGGTAGCTGGAAAAACAAATTCTTTGATAAGGCGCTTGCGGTAAATGAGTTTAAGAGCCAAAACGAGTTTGGGATAGAGCCAGGGATATATGGTGTTCCTTTAGATATGATGAGCATCCAGATGCTCTATAACAAAGATCTTTTTAAGAAGGCAGGGCTTGATCCTGAGCAGCCACCAAAAAACTGGAAAGAGTTTTTAGAAGTTGGCAACAAGCTCCATGCAGCTGGCATACAGGGATTGGTCAGCGGCTGGGGAGAGGCATGGCTCTTAGGCTGCTTTGCGTATGACTATGCGTTTAATATCATGGGGGAAGATAAACTGGTTGCTACCTTAAAAGGCGAGGTACCTTATACAGACCCTGACTGGGTTAAGGTCTTAAGCCTATTTGAGGATATGAGGGATAATAATCTTTTAGCAAGCGGCGTTGTAACTATGGTGAATAAGGTTGCAGAGCAATCCTTCGCCAATGAGCGGGCTGCATTTGCATTTAATGGTTCATGGTGTGTCAATGTCTATCATGGAATGAATCCTGATCTGCGCTACGGAGTAATGTTGCCACCGGCATATTCTAACCAATATCCTATGAAGATACTAGGAGGGGCTGGGGGAAGTTTTATGGTGAATAGCAAGAGCCCAAGGAGTGAAAAGGCGATAGAGTTCTTAAAGTGGTTTACTGCCAAAGACCAGCAGGCATACCTTGCAGAGAAGACTCATAACCTGCCTGCAAACAAAGAGAGCCTTTCTATGATTTCACCTATCTTGAGCCAATTTGCAGATGATATGGAAAACACATATCATTGGAATAGCCTTCCTATAGTGGAAAACCCGCAGGTTACGGAGATGTTTAACAAGGGCATCCAGGCTATTATAATAGATGAGAAGAGGCCCCAAGAGGTAGCTGCCGAAGTACAAGCCTTAAAGGAAAGGCTTTAATTTTTAATGGTATAGGAAAGTATATCAGGTACCACTGAAAATTGCATCCGAGTTATTGCCAAAGGCAATTTTCTTGATACCAATAGATAATATGAATAAGAAAGAAGTTCAACACATAGCAACGAACTATATATTTATTCTACCAGCTGTTACGCTATTCGCGTTATTTTGGGCATACCCCTTCCTTAAGCTGTTTCAGCTCTCTGTTTTTGAGTGGGACGGTATCGTGCCGTGGGATCAGGCTGTATTTGTTGGTTTAGAGCACTTTAAAAATATTTTTATACATGACAGTGCGTGGTGGCAGTCTATGCGTCAGGCAGGTATTATCACCTTAATAGCACTTATATTCCAAAACGCACTTGCTCTTTTACTTGCGCTTGCATGCGACAAGGGAATAAGGGCTGCAAGAATGTATCGCATGATATATTTTCTTCCGCCGGTATTGGCAGGTATAGTCGCAGGCCTCATATGGAACTGGATATATGACGGCAACTACGGTCTTTTAAACTACTGGCTTACAAGAATAGGATTAGGCCATTTTGCAAGGGCATGGCTTTCAGATAAGAACACCGCCTTAATATCTGTTGCTATTATTCATTGTTGGCGCGGATTTGGGTGGAGTTTTATAATACTACTTGCAGGCCTTCAGGTTATACCAAGAGAACTATATGAAGCGGCAAAAGTAGATGGCGCAAATGCATGGGATAGTTTTAAAAGGGTGACCATGCCGTTAATGGTGCCTGTGTTTGTAATAGTTATAATATTGACAATACTAGGTACTATGCAGGTATATGATATTATAGTAGCCACCACTCGAGGCGGACCATATTTTCATACAGAGGTACCAATCACAAGGATACTCGCAGCGCTC
The DNA here is from genome assembly GCA_964654015.1 of uncultured Dehalococcoidales bacterium. Taxonomy (GTDB): domain Bacteria; phylum Chloroflexota; class Dehalococcoidia; order GIF9; family AB-539-J10; genus JAUUZT01. Next base: position 946 of record CAZZHQ010000262.1, on the reverse strand, counting down.
ACAGGTTCATCCAGATTTGGATATGCCTCTGCATTGGGTATTATATTTGGTCTTATATTGTTTGTCGTTTCTATGGTTTTGATAAAGGCATCACAACTTGTTAAACAGGAGTAAGTTAGTTCTTATAGCAACTAATAACTAATATGGAAAATCCTATATATTATAGAATAAAGAAGATATTCTCATCAATATTCCTGCAGATGTTTTTGGTGGGTGTGGCTGCCACTTGCATCTTTCCACTGCTATGGATGTTCGGCTCATCGCTAAAGACACAGTCAACGGTATTTTCGGATATGAGTTTGTTTCCAAGACATCCTCATTGGGAAAACTATCTCACCGCATGGACGCAAGGCAACTTCGGCAATTATTTTTTTAATAGCGTTCTCTACACAGTAGTTACTGTAGTATGCATAGTATTATTTACCTCAATGGCCGCATATGGCATATCGAGGCTGCGTATACCAGGAAAGAATATTGTGTTCTATATATTCCTTGCAGCAATGATGATACCAATACCGGGATCATTTGTTGCATTATACGCCATGCTGATAGAACTGGGATTTATCAACCCGCACACAGGAAGCGGACTCCTGGATAATATTATAAAGAGGCTGGGATATATATTACCACAGATAACCCAAGGGCTTTCGTTAGGGATATTTATGCTCAAGACCTTCTTCGATAAGCTTCCTAAAGACTTAGAAGATTCAGCGCTTGTAGATGGATGTGGAAAATTTGGTGTATATTGGCATATCGCACTTCCTCTGGCCAAGCCAGCCATAGCTGTTATTGTTATTGTAAATGTTTTGTATGTGTGGAATGAATACCTATTTGCTATGCTTATCTTGACGGACAAAAGCCTCATGCCGATCATGAGAGGCCTTATGGTTTTCCAAGGTGCTCACGTAACCCAATATTCTATTCTTATGGCAGGCACAACCATAGC
>CAZZHQ010000261.1:0-3116 GCA_964654015.1 uncultured Dehalococcoidales bacterium | reverse complement strand
CTAACTGGATTTTGCACGGTTTTGAGTTATACCAAATACCAGTGACGAGACGGCCAGGCTCCTGCTTACGCCCTACCTGTTTTGGAATAAATAAAAGGATTAGCACGTACAGCATGACTGACCGGTTGATTGTTTGGCACACAAAACAGTATATTTGAAATATGCAAAAAACATTGAAAAAATATATGGTGAGCGGTGAGTCCCGAGTCCAAATATCGGGTAAAGGTGATCGTCCCGAGGCGTCAGGACTGCCACAGTGCAATAATCCAGTTTACTGGAGCGCCGACCTAATTGGAACACCGCTCGCCTATATTTTGAATAAAAATGCCTGCTTTTAGATTAAAACCAAGGACTTTGTCTACCAAATATATTCTATGAAACTACACTATTTATTGCTTCTATTCCTCGTGACCACAGCCTACTCTCAAATTCAGGAAATTATAGGTGATGGACTGGCTGGCCGGGATTTACTTAATTACATCGTTGCCAATTATAAGACTTCCACGACGCTGGGTTATGATACAGCGCGGGATACGCTCTATGGGGTCATTGACCTGAAAACCGACAATCAATTGTCTTGCATTTATTCCGGTTTTACGATTACTCTCAATCCATCCGTCGATCCCAGCACCGATGCCTTTAACAAGGGCATTAACTGTGAGCACAGCTGGCCGCAATCCATGGGTGCAGACTCCGAGCCCCAGAGAAGCGACATGCACCATCTTTATCCGGCAAAGGACAATATTAATTCCTCACGCGGCAATGATCCATATATGGAGATCCCTGATGCCAATACTGATGTTTGGTTCCGCAATGACGTATCTCAGACAACCATACCTACTTCCAATCTTGAAGAATGGGCCGAAAAGGAGAACGGTGTACCGACCGGATTCGAGCCGCGCCACGCCAGCAAGGGTGACATCGCACGCTCCAGTTTTTACTTCATTGCCATGTATCAGAATGTAGCCGATACAAACTTCTGGAAACTGGAAAAGGATTTTCTGTATCAATGGCATTACGCTGATCCGGTTGATCAGGACGAATACGACCGCACTTATCGCATCGCACACTATCAGAACAATATGGTGAATCCGTTCATTTTAGATTCAACACTGGCGAGACGAATCTGGTTCTCTGGGGGTTTTCCCCCAGATACTACTTCTCCCGATGAGCCCACAATACTGACAGCCGGTGATATCGTAATCGTCGGTGTTAATTGTGACGATCCTGATGACTTCGCATTTGTGCCATTGGTGGATTTAAACGCTGGCACAGTTATTAATTTCACTGACAACGGCTGGCTCAGCACAAATACATTCCGTTCCGGTGAAGGCGTTAAAACCTTTAGAGCACCGAGCGCCATCCCTGCTGGTAAGGTTATCGTCTACACCAGCAACAGTATCAGATTCACTTCAAGCGGCAGTTTTGCATTATCAGCAAGTGGTGATCAATTGATTGCCTACCAGGGCACCGCTACTTCACCGACTATTCTCTATGCTGTTAATATATCCGGGATGGGCACCTGGCAGGCTGATGCCACAAGTTCAAATACTTCCGCTCTGCCGCTAGGCCTTACAAACGGCACAAACTGCGTTGCCGTGACAGAAAAAGATAATATCCTGTACGATGGATTGATTTCATCCCGTAAAGATAGAATTCTGATGGCAGTCAGCAATATTGATAATTGGGCTGGAGATGATGCAACCCGCTATGATTTCACAGCAATGTCTGACTTTATGGTGGTATCAAACACTGCTCCCAGTGCACCAATACTATTATTTCCGTTAAATGGCTCGGAATTGATCCCCGATGATAGTTTAATATGGCATATTTCAGATGATATTGACCTTGATCCGGTCACAGGATATGAATTACAGATTGATGATAACGATGATTTTTCAACACCCCTAATTGATCTACCTAATATCAGTCAATCAAACGATTCCACTGTGGTGATTTGGATTAAGGATTTGGAGAATAATAGCCTGCTCATTGATGATATGAGATATTATTGGCGGGTCAACGCCACTGATGATCAGGGCGGTGTGTCGCTGTGGTCAATGGCAGAATTCACATATAATTCAGAAAACGATGCACCGTTTCCCGTTGTGGTGGGTTTTACACCTGCAGACAGTATGTTGATTAGTAATCTGTCACCTATAATCAGTTGGCTGGCAGCCACTGATCCGGATATCAGCGACAGCAGCAGTAACTTGACCTACAGATTTCAATTGTCAGATAGTCCTGAATTTGTGAATGTTTTATTTGAGTCTGTAACGGATACTGGTATCACACAGGTAGTACTGGAGAATTTAGATGACGAACAGATCTATTTTTACCGGGTCCAGACGATTGATGATGAGGGAGCAGTTTCCGCATGGTCGGAAGTACAGGCATTTATCATTAATGTTCAGTTGGATCCGCCTGTGGATTTTGTTTTATTGGCACCGCCGGACAGAAGTAGCACAGCATCCGATGAAATTACCTTTATCTGGGCAAAGAGCAGCGACTCAGATATAGGCGATTATGTCAATTATGCACTATATCTGAGCCAGGATAATTTATTCAACATTTTTGAGCGAATTGAGGTAGATACTGATACAACAGTAATGATCAATAATCTTGAAGATGGAACATATTACTGGAAAGTGCTAGCCTATGATACAGACAGCCTTTTAACCTGGGGGTCAAATAGCGATGAGGAACCATGGGAAATACAGGTCAGTACAACCAATCTTTCAGGTACTAGAACACTTCCACAGAAATACTGTCTATATGCCAATTGTCCAAACCCCTTTAATCCAACCACAACAATCCAATACGACATACCAAAAGCCTCACAAGTAACTTTGACTATTATCAACATGAACGGTCAAGTAGTTGAAAGGCTTGTAAACCAGAAACAGGAACCGGGCTTCTATTCAGTACAATGGGATGCCAGAAATGTTAGTACAGGAGTCTACTTCTATCAGATCCAAGCCGATGGATTTCAGCAGGTCAAGAAAATGCTGTTGATCAAGTAACTATGGTAGGAGCAATTGGGGGCCGGTTTTACCGCATCCCGGCCCATATAAAAGGGCTGGCATTCTCCAATGCTGGCCCTAAGATTTCCTGGA
>CAZZHQ010000260.1:0-3168 GCA_964654015.1 uncultured Dehalococcoidales bacterium | reverse complement strand
TCCCCGTTCGTAAAGACGGTATGATATTAAATGATCTGATCCATGGACCGAAATGTTTAAATACCCAGGCTGATGAGATATCGGCTGCGCTTAATGGCACAGCAGTAAGCACAATATGGCGACAACATGAACCGTACCTTATAAACCAGCTATGTACTTCGGGTATTGGCTTCAATTTTGCGGCTTCCGCAAAGCGAAAAGCATCTAAGGATTTTTGGTATTCTTCAAGGCTGACACCTATTATTCGGTGTGGGGGATTCTCTACGATGTCAGAATAATCTATGGTGCAATCAGGGTGACCTGGCAGCCAGCCATTATTAAACCATGAGTGCATTAGATCATTCAAAACATCATCAACATCCCATACTATCGTTTTCATAGAAATATAATTAGATTTGTCAGCAGCAATCCCTACTCAGGCATTGGCGGTATAAGCATATTTTTGAGAAATTCTTCACGCGGTAGAAAAGGCCACAGGTCTTCCAGTGGCTTTGAAACCAAACTCCCGTCCGTCTTTAAAGCACTTTTCACTTTGGGTGCTGATTCTTCTTCGGGATCTATCATCACTTCGCTAATAAACGGCCCAATGCTTGATAGCGCTTCTGCCACACCTTTCTCCAACTCAGCATTGTTAGCGATACGGTTGTTTGAAATCCCGTATGCCGAACTGATTTTACAGATATCAGGCAAGGTCAGGCCACTTGAGGGATCGCTAGCAACCAGGCGCCCTTGAAAATAATTCTTTTGCGTCGTTCGTATAGACGCATAACCCCGATTGTTCAAAATGAAATATTTTATTGGCAAACCTAAACGATTAACCGTTTCCAGATCTTGAAGGTTAAGCTGAAATCCTCCATCACCATTCACACATACCGTCCTTCGCCCACCGCTAGCCAAGCATGCGCCTATAGTTTGCGGAAGCCCGAAACCCATCGCACCGAACCCCAAACTGTTTAGGATTCTTTGCCCTCTCTTTACATGAAAGGTTTGCATGCAAATGTCCGAGCATGATCCAGAACTTCCCGGCACCAATAAATCAGTTGATATCATTTGATTAGATAGAACATCAAACAGCACATAGGTGCTGACAAAATCTTTCTTGTTTCGATATTCAGGAATGATTATAGGATAACGGTGTCTCCATTCTGAGCATTGATTTAGCCAGATGGACCGGTCAGGGTGATTAAAATCTTGTATCTGTATTTCAAGCTCCTTCATGAAATCAGCCACATCAGCAACGATGGGAATATCAACTCGAAAGGGAAATTTTGACAATTCTAAAGGATCAATGTCGACGATTACCTTTATTGCTGCCCGCGCAAAAGTCTCCGAAGCATAACCAATTTGGCCGAAATCGAGTCGCGCCCCCAATGTTAGGATAAAATCCGAGTTCTGCTGAATAAAGTTAGCCCCGCGTTGCGCAACTGTTCCCGGCCGGCCAAAAAACAGCGGGTGGTCTTCTGATAACAGATCACAAGCTTTCCAAGTTGTCAGAATTGGTATTTTTAATTTTTCGGCAATTCTGATAAATATTTCTTCACTTTGAGCAACTCTGATTCCGTTGCCAGCTAATATCACAGGCCTATTTGCTCGCGCAAGATAATCCAACATTCTGCTAACCGCTTTAGGGATAGCAGATAAGTTACCTTGCGTCTGTATTTTGTCCTTTGCAGGATCAAAACCAAACAATTCACTGGGAACAATTTTCTTGGCCTGTACATCTAACGGAATAGCAATCCATACCGGACCAGGGCGCCCTGTGCGCGCCAGAAAAACAGCTTTTTCAAGATGATATTTGATAGTCTCAGGATCCTTTACGGTCACAGCATATTTGGTAATAGGCTGAACAATCGTCGTAATGTCAGTTTCCTGAAATCCCAACATCCTCATTTCTTGGCAAGGTTTAATATCAGATGTCTTTACTTGTCCTGAGATAATAAGCAATGGGACCGATTCCACCCAAGCACCAGCCACACCAGTAACAGCGTTTGTACTTCCCGGTCCGGTGGTGACTAACGCAACTCCTAATTTCTTTGAGTATTGAGCGTAGGCATCGGCAGCAATTGCTGCCGTCTGTTCGTGCAGGCAAGCGACAAAATCGATGCGCGTTTCTTTGCCTACCGAATCCACTAAGTGCATGTTACCCCCGCCTGGCACAAGAAATATATGCCGTACGTCTTGCTCGGCAATAAAAGAAATAACAAAGTCTGAGAGTTTCAAGTAGTTATATCTCCTTCTTTTTTAAGTATTGCAGCTCTGCCTATCAAAGGGACTTTTTTTGCCCATAATAGGCGTTCTTACCATGTTTTCGATAGTAGTGTTTTTCGATGAGCGTCTGCTTAAGAGGCCTTTTGGAGGGTGCAAGTATGAGTGTGAAATAAGCTAACTTTGCGATTTCCTCAAGCATCACAGCATGGTAAACAGCCTGTTTTGGCGAATCACCCCATGTGAAAGGTCCATGCCCTCCGACAAGGATCATCGTAGTCTCAATATTAGAAAGTGAAAGGAGTGTCCGTACAATCTGCTGACCAGTCTCATACTCATATGCATTCTTAATGGCCTCGTCTGCAAGAACAGTTGAACATGGGATAGCATGTGTACAAAAGTCTGCATGTGTTGTTCCAAGACAAGGAATCTCTAATTCTGCTTGTGCCCAGGCCGTGGCATATTGTGAATGGGTATGAGCTACGCCAGCGATTTTAGGCAAATTACGATAAAGCGCTAAATGGGTATCAGTATCCGAGGAAGGACGGAAATCACTTTCAATAACTTTACCATCGAGGTCAAGAACGACAATCATATCCGGTGTCAATTTATCATAGGGAACCCCGCTAGGTTTGATTGCAATCACACCATTTTCACGATCAATACCGCTGACATTTCCAAATGCATACTTAACCAGCCCGCTACGGGACAGATCAACATTGGCTTCAAAAACACTTCTTTTCAATTCAGAAAACATTTTATCGCTCAAAATCTACTCCTCTAACCATTCAGGCCAGACAGTTAATAGGGTTTTTCTGTTGTTATTCTTACTTATTTCAAGATCTTCATATAATGAATCCCCTTGAATATATGTTGTCGCAATTTCTTCAATTATCACTCCATTTTTAGTCTTAAAACTATGGGGCTGACTATGGTTAATCGATACAATATCCCCCCTTTTTA
>CAZZHQ010000259.1:0-3185 GCA_964654015.1 uncultured Dehalococcoidales bacterium | reverse complement strand
CGGTTTCCCTGGCACGCTCACCCATGGTCTTTCTAAGTTCAGCATTTGAAAGCAGTAACTCGATTTTTGCTGCTAGATCATTGACATCGGAGGGCTCTCTAAGTAGGAGGCCATTTACTCCATCGATTATGAGATCGGCAGCTCCGGCAACCCTGCTGGTAATTACAGGTAAGCCGCTAGCCATAGCCTCGACGATGACCAGGCCAAAGGGCTCATATATGGTAGGAAAAACGAATATATCGCTAGCAGCATAGTATTCCCAAAGATTGCTACTGTGGGAGACAAAGATTATCCTCTTCCTCACCCGCTGTAGCTCCGCAAGCTGGCCGTAGAATTTCTCGTCACCGCCACCAATAATTATAAGTTTGACGTTTCTTTTCGAAAGCAGTTGAAGTGCTTCTATGATATACCGAACTCCCTTCCTTTCCCAATCGCCTCCAGAGAACATCAGTAATGGATCACTACGGGATACACCATGCTTTTGCCTGATCCTATCCCTGTAGAGTGGCCGATTGGCTGGGTTGAACATCTTCAGATCAACCCCATTGGGGATTACGATAATACTTTTGGCGACATCGCCATAATGACGAATGAACGCCCTTTTCATAGACTGTGAAACTACGATACGCGCTTTGGATCTGTCGTACGCAAATAATAGTCCCTCAGCAGAGGTTGCTAACCTGCGATATATCTTATGGTCAAGGGCTTTCAGTTTTTGCAACACACTGCTGTGCGGGACCTCAATTATGTTGGCTTTTTCAAGACGAAGGCCTTCCCTCTCACAAAAATGGGAGGTGATAACATTAACAGAAAATGCGCAACAACACCCTGCTGAATGGATGATATCAAAGTGCCTTTTCCTGAAGAAGGAAAGAGCGGCAAGGATGATGGTACTGGATACCAGAAAGGTAATGTATGCCAAAAAATTGGGGCGGGTAACCGCAGGCACCTTATAGTGCTTAATTTTGGACAGGTCAATTCCCTCGATGGTGTGAGAGAAAACCGAAACCTGATGGTCTTCAAAAAGCCTCTCGACCAGGGCAGCGGTGACCTTTGCTGGACCTGCTTGATAATGAACACTAGGTGAAATGAAAGCAATCTTCAAGCTTATCTCCATGAGGTGCCTTCGGCGCAGAGAACCCAGAGTATAGTCCTTTTGTGGGAAGGCAACACATTCCTGGTTAAAAGAGCCAGTACCAACTTCGCCACCGGGGGGCCACCACTAGCATAGTGCTTGCCCTTTGGAACAATAAATATTATACCACAATGAACACGGTGCGCATAGAAACTTACTCTGTATCAGCTATTGCGCAAGGGTTCGAGTCTAAACAAAAGGTGCAAGCTCCAAAGCAAGGAATACAATTCACATTGAGATGAACAATTGTACATTTTGTGCAAAATAACTTTCTTTCTGTAGATGGCGTATCCTCAAGAAACTCTTCCCGGTGGGTAGAGATACTCGGTCAAGTTAACTCCTGGTTGTTTACCCATGATTCTATTCTATTATGTACTTTGACAAAACAACCAGGAGTTAACTTAACCCTCCTTTTCATCTTACTGACTCGCGCAAATTATATAAAATAAATGTTAAGATGCCATTAAGAATTCGGGGATTTAATGATAATGATACCCCGTTCTCCCTGTTCATCAGGAAGAATATCGTAAGATTCTTACTGACCCGCTCCTGTAATTGTTTTGGCACTAACTTAATGAGTGGTGTGACTACATTTATATTAAATCAATTCTATTTGTAATAACCTGTTGCAATGAATTTTCCAATATACTGTATACATTCACTTGGCTTAGCAACAACGATACCAAACTTATCCTTTAACTCTACCCTCTTTCCCTATATATGTGTGTAATCTGTGGACACAAATATATCCCTCTGATGAATTAAGTGAGTGTGCAAATGCATCGCATCTCTTACAAGACGGGAATGGTTCGTAAGCTTGTATAGAGGTTTATCAAAAAGCAATTCAACGATTTCATTAAATTGTTTAGCTTCTTCTTCGCTGGCAAGCTTCGTATGGTCTAATCTACTATGGGCTAGAACACCAATACCAATATCCTCAGGTATTTCGGCTGCTTTTACCTTACTCTTCTCACCCTTTTTCCCTTCATATTTAATAAATTCAGTATCCAATACATCAGTCTTAACTATTTGCACTTGACCCTTTTCAGCAAATTCTTCTAGCTGATTCAATTCTTTAATCTCTTGTTTTGCGTTTATGCAATTAGTATCTATAGTAATAATTAGAACCCGAGCTACCTTCTTTTTTGCTCCAGATTGGTTATCTTCCATCGTTCCGTCTGTCAAAACGCCCCCCCCTTAATGGTTATACTACCCCACCAAATTCCATTCTACCACTGATTTATGAGGTGCCAATTAATAGATATACTTATAATTGGCGGAACAATTCAACCTTTAAAATTAGAGAGAAAGAGTCTCTGAAAGCTACTGAGAGTATCCAGCCAATATCATAATATCATTGATATTATTGTCGTTATGCCAAACCTCAGCAACGATACGATTATATGATGTGCCTACTTTCTTATATATGATTGTTTTGTTTAATACTAAATCAGAAAGGCGATTTTTCGCAGCGTTATAGCCTGCTTTTCCTTCTGCAGGTGCATGAACCCTAGCAAGCCTTATCCAAGTCTCTTTTAATGTCACAAAAGTATCTCCGTCTGCCACGTAGTAACATGTATCAATAATCGTTTCATCCATATCTCACCCCCATAATCTCAACATACTACTGAGCTATTTATGTTAGGGGGATTGCATCCTTGGCTAAGCAGGTTTCTGCTACGTGGATAGCATAGTCAGTCAGCTGATGGTATGCATCCCCCAATTCCATTCTACCACTGGATTGGAATATGTCAATTCTATTTTCTATAGGATTCCGAATCGTGAAAAGCGGAAGTCCTTTCTTAGATTGGAAGGGGGTCATGGAAAGAAAACCCCCACGCGCCTCTTTATTTCATTGTACAAAACATCGTTTTGTTACTTAAACCAAATCTAACGAACTACGGGGGTGAAATCCAATATGCTACAAGATAATACTAATTATGTTTTTAGCCTGATGTGTTATATGCAATGAAAAATGATCTGCTCCCCGAACTCTGGTACAACTACCGGGGGCAGCAACTGTCTTCATTTTGCCTCCGCAGCAAAATGA
>CAZZHQ010000258.1:0-3225 GCA_964654015.1 uncultured Dehalococcoidales bacterium | reverse complement strand
CACCTGTCTTACACACAGGGGGTCACTGGTTCAAATCCAGTATCGCCCACCATTCGACTTCAATCCTGCCCACTTGAGTCCTTCCTCGGCGCGTAATGTATCTGTGCGTTTCAGTGGGAGCGTCACGGGGAGCGGCAGAAACGAGGGTGCAATGGGTTAAAGTACCAGACGCTTATAAGCTTCTGGATTCATTGCTTCAATACCACTCGAATGTAGAATGACCAGATGGGTCTCTCCGCCGACCAGTGATGAATCTCCATCCTGCGTGACGGCCACTTCAATCAGGTTATCAAGTAGTAGTTTAATGAACAGCGCTAGATTCTCTTTTAAATTGACATTAGGGCCTCTGAACGGATCATTTTGCAGTGATATAGCTTTATCTCTGACTTTTTCAAAAATATCCTTCACATAGTGCCCATGAGAACCTATCACAGTCATGCCATCTTGGGATTCAGGAGTAAATTCATTGTAAGAGGTCATCTTGTATAGAAGAAACTTCCCAGTTCCTATATCTTTAATTGCCAAGAGTAACTCAACTGTCGTATCTGCCAGAGCGCCATGCTTAGCAATTTCCTTGTCCATCATATCTTTAGTTAGCGATGTGATAGCGCCTGTTGAATAGTCCCCTCCGGCTTTAATGTTATCTTCGAGTTTAGTCAGTACAGCTGTAGCTATATCCTGTCTGCCAGCATATCCTGCAATCGCATAATTGCCGATGCTATCTATTTTTACATGATCATCTTCATGTTTGCGCCTTACTCCAATCCATGATAATCGAGTATCTCCGGCCATGATGATCCCTGGCTCAAACTCCAGGTTGCGACCGCTAGGTTGAAGGTAGTTTGCAGATTTCAATGCTATTACAACAGTCATAATATAATCACCGTCCTCTATAACTCAATCATGCGTGTCCAGTCTGCTTTGCCATACTTGCCCTATTGTTTTTCCCACATTCAGGAACTCATCGTATAAAAACTTATCACTTTTAGCATTATTGCAAATAGCGCATACCAGCACGCAGTTATCGATTTCGTAGCCTCGACTATTATCTTTTCGATCTACTTCAAGTGTTGAACCTCGCCTCTTACTACCATAGAACTCGCCCCATATCGTAAGGAAGTCCTTTTCCGCTATGCCGCAATAATGGCATGTTCGGCCATCTCGTTCGTAGAGATGATTTCTTAGCAGGGATTTCTCTCTATGTGTAATTCTCGGATCGCGCATGATGCTTTCCCAATTCCATTTTCCCATATAAGTCAAGGAACATTGGTGGCAGCCAGGGCAGGGGGTGGCCTGAATCATGGCATCAATTATGTAAGAGTATAACTGGGTGAAACACGGAAAAGGATTTGTTCCTTCGTGTGTTATTTAGTGACACGCCGCACTTGGCTTGTGCTTATTCTATCCTCTCACATGAGTGAAGATAATGACTCCTAAACATAATTGCTATTTCAATTCAATCAAGAATTGAATATAATAATCACAAAGAATCAATATGAAAAATACTATCGATGTTTCCAGTCATGCTATACGTCAATGTAAGCGCAGCGCACGAAACGCCAAGATAATCGAAGCTGTCAATTATTCCAAGCCAATTTCAGGGCTTACGCACAAGTATTATCGCTATCCGGCTAGTTTTCCTCCAGAATTTGCCAGGGAGATCATCCTTAATTTCTCTGCCGAAGATGATTTCGTATACGATCCATTCATGGGCGGAGGCACTTCAATCGTCGAAGCACTGGCGCTGGGCCGCAAAGCGATAGGGACAGATATCAACGATCTTGCGGTATTTGTCACTAAGGTGAAGACAACCCCGCTCAGCAGCAACGATCGTAATGCGATAATGCATTGGCTTGATGAACTTGACCTCGATGATAGTAATAATCAAGTGGAGGAGCCATCTGACCCACGGCTAAAGAATGTCCCCGAGGTCATTCTGTCGCCTCTACTCTATTCATCTGAGAAGGTGGATGATCTGCCATTGCCCAGGCAACGGGCATTTGCTCGATGCCTGCTGCTCAACGTATGGCAATGGGAACTTGATAACGGCAAACGCTCCCATTCCATCGATGAAATCACCCACAAACTCAAGAAGCAGGCTGCCGAGATGATCAGTGGGCTAGATGACCTTACAGTTGCTGCTCAAGAGAGAAACATCCACAAAAATGCGTTAACAGGCAGGCGAGTGCTTATTCGTGGAGCAGCCGGAGAAGCAGTCCAGCAGAATACACGTAAGTTCCTCTGTGATGCCAAGCCGAAATTGGTGTTAACTTCGCCGCCGTATCCAGGGGTGCATGTTCTTTACCATAGATGGCAGATAGATGGGCGCAAGGAGACCCCAGCGCCGTACTGGATCGCAGACTTACAGGACAGCAACAATGAGGCGTACTACACTATGGGCGGACGCTCCAGCAAAGGCATCGGGCTTTATTTCCAGAATGTCACCGATAGGTTTACAGAAATGAAATCTGCAATTGATCAGGATGCCCTTATCGTTCAATTCGTTGCTTTCTCTGAGCCGGATTCACAGCTGGACTTGTATCTAGCTTCTATGCACTCTGCTGGCTACAAGGAGCTATTTCCGCTGAAGGATGCGCATACCGACAGGCCGTTTAGGATAGTGCCTAACAGAAAATGGTATGCGCACCTGAGCGATAACCAAAACGCCAGCAAAGAAATACTGCTCTTTCACAAACCCAAGAAATAATGCTCGCCTTAGTTCTCCGGCGCTCTCTTCAGATTGCGAATGATAGGGACAATGACTCGGGCCAAGCCTGTTATAACATGATTCACGATATCCAAGTGATCGATCTTCACCTCGTTATTTGACTCACCGTTGTAGCCGGTCTCTGTATCTATGCGGTTCGCTCCCGAGCCATTGGGTTCCAACTGTTTTAGCATACCGATAGCGCAGATCACCAAGCCAAACTTGAACCAGTATTTTACCATTGGCTTATCCTCGTCCTTAGTTCTTGTGAGTTCAGTGAGCAGATACGCGTTATCAGTATTGAGAAAGAAATCATAACCGTCCTTATCATCATGTTTAATGCGTAATGATGTGAACTCATTGAAAGGCGGATCCATCTCACTCCATTCATCTTTTCGAACTTCTTTGATATGCGGGGTCGCCAGGCCTGGGCCGGTTTTGGGGCCACTCCCCTTCGTCTCACCGTGTTTTGTTCCTCCACCACCAGGATGGCTGGAAAAATCGGGCTTCTCAAGGCA
>CAZZHQ010000257.1:0-3227 GCA_964654015.1 uncultured Dehalococcoidales bacterium | reverse complement strand
CCACAGTGGCCAGCACGCGGCAGAATTTACATCGCAATGTGGTAACGCCCCCTGATCGCTTTGAAGCACGGTAAATCCCCAGCTTTTGGTGCGGACGGCACCGGAGGGGCTCAAGGTGTGGCCGGGGACAGGGTCACGGATGTGGTTTGGGCAGGGGTTGGCGGACGGATGTGATGACTTTCTAACACTCTCCTTCATATTATCCTCGGCAGTAAAATAACAAATGGCAGAACCCCTCATACTCATCATCCGTATTTCGTATTTGAGGATGACAGTGTAACAATTATGACTTAGGGGGATAGGAATGGCCGATGGCTGTGCACTAAACTCCGACGCCACTGTGAAAGATTATTTGGCCCATCATCCAAGAGCATATTTCACGTAAGTGTCACATTGCGATCTCGTATCTACGCATGACGGACGTGATGCCCTTGATGCCCAGGTTTCTTTCAGCATTCTGCTTTGGTGTAGCCGTTTCATATATCAAGCGTCAGCTTCATTTGACCGGCTTCATCATGTGGCCTGTCCGATATAGTGCCAATATCCAATGATAGAGTCTCTCTCAAGAAGCCCATGATATTTCTCACGTCTTCTTCCGTAGCCGGGTCGCTGACCGTAACTCTGCCGATATGGGTAGGAACCTTCCTCCTTATCACCTTGGCCTCCTTGCCCCTGCCGACCTTCAATCGCCCAACATTCCCGGCTAGAGCAAACGCCCTCACGAATGCCGACCTTGTCAGGCTCCCGCGTTTGGTGGAGGTGAATACCGCTCTCGACACATTCGGCAGCTCATATTCATTTACGATCTGGGTCAATACGACGTTCAAGTCTTCCCTCGGGTTGAATATTGGTAGACGCTCCGGTGGCGATAACTGGGATATTACATCCAGTCTCGCTTCGCTTACGTGCTGCTTGCCATCCCTGAGCACCCCCAGCATCTCCTGCCGCGTGACCTCGCGTTCAAGGGGTACCAATGCAACGTCTCCCGACTTCCTCATGCCTACGAGATCGAAGATCGAACCAAGTAGACCCTGCATCCTTCCCGTCGTCTTTGACATGCTCAAATCTGACACACCAAAGAACTTCGAGTCCTGCAAGATTACCGCATTCGCCTTGAACATCAGCACAAAGAGAACGTTCCAGTATTTATAGTTCCACTCTTCCTTTCTATGCAGGTTCTCATCATATTGCAGCTGACGATCAAGATACTCTTGGGCAAAGTACCCATATAGAACATCGTCGCCCAACCGCTTGCACTCTACTAGCCCGTATTTTGAACCCTGCGATCCTACCATATGGCTAGCTGCTCTCTGGGTTAGCTCGTCTATCACGTCGGATCGCTGCCTACCTGTCGAACGATCCAGCCGGACGTTCCGAAATGTGAATAAATCGCACGATATCTCATATCTACTGCCAGTTTCCCCGAACTTCGTTGGCATGCCCAGAACCTGGATAAGCTGTCCCCCCAGAGCTGTGGCAATCAGTTTATTATCCCCCTGTTTGTCCACAAGCCCTGCTCGCACCAAAGTACCTAAGCTGACGTGGATATCCTCCTGTTCTCCTACAGTCAGGCTCGCCGCCACGTCCTGATCATCTGCGGGCCCGTATGCGAAGAGGTATCCCAGTATCCACATCGCCACGCGATCTCGCACAGCCGCTATAGTGTCGCTATTATTATCAACGATCTCGGCAAGCGAATAGCTTTCGGATTTCATGCGATGTGCTGCTGCCTTATCCATTTTGCTGCTTGGAAATTGCTGACGATTTCCTGAACTCTGGTTTTGATTGTGCAATTCGTGATGTCATCGGGAGACTTGTATCGTACCACCTTGCCCTGCAGTAATTCATGCATGTTAAGTGCTCCTGCGCTACTGTAGCCAGCATCGTGCGCTCCATCGGCAAATACATACATCTTTGCCTCTATATTAGGATTCTGAAAGAATTCATGGAATTCAGCAACAGACCCTGGAGATCCCCGCAAAATGACAACCACATCCGCAGCACTCGCAATCTCGTTCTCATACACATTGTCTAGCCGTACCGGTCTGCCGGATGCCCTATCCCTCTGTTTTAACTCCTCCACCTCCTCCTCGCCAAGCATCGCATCGTGGCTATTCTCTCGGAGTGCATTCACGATATCGATCTTCTTTTTGCAGAGCAAATCTTGAGGTTCACTTGGTCCGCACACGAACACAGATACAGGCAGCTTCGCCATCTCTTCCAGCTTTCCTTCGACCTTAGCCGCGAAGACTCTCGAGTGGTACTCTGCCGCCTTGTGTGTCTTTGGCCGTAGCGGTGATTTGGCGATGTCGCTATCTGGCTGTCCCGTGTTGCCCTCCAAGTGCTGCCAGTATTGATGCGTTGCCAAGAATGTACCACAACGGCCAACGCCATTCAAGGGCGACTCATGGAAAGCCGTTCACCCAGCCGTCGCGCCGCTTTCTGGCCTGCAGCCGATCTGAGCCGGGAGGACTGAACCCCTGCCCTGCTCAAGTCTCATAGGCGCAAGCTAACGCATCAATCCCTATTGACACTGTAGATATGGAATCCATTACTTGACAAATACAAACGAACGTAAATATAATAAAGGTAAGTTGGAGAGGTCCGCAGAGTTGCGGATGTTTTTATTTAGCCCGCTGGAACCGGCGGGTTTTTTATTGCACGTTGACATCCTGGCAATCTGCCGGCCTCATATAACAGGCATCAAATCATCGAACTCTGACTCTATAATACATCTATGCCATACAAGCCAAAGCGCCCATGCCGCCAACCCGGCTGCCCAAATCTCACTGATAACCAGGTCGGCTACTGCAATACCCACAGCCAAGCCGCAGACAATTACAGGGACAGTGCCAACCAGCGAGGGTATGATCAAACCTGGCGCAAGATTCGCCGCTTAATATTGAAAGACAATCCCTTATGTGTTGTGTGCCTGCAATCCAAGAGAGTCCAGGCAGCAGAGTTGGTGCATCATAAAGACAGGAACCCGAAGAACAATGACCATGACAACCTGGTTGCCCTTTGCGTCGACTGCCATGCTAAAGAGCACGGGGATGGCCATATTAAAAAATAATATTCAATCTGTCTTTGCCGCCGAAGAATCCGATTATTATCCAAAAGCGCATAACATATTTTAGACAAAACTCATTTCTTGGTGTTGGCTCTGGCAGTGTTTAACATTCGTGGACCGGTCATAAGGAATAGGACTATCCAGACACAAATACTAA
>CAZZHQ010000256.1:0-3244 GCA_964654015.1 uncultured Dehalococcoidales bacterium | reverse complement strand
ATAGGCACTGAATTTATTCGCTAACACGATTGAGCAGGAAATGATAATGCATACTGATACGCGGAAATTGTTTGATTCATACGTGATACCGTCTTACGGCAGACTGCCGCTGGCATTCGTCCGCGGCGAAGGCGCCTGGCTGTATGATGAGGATGGCCGGAAATACCTGGACATGTACCCCGGTTGGGGTGTCAATATTGTCGGTCATTGTCATCCGCGCGTGGTAGAAGCAATCCGGGTGCAGGCCGGACAGCTGATGCATGTGCCCAACAATTACCATTCTCCCTTGCAGGGCCGGCTGGCGAAAACCATCATAGAACGGGCTTTTCCGGGCAAAGTATTTTTCGGGAATTCAGGCGCCGAAGCGAATGAAGGCGCAATGAAATTAGCCCGTAAATGGGGAAGCAGCCGCGGGAAATATAAATTTATTACAATGCTGAACTCGTTTCATGGCAGAACCCTCGGAACGTTGTCTGCCACCGGTCAGGCAAAATACCAGAAAGGCTTCGGTCCGTTAGTGCCGGGATTTACGCATGTGCCGTTCGGTAACAGCGAGGCGGTGGAAGCTGCCATGGATGATGAAACCTGCGCGGTAATGGTAGAACCGATCCAGGGTGAGGGCGGTGTTAATGTGGCCCCGGAGGAGTATTTTAAGGAATTGCGCCGGATATGCGATGAAGCCGGCTGCCTGTTGATTTTCGATGAGGTGCAGACCGGTGTGGCCCGGACGGGCGAGTGGTTCGGCTATCAGTGGGTTGGTGTGCAGCCGGATGTTATGACATTGGCAAAAGCGCTGGGTGGCGGCGTGCCGATCGGCGCGTTTGTAGCGGCGGAGCATGTGGCGGATGTATTGCAGCCCGGTTCGCATGCCTCGACCTACGGCGGCAATCCCCTGGTCTGCGCAGCGGGCCTGGCGGTATTTGATGTTATCGAGGAGTGTAACGGGCTTGAGCATGCCCGGCAGCTTCAGAAAATCTTCCGCGAAAAAACTATTGAGCTGTGTGAAAAATATTCAGTAATAAAGGAGTACCGTGGAGCAGGTGCGATGTTTGGCATCGAACTGACTGTTCCAGGCCAGCCGGTCGTTGATTACTGCATGCGCAACAACGTGCTGATCAACTGCACGCACGGCACGGTACTGCGGTTTCTTACAACCCTGTTTCTGACAGAAGAAGAAATTGACACCGCCTTCACAGCCCTGGACGAAGGCATTGCGAGTTTATAAGTGTGAAGGTGCTGGGGAAGCAACGTAATGCTCACTGAATCCATACGGTGACCCTGGAGGGAAAAAACATGAGACACATTGCAATTCTTACCATGATCTCCATCTTGATCGGCCTGATTTCGGGCTGTGCTACAGTCAGCAATAAGGATATGTTCCGAGTGAGGACAGCAGAGGAGTTGATTGACGCAATAGGCCCTGACAGAACGATTATCCTCGACCCGAAGGAATTCGTCATATCTGGTTTATCTCAGTCCTCACGTAGCCACGTGATCTGGCAAAATGTACACGATGGAGACCAGATCGTTGTGCAGAACCTCCGCAATCTACGCATCTGTACAGAAGGTGACAAGCCTGCCAGTATCCTCGTGGCCCCGCGATATGCGTACGCACTGAGCTTCAAGAATTGCAAAGACGTATCGCTCGTTAACGTCGCCTTTGGACATACAAAAGAGAAGGGATATTGCACTGGAGGCGTTTTGTCTTTCACACGTTGTGAGAATGTCGTAATTCAGAACACAACCCTGCACGGGTCAGGCCATGAAGGCCTGACGGTTGCCGACTCAACCAATCTCTCCTTTGTGGGCTCGACCATCCGTGATTGCACCTACGGGATTATGAGCCTTTCTGACTCGTCTAATATCCACTTCCAGAAAGCTCGGTTCATTGACAACCAGACCTTCGATTTGATTTCGA
This sequence comes from uncultured Dehalococcoidales bacterium, assembly GCA_964654015.1. Classification (GTDB taxonomy): domain Bacteria; phylum Chloroflexota; class Dehalococcoidia; order GIF9; family AB-539-J10; genus JAUUZT01. Next base: position 1,326 of record CAZZHQ010000256.1, on the reverse strand, counting down.
TACAGCATTGCGAGGACGTCATTTTCGAACAGTGCGAAATCCTGCACAACCAAGCCGGATGGGATGGAGAAGAGACCGAATGCTCACTCTTCAATATAAGTTCCAGCTCCGGAATTACGGTCCGAGATTCCCTGATTCAGAATAATAGTCTGGACTACCTGCTTAATCGAGAAGGCACGATGTCCTTCACTGGTTCTGACATCCGCCAGAATACTCTCCGGGTTTCGCGATACAAGTATTATAAACAAGAATAGGGAGCAGGCCAATAAATGAATCAGCACATACAAATCACACTACGCGCGATTTGATTTGATGGTCATGCTGACGGTGTGTAGATTAGAGAATGAAAATAACACTACTGCTTATAATGTCTGTCTTGATAGGTATATCCTGCACAAAGCCAGTGTCCCCAACCGGATTGGAAATGGTGAGATCTAAGAAAGCTGGACTTAACGACTATGATAATCTAACTCCCTCAAGCCCGGCACTTACACTACTGATTAGAGTAGAACATATTGGCATTCATCCTGGTTCAAGTATCGGAATCATATCTCAAATTCGAGCAGAGATTCTTCAGATATTGGACGGAGCTCCTCCTTCAGCAAAGTTAATCACCTTTTCTATAGCAACTGACCATGCAAAATTGTATGAAATCGGGCAGGAATATATTCTGACCAAGGGATACGGTAATTCAGTAGCTGATCAAGCTATTAGACTGAGGAAACCCGACAAGGTGCATTATGATGAATGAAAATGTGAAAAAATATGTAGAAATCATGTGGGAAATGTTATAATAATTGCGTTTCTTCTGATATTAGTTGAGTAATTATCACGGTTAAATGCCCTGAGAGTAAACAAAATAACCCAACCAATAACTACAACAGACCCTGGCGAATGCTTGGTTAATGCCGGGCTGGCGAGTTGGGTCCGAGCTGAAAAAATATACTCTCACAGAGGCACAGAGGCACGGAGAATGTGTGAGAATCATATGCATCAGGTTTTATGATTGGGGCGGCTGGATTTTTGACGAGGGGCTCATGAAGAACAGACTTGCACGAACCAACAATGAAAATCTCGAAGAATACCTCTGTGCCTTCGTGCCTCTGTGAGAGACATTTTTGAACATTTCGATGAATATTATTACTATCGGTTGGCAAAATTTTGGCGGATTTTGTATAATGGATGGTCGTTTTAGACTGGTTCTGGCAGGATAGTTCCTGCTGGTGTTTTACGGAACGAACACGCGGAATTGCGGGTGCCGGAGTCGGGCAACCCACATGCCGGTTGTTCCAGACGGATATCACGATTAACCGTTGTCCAACGATT
>CAZZHQ010000255.1:0-3257 GCA_964654015.1 uncultured Dehalococcoidales bacterium | reverse complement strand
AAGAGGGTATAGGATATGGCCAGATCGAATTTCCACCAGTTATGGGACGCAGCCAGTATTTTTTACTAAAAAGTTCACAACCATTGATATAAGGAAAACACTATACCTTAAATATTGCATCTTAAATCCTCTTGGTTCTCCGTAGGGGGCTTTATTTTGGCAAAATTTTTTCGTAATTGAAGTCAAACAGTGGGCTAGCCGCATCACCAGCTGAATACTTGTCTCCCCACTTCTTTGAATTTGGTAAATCAGACGAAGCCTGGAGCATTCATTTAAAGCTATCCTACCCGGCTATTTTTTATTCGTAATTGTCAAACGCAATATTGAATCTCAGCATTGGGGTATACGGCGACTTTGGTACCTCTCCCATGGACTTTTTGGAGGAACTGTAGAACATCATCCCATTTATATAAAAAGAGAACCCTATCTGAATCTTCTCCAAACCAGGCACGGTTTGCTAAATCAGGGTATTCGGTATAAACAATTAAATGATTGACACGCCGGGGTAGTCTTGGCCCAAAACGTTTTGGACCGAAGCTTGTCTTACCAAAGGGTCCCAGAAGATAGTGGGTTACCTGCCCTTCAGGCATATTGGCGATGAGGACGACATCCCCGCCCTCTGGCTTTATCGCCCGATAAGCAATGGGCAGTCCAATCCAGCCTTCATTTGCCTTGGCAACGGTATTAGCGATGACGATATCTTTCCTCTCCACCCTGGGTGTCAGGTAGTGAGTTTTGGCTTCTTTAATCGCAGCAGCATAGACAAGTTTCAGCGCGCCGGTGAAGACGAAGACTGTTTCCCCCCGGGTATTGACGATGCAGTTTATTATTACATCCAGGCCGGATAAAACGGCTGCTTCTTCAATATCCATACGTATCGGATTACTGTCAAAATTTCCCATGCCGGCAACAGGCTTACTTCCCTCCCGCACCATTTTATACATCGTTCCGTGATTATGCTCGATAGTCTCAAAAGAAGTTACACCAGGCAAGATAATCTTGCCACCACCACCGAACCCGCTCGTGGGGTGGGGTACTACCGAACCAATAGCTATCTTAAGGTCGCACTTCATCACCTCTTCATTAACATAAACCCTGGTCCCGAAAGTAGCCGTCGTGCCCACATAGGTACAGTTACCGAAGGCGTTGTGATTATAAACGGGGAATCTGGCTAACGTGTCCTCACCTAACTTCTTGACAAAATCTCTCCTGTCCTTAGCCCCATGACAACCCAGCGCCATGATAAAGCGTATGTTACTATCAGGGATACCGGCTTCAGCCAGCTCCTCAAGGACAAAGGGTACAATTTCAGCCACTCGGGTAACACGAGTCATATCATCAAAGATAATAACGACCTCTTTCTTGCCTTTAGCCAGTTCCCTGATAGGCGGTATGCCAATCGGATTGCTGATAGCGGCTTTGATTTCATCTGGTTTCAAGGCTGAACGGTTATAGCCAGCCATATTACACACCTCAACCTGCCAGCCATCAGGTAACGGTAATATCAACTCTTTGGGTTCATACCATACTGGTTGCGACAATTTAATACTATTCATTATCTCCTTCAATGATAACCTAACCCAGGTCTCAAACTCTCATGCCAGGTACCTCTGAAATATTTCTCAGGTTCTACGCCAATAAGTGTGAAACTGCGATCTTACAGCCTAGTTAGCAGCCAATATCCTCATTCGGAAATTATTCCATGTTGCAATAATCATAAGTCATCCTCTTTATAGTCTTAATGCGGTTGTTCTTCCCCTCGACAAAGCATTTCAGCTCCCTTGAACAAAGTGTCTAGCACACTGAATGAGGTAGCTGCACCTAAATATAGTCTCACTGAGTAGCCATCTTTCAGTCAGACCTTAATTTCCAGTTCTGTCCATTTTATTCCATGGCGGGGAATTCAATACAGCTTTATTAACCACGGTCTCAAGGTCTGGTAATCGGCCTTGTGCAATATTGACAATGTTTTCCGCTATTGAGATTGACATCCTCTCCAATGACTCATCAGTAATTCCAGCGGCATGAGGCGTCAGTATCACGGTTTCCAATCCAAGGAGCGGGTTGTCCAGTAGGGGTGGTTCTTCAGCAAGAACGTCTAAAGCTGCTCCTGCCACCTTCCCGCTGCTGAGTGCCTCATAAAATGCCGTGTCATCAAGCATTTCGCCTCTAGCGCAGTTGATGACAAATACACCTTTTTTCATAAGGTCAAATTCTTTCTTTCCTAGAATCCCCTTGCTTTCTTTGGTTACGGCTGCGTGAACAGATATATAGTCGGATTCCATTAGGAGGCTATGAAACTCCACCAGCTTCGCGCCAACCTCTCTAGCTTTCTCCTCTGAAACATATGGGTCGTAGGCAATTACCTTCATCTGAAGTCCTAATGTAGCTATTCTGGCTACCGTGGAGCCTATTGCTCCCAGACCAATTATTCCCAAAGTCTTATCCCGAACCTCGCTGCCTTTGAACTTCAGCGATTCCCATTTTCCACTTTTAACTGAGGCATGTGCCGGAATATACTTTTTTGACAAAGCAAGCAGTAGCCCTATTGTGAATTCGGCTACGGGATATGGGCCCTGTGCCGTAGCCCTGGTTACTACGATATTCCGTTCGCTGGCAGCTTCCACGTCAACAGTCTCGTAGCCCAGTCCGTGCCGGGCAATTATTTTCAAATTCTTAGCCGCTTCAATAATTTCCCTGTTCATTGGTATAGATCTTACATTAACTATGGCATCAGCATCAGCTATTTCTTCTAAGAGTTCATCCTCTGTTATTGGGTTGGGTGGTGGGTATTGCTCTCTTAAAGTTTTGATAGTGGCCACCTCCCGCACCATATCCATTCCTCGCTGTCTCGTCGGATAAGTGTAAATAGCCTTAAAGCCCATTGTTATCCCCTTTCTGAACTATTTTGTGGCTGACTTTCAGAGTTACCTAGAAGGTAAGAATATACCGAGAGTACAAGCTAATGTTTATTGACCACACTCCAGTTGCCCCTCTCCTTCGAAGGAGAGGGGCAAGGTATAAAACCATTCACCTACCCCAAAAATTGAATACTCCATTTCAAGCTTTCTCTATCACCTTGGCTTGCCTCAGCACCTTCCTTATGTGGCGGAATGCCACTTGCCCGATTACAGCCCACACGGGAGGATGAGGCAAAATATATGAGCCAGTAACTCGCTGCTGAAGTAGTTGCCCGTTCCCCCGCTTTATATCTCCTCTACGACAGAAGCCTTAGCTAATAAGAGTTCCCAGTCTTT
>CAZZHQ010000254.1:0-3266 GCA_964654015.1 uncultured Dehalococcoidales bacterium | reverse complement strand
TGAAGGGTTGGGGAATACAGCGCAGGGTCGTATTATTTCATGCCAAGGAACACCGTACATAGGCATTCCAATTCGTCAGGCATAAGGGTATACTATGGCATTCTTATATTATGGAGGGCTTGATGATGTATCGCGGGTATCAATATATACTTATAGCGTTTGCTTTTACATTGGCAATATGCTCTACAGCTTGTACTGCTATTATAACCAACAACCCACAGACTTCTATTTCAGCTTTACCACCTGCGTCTTCTTCTGCAAATCTCCCTGCTTCAACATCACTACCATCCGCTAATTCACAATTTTTACAGTCTGGAAAACTAATTTTTACTGATGATTTTTCGGACCCTAGTAGTGGTTGGGCTACATTTTCCGACGATCAAGGTGAAGCCAAGTATGGCAATAGCCATTTCACCTTGAAATGCACGAAGTCTGGCCGCTATATAAAAACAATAAACAATAAAATACCTCTACAATCTCGTTTAGCAGTTGACATCGATGTGTTAATGGCATCTGGTAAAGGTGATGATTGCGTTGGAATCATTATTGGTTACCCAAACTTTAATACCATGAATGATCCTGGCATTGTTCGTCCATCGAATTATTGGTTTAGAGTTTGTCCAGCCCGCCCTTCAGCCGAAGTTTACTCATTTCAACCTGATCTCGAATATTCAGGTAGAGAATTCGAACCTTCGGGCCTTGGTCCAGGCAGATTACTTAGTGCTAAAAATTATGCCTGCATTACAGGTCCGGGCACTGTCAATAACATAAAAATATCTGTTAATCCTGATATCCGCTTTTCTTTAAACAATACAGAATTACTCAATGCCAGTGATGATGGTAATTTGGATTTTGTCAACAGATTGATTCGGGACAAGACTATTGAAGGGGCATCTATTACGATATTTGGAATTAGCTACAATGCTTATCCTACCACTTTAATTAACTTGAATAGAATAAAAGTTTATGACAACTGACCTGACCCCCTGAAAACGATACCAGGTAAAATATCGTAAAAAGAGGGATTCACCCAAGCGGTGACCTGTAAAACTTCATACTATCCTGAAAGCTGAAGGGCGGGTACTACAGCGCAGGGCCGTGTTATTTCATGGCAAGTGATACCATACATAGACTTTCCAATCCGTAGGACATGAGCGTATACTATGACATTCCTATATATCGGAGGTTATGATGAAGTACGTACTGGCAATAACTATGTTGTTAATCCTGGCAGTGGGATGCGCCCCGACATTACCAAGCCAACCACAAACGCCTGTTGCAGTCGATAATATAAGCGCCCAAGTTCCACCGGTTTCGACATTACCAGCGGATAACAAACCGTCGCAGGTTATTACAGCTACACCTACTCTGGATACTGGTGATATTTCAGAAAAGGCGAGAGAGAGCACTGTTTTGGTATTTTCGACAGCCCAGTGGCCATACTGGGAAGCTGCAGATGGGTTTTGGTACGAGATTGAAATGTTGAAACCAATATTGAGCACTCGTTCTCCTGCACCGCTGCATTGGCTACAGCATCAAAATAAACGTGAATGGCAGCAGGGTTCAGGTGTGCTAATGGATAAAAACGGCTACATATTGACAAGCCGCAGTGCAATCGAAAACTGTGACGAAGCGGGTGGAGCACAATTCATTTATGTATTCTTATATAAAAATGGTGAATTAAATATAGATAAAGACCATTGTTATATCGCCACGTTAATATGCAAGCATCCTCAGGACGATCTGGCAGTAATTAAGATTACCACGCGAGATGAACCATTCCCCTATCTAAATATTGGTGATTCATCTCTGGTAAAACGAGGACAATCGGTTATGGCATTGGGTTATCCAAGCAGTATTCTTTATGCCGAATCACTTTCTGCATATAAATGGAAAACCAATACCATTGGTTTTAGCTGCGAACCGACCATGACTAATGGGACGATCTCTGCAGTACGCGACTTTGACACATACCCGAGAAATTACACTATGGAAGAATTGAACAAGGATTACAAGGTAACAACAATTCAAACAAATGCCGATATCAATTATGGAAACTTAGGTGGCCCTCTAATAGATGCCAATGGTAATGTGATAGGTGTTACAATAGCCAAAGTATTTGGTGCATCTGGCCTTGGCTTTGCTATAGCAAGCAGTGAAGCGAAAGAATTAGTAAAAGACGCTCTCGCCAGACCAATGGAAGGCATTAAAGATGGTACTTTTCTAAGCTGTGAATATGGTGACCCGTGTTATAGTGAAAGCGCTTGGGCGGCCAATCCAAAACGGAGATGCCAACATCTATGTGAAAAATACTTTAGGGGGACCTATTCAGAGAAATGTGACGCCAATACACGCTAAAGCGGTGACCTGTAAAACTTCATACTATCCTGAAAATAGGTCCTCCTGCAGCCCGCTAAATAATACGGTAACATTAGCAATGCTAATATGCCGGAGGTTATCATGAAATATGTTGTAGCGGTCCTCATGTTATTAATACTCATCGTTGGGTGCGCGCCGGTGGCCACCACTCCACCACCTACAGCTACCCCGCCCGTAGCAACCCCACCTGTAGCACCATCTACGCCCCCAGTTACTGCTTCTGTGGCACCTGAGCCAGTTACACCACCACCGGCAAAGGTTCTATCATTCGCTTCCGCAACCTATACAAATGACACTCTTGGCTTCACATGGCAATATCCCGTAAAGTGGGAGGAATTGGGCCTCAGAAGTGCTTTTACAGAAGGTGAATTTGTAATCAGTGTCATCTCCTACGTTGATCGATTTGCGGACTACGGTGGAGTGGCTGTGGTTCCCGAGACTGCTGATTTTGGCCAAGTTGTTAAAGCTGGTTTTCGGAGTTTTCATCCGTGGTGTTGGCTGAATGCTACTGTATTTGCTTCCCCGCATAAAGCAATTTATCTCGCTGATGGCAAAACTCCTGCAAATGAGGCAATAGTCACGGGTACTTGGGAAGGCTCGGATAATTATTGTTATGCGGTAGGATTCAGTAAGAATGGGAAAATGATAATTGCATGGTGTACAACATTTGGAAACGACAAGCAAAAAGATCTCACGAAAGAGATCGCCCAAACTCTGTCAGTTAAATAACTTCAAATCGTTCCCAGACAAGTGTAAAAAGGCCAAAAGAGAAAAAAAGGAGAATCCAATCCCCATACCTACATCTAAGACAAAGGAGACTTATAGAACCTCATTGAATCTTCAAAGGCAAATGACCTGGTATAACGCTGTACCATTTCCAGGCTTTC
>CAZZHQ010000253.1:0-3272 GCA_964654015.1 uncultured Dehalococcoidales bacterium | reverse complement strand
CAATTCCCCAAATGATATTCTCAGCCAGATTAAACTTTTCCAAAAATCCAGGAAGAGTACCATCCCCAACCTGCCAGATTTGGAGAGTTTTTTTAGACGCCTAAAAAAGAGACTCAATAGCCTTGACAGGCAACAGGACTACGATAAATACATGACGGTTGTGGCGGATAATGCCAAAGAAGTCCGTGAAAAGATTCTTAAATATCTGATGGTTCGTAGAACCAGGTCAGAAATTGTTAAATATTTTAGCAAAGACCTTGAGAAGAAAGGATTTAATTTCCCTGAAGTAGCCGACCCACAACCTGTTTACTATCAGCTTAACGATAATGAAGACCATGTGTTCAGTCGAACAATTGAACTGGTAATTGGGCAGTTCAATTATGCTCGCTATACCCCAATGCTTTACTACGAAGGCAAGATTAGCCAACCCGAAGAATTGGCGCAGCGTAATATGCGTAAATTCATGAGGATACTCCTGGTAAAGAGGCTTGAAAGCAGCTTCTATGCCTTCAGAAAAACAATAACCAGGTTCATCGAATCCTACAAGCGGTTTATACAGGAATTTGATAATGGAAATGTGTATATCAGCAAGAAGTATGCTAATAGACTCTTTGAACTTCTGGAAGACGATGACAATGATGAAGCCATTCAGCAACTAATTGATGAGGATAAAGCTCGACGCTATGATGCGGCTGACTTTAGCTCAAAGCTCAAAGAGCATCTCAAGAACGATTTAATCACACTTGAAATAATAAAACAGCTATGGCAAACAATAAATAGAGACCCGAAGCTGTTGACCTTCGTTAATATTCTTAAAAGCGAGAGGATTCTAAAAAAGAATAAACTTATCATCTTTACAGAGTCCAAAGAGACCGCTGAATATCTTGAGGAGCAACTCAGTAAAGTATTCCCCCAGGAAATACTTTCGTTCTCAGGTGCTTCTAGTGTAGCTATACGTAATAAGGTCATCGCCAATTTTGATGGCAGAGCCAAAGTTCCCGAAGATGATTATCGTATACTCATTACTACCGAAGTGCTCGCAGAGGGGGTCAACCTGCATCGCGCTAACGTGGTCATCAACTATGACATACCCTGGAACCCAACCAGATTAATGCAGAGAGTAGGGCGAATTAATCGTGTTGATACCAAATTCGATACGATTTACGCCTTTAACTTCTTCCCAACCACTCAATCAAACGACCAGTTAAAACTTGAAGAGGCGGCAGAATACAAAATACAATCCTTCATTGAAATGCTGGGTAACGACGCCAGGCTGTTAACAGAAGGGGAAGAGATTAAATCCCATGACTTATTCAGCCGCTTGCTGTCGAAGAGAACTTTAACCGGCGAGGACGAGGGTGAAGAAAGCGAACTTAGATACCTGCAAATAATCAGGGATATCCGTGACAATGAGCCTGATTTGTTTGAGAAGATTAAGCGATTACCTAAAAAGGCTCGAACTGCCAGAGATTACCATATCGAAACAAATGCACTACTAACCTATTTCCGCAAGGGAAAACTGCAAAAGTTCTATCTTTCTGATGATAATTCGACTGAAGAGCTGGATTTCTTCGATACGGTAAAGTATTTAGTAGCAAACAAAGACACTATTCGGCGAAGCCCTGGTGCAGGTTACTACGATCTACTAAAGAAGAACAAAGCAGCCTTTACGCTGGCAACAACAGAGGAGATATCTGTAACAAAGAACAAAGGGGGGCGTGACAGCGCAACCTTCGTATTAAGAATCCTGAAATCCAAACAGGTAAAAAACTTCCAGGGCTACACAGAAGATGATGAGCTTTATGTAAGAGAAGTGATTAAGCTCATTGAGGAAGGCGGGCTTCCAAAGCAGACAACAAAGACCCTGGTCAAAGAACTAAGCAAAGAAGCGAATCCACTGAAGATACTGGGTAAGCTTAAAACCAACATCCCCCTAGAGTTTTTCAAGGAGCCAATATCTGATAGCTCTGCCCAAACTTCGGGACCTCGAGAGGTAGTCCTTTCCGAATATCTGATAGCAGAATAGTTATGAAAAAAGCTCAGAATAACTACGCTTTTATTGACAGTCAGAACCTTAACCTTTCAATTCGCAGCCAGGGATGGATTCTTGATTTTAGAAAATTAAGACAATATCTCATCCGTAAATATGGCATAACTCAAATCTTTTTATTCATCGGTTACGTGTATGAAAATCAAGCTCTATATACCAATTTACAAAAATCAGGATATATCCTGATTTTCAAGCCAACACTTAAATTACCTGGGGGGGAAGTGAAGGGTAATGTCGACGCTGAATTGGTGCTACACACAATGATTGAATACGAGAACTATGATAAAGCTCTAATTATTACCGGGGATGGTGACTTCTATTGTCTGGTGGACTATTTAATAAAGAACGATAAGCTCCAAAAGTTGATGATCCCAAATAAGAATAGCTTTTCCTCTTTATTCAGGAGGGTGATGCTCCATATCGTGTTTATGAATAATCTCAGGGCTATGCTGGAATATGTTTAAGAAGCCAAATAAAAAGAGAGACATTGCCGAAGAGCTAAGCTCTCCAGATTGGTCTCTCATCGTGATTGTATTATGATATTAACAAGCAACTATTATATTGTCAAATAGGTTGTTTACATGAATAAACAGACTGCTATAAAAATCATCAGGGATACTTTTGAAAAGCCCTTCGACGAAGGGCGCTTTATCAATTTTAGTAAAAATCTGGTCAACTATCTGGATGCCGCAAAGAATTTCACCTACCAGGGCAACATAATTCCCAACGCTTACGAGCGAAGTATTCACTCCCTCAAGCGAATAGGCAAATACGAGGATGCCGATAACAATAAAATAGATATCCTTATTGTCCGACTAAAAAAGGGGACTTTCCTTGATCGTGCCCGCACCATGCAAAGAAACTTTATTGCCTGGTATTTAAATGGCAGCAGAGGTGGCGATCTTAAAGACGCTGCTCTTGTTGCCTTTGTCTCCTCTGATAATGAAGACTGGCGATTTTCCCTGGTAAAAATGGATTACAACCTGGCAGAGTCAGCAAATGGCAAGATAAAAATCAAGAAAGAGCTTACACCAGCGCGCAGGTATTCCTTCCTCGTGGGCCAGAATGAGAGCAGCCATACAGCACAGGTGCAGCTACTCCCAATCCTGGAGAATGACAGTTCTAATCCCTCGCTCCCTAACCTCGAGAAAGCATTCAGTATCGAAGTTGTCACCAGGGAGTTCTTTAGCAAATACCGTGAACTATTCCACAATGTCAAAGA
>CAZZHQ010000252.1:0-3294 GCA_964654015.1 uncultured Dehalococcoidales bacterium | reverse complement strand
TCAGCAGTTGCTGAAAAATACACGGAACTTCAAGGTCTGGGTGTAGAAGTGCTATCCGTCAGTGTTGACAGTGTTTTTGTGCATAAAATGTGGAATGAGCATGAGCTTTCGAAGATGATTAACAAGGACATTCCATTCGCGATGTTATCTGATCAGGACGGTAGTATAGGTAAATTGTATGGCATATATGATGAGGACAGCGGCGTGGAAACAAGGGGTAGATTCATTATTGATCCTGACGGAAATATACAGGGATTTGAAGTGTTAACACCTCCAGTTGGTAGAAATGTTAGTGAATCCATCAGGCAAATCAAAGCTTTCCAACTGGTGCGGAATTCCAAAGGTACTGAAGCAACCCCTTCAGGCTGGAAACCCGGGAAACCAACATTAAAACCAGGGCCAGATTTAGTCGGCAATGTCTGGAAGGTTTGGAAAGTAAGCCAGGCTTTCGATGACTAAAGACTATCCTGAGTTGGATAGATTTGTAGTGTAAATCGTCAGTGAAGTTATCGGGCGATTAAAAGGCAGAACCAGCAGTTATATGAGGAAACGATTTCGCAGGCTAGAGGAAGTCTACTGGAAAGACAAAATAGTATGGTCACCGGGATACTTCGTGTCTACCGTTGGCAAAGATGAAAAGAGGGTAATAGACTATGTGCGTAATCAGTGAATTGATCGTAATATTAGGCCATCGAATTAAATAGGGCAGATTGGCCGTGTTAATTGGTAAGACTTTCTGCACTTTTTGGCGACCTAGAAAAAAGGGGCATGGAGTAATAAACGCTATAATGTAAGAATACCCGGTTAAAAATGTTGGCTCGGCTACAATGATGAAACCTGGATTAAAGTCGAGCTAAGTTTTCATTTAAGCGATTACTTCCAAACAGACGAAGGACTCATCAAGGCCGTGTTCTAAACAACCGCCTTTAAAGTCCCTTGCTTCACACTAAATAACTATATACCTATTGCTCATCCTATTACGCAGTGTTATTATCTCTGTAATGTTTAAGTCAGGAGATGTTATTTCCTATTTAGAAATGTGCCAGGAAGAAGGAGTAAATCTTCAGCGTGGTATGAATTACCGCTTGCGTGGAGATACTAGTGTTATATTGATGAGTTTGAGACCAAATGCCCCATACGCAGATAGAATCGAGGACAGTGGTAGTATTTTAATATATGAGGGGCACGATGTCCCAAAGCGAGACGCAGATACCAATCCTAAGAGAATTGATCAGCCTATGACTAATCCTACCGGTACGCTTACTCAGAATGGTCTGTTCTATGAAGCAGCACTTAAGTATAAAAGCGGTCAAAATGGGCCTGAACGCGTAAAGGTGTACGAGAAAATTCACTCCGGTATATGGGTATACAATGGTTTTTTTGGTTTAATTGATGCTTGGCAAGAATCGAGCAATGCTCGTACAGTATTCAAATTCAGGCTAGAGTTAGCAGACAATTCAGACAACCTAGAACTCCCATCAATTGACATCGACCACAACAGGATCATTCCCGCTCAAGTGAAATTGGAAGTGTGGAAACGAGACAAAGGTCAATGTGTAAAATGTGGAAGTAAAGACAATCTTCACTTTGACCACGTGATACCCTATTCAAAAGGTGGTTCTTCATTAGTAGCAGAGAATATTCAACTTCTTTGTGCAAGGCATAACATCGCTAAGAGAGATAAGATAGAGTGAATGTAGAAATAACTTTATTATAAGTCTTGGTTAGAACTCTATGTATATTGCCGAAATAAGAGGCAAACTATCCCCCAAAGTTGAAGCTAAAGAAGACATTCTTACCTGCAACGTGTTTTCTTTCTTCAAGTATTCAAGTCACAGTATCTTCCTTAAGGGCTATTTAGAAGAGCTCGGATTCAATGTTTCCAGGGACGAGGCAATAAACGCCGTATTTGATTTTTGGCCTCGATACGAAGACTATACCGAACCTGACCTCGTTATCACGGCAGGAGACTATTACTTCCTAGTTGAGGCGAAGTATTTCTCGGATTTTGCCGAAGAAACTCAAAAGACTAAGGCACAGCTTGTAAGGGGAGTACATAATGGTTTGCAGCAAGCAAGAATTAACGACAAGATTTTTGTCCTTGTAGCTATCACTGCCGATTCTTATGAGAAGCCAGAGAGACTCCAAACTCTACCAGGGGAATTACAAAGCTATTGCAAATGGACGAATTGGCAGACTATTGCGAAATTCCTCCAAAGGACAGCAGATAGACGACAGCCAATTAGTGTAGAAGATAGGCTATTCGCACTAGACCTATATGAACTTCTTGATAGGAAGAAGCTCAGGAGTTTCAATGGACTAGACGAACTCTTCAAAAACGTAGAAATTATTAACGCTTGTGACGAAGTCTTTTTTAATGCTAGAACCGCGAAATTCCGAGGTGATTTCATCGGATTCGTAGAAAGCCTGTCATTCAGTAAGCCTCTATCAGTTTCGCCGAGCTATATATTCCTCGACCAAAGTAAACAGTTATTCCGAAATACTGACTATCCGATAATGAATGAATCGAAAAATATAGAAATATTCTTCAGGAGGTCATAAATACCATGGCTACGAAGAAAGAAATGACTGAGCAGACTACTTTAGCCTTCGATTTTGTACAAAAACTGTTCCTCGAAGTCTCCTACATGATAAAAGAGGCGGAAGCTATGTACCGTGATGAACCCGAGGAGTTCGTGATAGGAAAACCTGGTGGATACGCCATTTCGGTGAGGAATTCTAGAGGTCTCGACACTACGAATGTTGATCTTTGGCTATATAGAAAGTTTGCCGTCTTCTTCGTGCCAAAGGAAAAAACTGAGATTAAAGGTGGCCAGCAATCTACTGGCATTACAGATGATTTGAAGATAATCTATATGAAAATAGTACTACAGGATAGGAGCGTTTCTGAGCCGACGGTGTTCTCAGGAATAATCTATAACATTGTAAACAAAGGGAAAGCAAAATGGATATCTAAGTTCGAACACTGCATGGGGCACTTAGAGTACTACGACGAAAAATTGTTGAAAACCCCAGATAATATAAAATACGATGACACTTATATCTCGTTTAATGGCAAATTGCTTGATATCCCACTCTTTGCTGTCAACTCTAGTGAAGCGATCCGAGAAAAAATCGTTCTACCTTCTTTAAAGCTGTTTAAACAATAATCGATTTCCTGAGAGCATTCTTATCCTGGTATACTCTGATATTGCCAGCGGCTACAATCAACCGCCCACGGCATAGCCGGAACATCCCTCAACAATCTATATTCACCATTGTTTTCGAATAAAT
>CAZZHQ010000251.1:0-3309 GCA_964654015.1 uncultured Dehalococcoidales bacterium | reverse complement strand
GCCTATTTCACCAAACTTCATATTCATCAACAATTCAACGGGATCATTGCTTCCGACCAAATCAAGTAGTTGTTCCCTGGTTTGTGCAGAAGACTCAATAATCATGGATTTAAAATACGCTATCTCTTTTCTGGAACCTATTTGAATATGTTTATCCATATCAGAGTTTAACCTTCGTTATCCCGTTGACTCTTATTATACTATCGAACATAACAAGCAATTTTCAAAGGCCGATGTCCTAGCGAGGGCCATCCATTTACTCTCTCATCAGGTTCGAACATCGAAGTAATCCCAGATTCTGTTTGTATTCGTGTTCTTAACTTTAATGGATTCGTTTTCAGGTAATTATTAAAATCATTTTCATTCACAATCATTTTATAACAAATATAATTTAATATAAAATTAGTATTGATATCAGGCTCTATTCTAATCGAATAATGAGCTTGAACAAAAGGGGGCTCAGGCAACCCGGTTAGCAAACCTTGAGATTTGCTGGAAGAGATTGGAACGGGCATTCACCATCCTTTCTGCAAATTGATTATCGCTCATTTGGTTAGCGATTGTCTCGAATTTTTCTGGGTTTCTAGGTATTCACTTCAGCTTTCCGTCCATTTAAGTATATTCTCCGCGAATATTCTATCATAAATAACATAAATATTAACGATGAACACACGTCCGTCGTAGATTCCATTTCTAGTGAATTAGTACGCTGATGCTAGTTGATGAACAAGCGCACATTCCAACAGAAGTAGGTAACTTGCCTTACGTACGTTTGTCAGCCTTATAGTCAGGTGCTATACTGTCACTGTTATGGTAAGGAAGAAGGTGCTGGCTAGAATTGACCACAGCACTGAGGGAACGTATAGGTAGCAGGCTGTGACAATGTCAGAAGTATCAATCGAATACCTCGTAACTTTCGCGAATGCCGTCCGCGAAAAGTTTTCATCTGTGCTGGTCGGACAACCTGAAGACCAACTAAAAAATCCTGTCGAGAACCTGGTCAGGTCTCTCGGTACTCAATTAGGTCATGCCCTAAATGTTGTCACAGAAGCAACTGCTGAGGATATCGGGCGTCCTGATATGGCAGTAGCTGTGGACGGAGTGCTGGCAGGACATATTGAACTTAAAAAGCCTGGTACGGGTGCTGACCCAACACGTTTTGCCGGTCACAATGCCCAGCAATGGCGGAAATTCCAGGAGCTTCCCAATCTGATTTACACAGACGGAAATGCTTGGGCACTCTATCGGAGCGGACAAAGGGTTGGTGATATTGTTGATATCGGTGATATTGACCAACGGGGAATCCGTGGCTTAAAGCAAGAAGCAACGTCTGATTTTCTAACAATCATCCGCCAGTTTTTAACATGGGAGCCGGTTACACCAGCTTCACCCCGAGCACTGGCTGAATTATTGGCACCACTGTGCCGTTTTCTACGTGACGATGTGCTTCAAGCCGTAAGAAACAGTGATTCTGCACTGGCCCAACTCGCGTATGAATGGCGTACCACCCTGTTTCCTGACGCCACAGATGAAGGGTTCACCGATGCATATGCCCAAACACTGACATATGCGCTACTCCTTGCCCGCTTCGACGGCGCCAGCGACTTGCGCCCAAGTCGGGCTGCGGAAACCCTTAGCCATAAACACAAACTGCTTGGGCATGTCCTCACAGTGCTGGCCGACGAGCAGACCCGGGAGGATATTGGCACCGGCGTGGATATTCTGGTAAGGGTAATCGGGGCTGTGGATCCGGCGAGGCTCATGGAGCGCGACCCTGACCCGTGGCTTTATTTCTACGAAGACTTCCTGGCGGCATACGACCCCAGGATGCGTGAAGAGCGTGGCGTATATTATACTCCTGTACAGGTCGTTCGCTGCCAGGTGCGCCTGGTTGAACAACTCTTGATAGAACGTTTTGGCAAAGCGATGACTTATGCCGATGACGAAGTCATCTTCCTTGACCCAGCCGCAGGTACGGGGACGTATCCTCTGGCGGCAATCACGGAAGCTATAGACAGGGTGCAAGCCCGTTATGGCGCAGGAGCGGTGCCCCCGCGAGCTACCATGCTGGCGAAGAACGTGCACGCCTTCGAGTTGCTGGTAGGGCCGTATGCCGTTGCCCATCTCCGGGTGACGCAGAAGCTACAGGAGGCTGGCGCTACACTCCCTGATGACGGAATCCATGTTTACCTTACTGACACACTTGAATCGCCCGATGTAGCCCCACCCGGGCGTCTCCCTTTGTCTCTACGCCCTCTGGTAGACGAACACCGGCGAGCTGGAAAGGTGAAGAAGGAGACGCGCGTGCTGGTCTGCATGGGTAATCCTCCCTACAGCCGGCAGGCTTTCGATGCGAGCGAGGGTACCGATGACCCTGCAGCCAGGCTTGAACGGCTCCTGGGAGATTTCATCCGCCTCGCCCGTGGCCGAACCATGTTCAGCCATATCGCCAGCCTGTACAACACCTACGTTTATTTCTGGCGATGGGCGCTTTGGAAGGTATTCGAGTCCCCCGACAGCCCCGGCCATGGTATCGTTTCATTTATCACCGCGTCGAGTTACCTGAACGGCCCCGGATTCCTCGGGATGAGAGAGGTGATGCGCCATGTCTTCGACGAGCTCTGGATTATCGACCTGGAGGGTGGGAGCCTGGGGGCACGGAGAACGGAAAACGTCTTTGCCATCCAGACTCCGGTAGCCATCGCCATAGGTGTGCGTTATGGCAGTCCTAATCCAGATACACCTGCGATTGTGCATTATACAAAAATCACCGGCAGCCGGGATGAGAAACTGGCCGAACTTGATTCAGTACGGTCTTTCAACGAATTGGATTGGCAGGAGTGCTCCAATGAATGGACTGCTCCTCTTATTCCCGCCGGGGTTAGTGACTTTTCTTCTTGGCCATTACTAATCGACCTTTTCCCGTGGCAAACACCAGGAGTGAAAGTTGGGCGAACATGGCCTATTGCTACAACCGCAGATAATGCAAGAAAACGGTGGCAGGAGCTTGCAACCAGTTCACCTGACCAACGCCAGCGGTTATTTCCAGACCGACGATTTGGACGCAAGACAACCACCGATGTCATTGCCACTACCCCACCAGCGGCTTCCCGAGAGCGAATAATTGAAATTACAGAGCGAAGCCCTATGCCAACTATTATTAGATACGCCTATCGCTCTTTCTTTCGCCATTGGCTTCTTGCCGACCCTCGCATAATTGACTTACCACGTCCACCGCTCTGGGCTGCATACTCTGAAAAGCAGATATACCTTATCATTTGGTTGACCGGGGTACTCGGTAAGGGACCG
>CAZZHQ010000250.1:0-3334 GCA_964654015.1 uncultured Dehalococcoidales bacterium | reverse complement strand
GGACACCAGCCTTTCAAGCTGGACACAGGGATTCGAATTCCCTTGGGGGCACCACCCATCTTTGTAGCTAGTCCACTCGTATAGTATGCCCTTGTTTTCCGTCCATTACTTTGTCGTTTTGCTAAATTATTGATTTTCATTTACATTCACTCACGATTGATAAATTGCTAAACTTTTTGCTAAACTACGTTCCCTTTGGTTTTCGGCCAACTCCGAATTTCCTTTTCTTATAATCCAGACTCAATACAATCCAGCCATTTTCAACTATGCTGTAGTATAGTATTTCCTACTAATATTATAATCGTATACGGATAATATGTCAAGCTATTTTACGTTTGGGAATGAGTCGAATAGACTCAGTGCTAGTCCCAGGGTGATAGTGTTTAATCATTACCTCAAAACCTTCCCTATCATGTCCTAACCATTGAAGTAATTCTAAGAATTTCTCCCTCTCAGTCGGTAATAACACTTGTCGCCAATACTGCATACTCGGTGGGGCTTTTTTTAGCTTTAGCCTCTTTGTTACCCTCATTCCATATGAATAATTTTCAAACAAAATTCCTATACGTTCTGGGAGTTTAGGAAGCTTTCTATACCTTGCTTGATGTTTGTCAATCCAGTTTCCAGGTACATTGGCTACACCCTTAATCCATCTGTATACGTTCCTAAGTTTTGTTTTTTTTGTCAATGTCTTGAATTTCTCAAACTCTAAATCAAGAATCTGGACAATTTGCTTGGCTTCGTACTTATGCTGACTAGTTGCCAGTGCCCTTGCCCGTTTCATTTCGGCTGAATAAGTCATATATCTTCACGCTCCTAAATTGTCAAAATTGTCATAAAATCGAATCTAATATTGTCGCACCAACGATGGTTATTTCCTGCCTATGTGCTCTATCATAATCGCACTGGAATGAAATTGAAAGGAGTTTCAAAATGAGATATGGCCCATTAGGAGCAAGTGGTGCCCAATTATTAAGCCAAATGCAACCTTATATCGAAGCATTCAAAAAAGCATCTTCGCTAAATGATAACGAGTCAGAGCTATGTGTTTATTATTGTATACTGACCTATAAAATACTAGGGCAACTGTTATTCCCTATACTTGTGTTATTTGGTGAGCACGGAAGCGGTAAGTCAGCAATTATTAGAGTGATGCTACAACTGGTAAATAATCCGATACCAAACCCAAAAGACTTCCCAAATCTTAACCAATGGGTAGGTCTGAAAATAAATGATACATATCCCAGCCTAAGAGATGCACTATTAGAGAATACCACCGCATTTATCGAAGAAGGTGATGCTGACTTTAAAAAGCATGAGCAATTGGTCGCTGATAGATATTCACGACAAACAGCGGTAGTGAGTCATAAGAAACAAGAGGCCATTGGGTATAGTCAAGGTAAGGCACGTATCTTTGGGGCAACAGTGATACATAAGAGACGAGGATTCAAAGATTCCGCTACCACTAGTAGGAGCATATTTATTAGGACAAAGTATGAACCGGAGAAAGCTCACAGCGATACGATATTTACAGACAAACAAAAGGAGGATTTCAGAAATTTGGCAAGAAGTATTGATATTTATCCTCTTAATGGAAACGCCAGGGCACATGATTTGTGGTATCCATTAATGGGATTAGCGATAAATGTTGGAGATGGGAATTGGGCTTTATGGGCAGGTGAACAAGTACTGAAACAGATAAAGGGTCATGCCGCAGGGGGAAATTTCGACCCGCAGAAAGCTCTAATTTTGGGAGTACTGAGTAGAGCAGTTATTGAAGATGAAAATAGTAATCTGGTTTTTAAATATGGTAAATACGATTTATCGCAAATCAAAGCAAGCATTGACCAAAACTTAGGTGTACAACTGTCTGTGAATGAGATTGAATTCGGCTTACAGCAGATGGATTTTGAGGTAAAGAGAAGGAAAGGTATTCCACGGGTGGAAGTTACTGCACAAAAATTGAAGAGGGCTTGCGTTGATTTGGGCATTGATGATGAAGCTGTTAGTGCTATACCTTAGAGGGGGTTAAATTAGGGGTGAAATATTGTTTATATATAACTTTTTTAACCCCTTTTCTTCACCCCCCCTATAGGTAGAGTCTACTGCTACCATTAACAACTATAGCCGCAAGTGAAAAAATATTCCTGCTCCCATTGCAAGCCTGGCATCCTTCAGATATGAATGCTCGCAATTTTAGCATATAGGCTGCATATACCTGCTCCAGCATTTCGGTTCAGTGGAGTACTACTGCTGATATTAGCTCCGATTTGCGTCTAAGAGCCTCAGCGGAGGGCTTAGGATGATAGCCGTGGGGAGTTTTTTGATAGAGGCTGGATTTACTGATAGGTTCTTTATAGATATTGAAGAATTTACAGAAAATTATTAGTACTTTAATACTTATTACCAGTTGATGTAGAATTGTAGCGGATATTTGGCTGCAAATAGTCATAAAAGAAATTGGTTGATGTAGGGCTATGGGGCAACAGACTTATTATTGTCCGGCGTATAAACATCAGTTAAAATAATGAAAACAGGATAACGACTTTGGCCATAGTAAATATTCCAACCATCGAATATTATCCAGATTGGCTCCATGATGAATGCGATATAGACATCGAGTTGTCACAAACACGCTATATTAATTCTACAAATCTCATGAAGGAACAATTTGAAAACTCCAAAATTTGGAAGGCAATATGTAGTAATTTGAGTACATATAATCAGAGATATTTGCTTTTAACTGGCTATGACTTGCTACAGAACGTCAATAAACCGCCGGTCATACAAATTAAAGAATTTGATAAAACATTAAATAAGTCATATAGAAAAAATTTTATACTTAATAAACAGCTACCAGATCCACCAGATGGTGATTGGGTTACTCCTGAAAATTGGTACGTTAGAATTGACGATATTATTCGAACATTAATTGTCGTAAAATACTTGGATGGGGTTCGATATATTACAGAGATAATTGACAAATTGTGTAAAGCAAATCGTTGTAAGTGCTTTTGCGATTTTGAGGCAAGAGAAGAGGGTTATTACGCTGCTCATATTAGTGTTCAACAGAAATTTGAAATCCCTGCTATCTTTGATACACGCACAATATCAGCATCAGTTGAAATTCAAGTAACTACACAAATTCAAGAAGTCATTCGTACATTGCTTCACAAATATTATGAAAAAAGAAGAGTTGAATTGACGCCACAAAGCAATGGGGATTGGAGATGGGATTATATGAGCTCTGAGTTTGCCACAAACTACTTGGGGCATGTACTGCATTATGTATACCATATAGTTATCGGCATACGAGATAAGGAAGATTAGGAGA